>NZ_JBSFGB010000062.1:0-29817 GCF_053596375.1 Streptomyces sp. NPDC001709 | reverse complement strand
GTCCGGCGGTGTCGGTGGACACGGCGTGCTCGTCGTCGCTGGTGGCCATTCACCTGGCGGGCCAGTCGCTGCGGCAGGGCGAGTGCTCGATGGCGCTGGCCGGCGGCGTTGCTGTGATGGCGACGCCCGACCAGTTCGTGGAGTTCTCGCGCCAGCGAGGTCTGTCTGCCGACGGTCGGTGCAAGGCGTTCGCGGCGGCGGCGGATGGTACGGGCTGGGCCGAGGGTGTCGGTGTGGTTGTGCTGGAGCGGCTGTCGGTGGCGCGGGAGCGTGGGCACCGGGTGCTGGCGGTGCTGCGTGGCAGTGCGGTGAATCAGGACGGCGCGTCGAATGGTCTGACGGCGCCGAACGGGCCGTCGCAGCAGCGGGTGATCCGCAGGGCGCTGGCCAACGCGGGGCTCGCTCCAGCGGATGTGGATGTGGTGGAGGCGCATGGTACGGGGACGGCGCTGGGCGATCCGATCGAGGCGCAGGCGTTGCTCGCGACGTATGGACAGGGCCGGGACGCGGGGAAGCCGCTGTGGTTGGGGTCGTTGAAGTCGAACATCGGGCATGCGCAGGCGGCTGCGGGTGTGGCTGGTGTGATCAAGATGGTGCAGGCGTTGCGGCACGAGGTGCTTCCGGCGACGTTGCATGTGGATGAGCCGACGCGGCAGGTGGACTGGTCCGCCGGTGCGGTGGAGTTGTTGACGCAGGCGCGGGAGTGGCCGAGGACGGAGGGGCGTCCACGCCGGGCTGGTGTGTCGGCGTTCGGTATCAGCGGGACGAATGCGCATCTGATCCTGGAGGAGGCGCCGGAAGAGGCGGCGCAGCAACCGGCGCTCGGGTCCACGGGTGTGGTGCCGCTGGTGGTGTCGGCGCGCAGCGCCGCCTCGCTGGCGGGTCAGGCGGAGCGGCTCGCGGCGTTCATCGAGAGTGCCGAGGAAGTGTCGCCGGCGTCGGTGGCCCGGGCGCTCGTTACCGGCCGTGCGGTGCTGGGTGAGCGTGCGGTGGTGGTGGCCGGTTCACAGGCGGAGGCGCTGGACGGGCTGCGGGCGTTGGCGCGTGGTGAGAGTGCGGCGGGTGTGGTCTCGGGTTCGGGGACGCCGGGCAAGGTTGTGTGGGTGTTTCCGGGTCAGGGCTCGCAATGGGTCGGGATGGGCCGGGAGTTGTTGGCTGAGTCGCCGGTCTTTGCGGAGCGGATCGCGGAGTGTGCGGCTGCGCTTGAGCCGTGGATCGACTGGTCGCTCGTGGACGTGCTGCGGGGTGAGGCGGAGCCGGAGCTGCTGGAGCGCGTGGATGTGGTGCAGCCGGCCAGTTTCGCCGTGATGGTGGGTCTGGCCGCCGTGTGGGCGTCCGTGGGTGTTGAGCCGGATGCGGTGGTCGGTCACTCGCAGGGTGAGATCGCGGCTGCGTGTGTCGCGGGTGCGTTGTCGCTGGAGGATGCGGCGAAGGTCGTGGCGCTGCGCAGCCAGGCGATCGCCGAGCAGCTTGCCGGGCGTGGTGGCATGGCTTCGGTCGCGCTGAGCGAGGATGAGGCGGTCGCGCGGCTTGGGCGTTGGGCGGATCGTGTCGAGGTCGCGGCGGTCAACGGGCCGTCCTCTGTGGTGATCGCCGGTGACGCGCAGGCCCTGGACGAGGCACTTCAAGTCCTCTCGGACGACGGTGTCCGCGTGCGGCGCGTCGCCGTGGACTACGCCTCGCACACCCGCCACGTGGAGGACATCCGCGAAACGCTCGCCGAGACCCTGTCCGGCATAGATGCTCAGCCGCCGGCGCTTCCCTTCTACTCCACCGTCACCGGCGCATGGATCGACCAGGCCGGCGTCCTCGACGGCGACTACTGGTACCGCAACCTGCGCGGCCAGGTCGGCTTCGGCCCAGCCGTCGCCGACCTGATCCGCCAAGGCCACGGTGTCTTCGTCGAGGTCAGCGCGCATCCGGTCTTGGTCCAGCCGATCACCGAAACCGTCTTCGCCGCCGATGACGACGCGGCGGACACGGTGGTGACCGGTTCGCTGCGCCGCGAGGACGGCGGAATGCGCCGCCTGCTGGCATCCGTGGCCGAGGTCTTCGTGCGCGGCGTCAACGTGGACTGGACCGGCGTACTCCCGGCCGCCGGAGCCACGTCAGCGGGCGTGGACCTGCCGACGTACGCCTTCGACCACCAGCACTACTGGCTCCAGCCGGCCGAGACCGGTGGTGACGCCGCCTTGCTCGGACTCGCCGGAGCCGATCACCCCCTGCTCGGTGCGGTCGTGAGTGTGCCGGATTCGGACGGGCTGCTGGCCACGTCGAGGTGGTCCCTCAAGGCGCAGCCCTGGCTTGCCGACTACCTCCTGGCCGATACGGTCGTCGTACCGAACGCCGCTCTGGTCGAACTGGCCATCCGGCTCGGTGATTTGGCCTCCACGCCTGTCATTGACGTACTGACCGTCGACACGCCCGTCGTGCTGCCGCAGCAGGGCGGCCGTAGCGTGCAGGTCGTCGTCGGTGGGCCCGATGAGGCGCTGCGGCGGCCGGTGGAGGTCTACTCCCGGGCCGGCGATGCTCCGTTGGACGCGAAGTGGACGCGGCATGCGCATGGCACGCTGGCGCCTGCCGCCCGTGAGCCGCACGCGAACGCGCACGCAGAACCAGACGCCGAGTTCACCGAAGTCGTCCTGGACGGTGCCGCTCTGCGTGACGCGGACCGCTACGGAGTGCATCCGGCGCTCCTCGACGCCGCCGTCCGTACGGTCCTGCCGAGCGACATGCTCGCGTCCGTGTGGACCGGTGTGTCGCTCCTCGCCTCGGGCGCTGCGGCGCTGCAGGTGCGGCAGGGTGGTACGGCGGCGCAGGGGACGGGTCTCGTGCTGAGCGACGCCACGGGGCAGCCCGTCATGGTGGTCGAGGATGTGCGCGGAGCGCCGTTCTCGCCCGAGCAGGCCGGAATCGCCGGTGTGTTGCCGCACGACTCGCTGTTCCGCGTCGACTGGACGCAGGTGCCGCTTCCCGATGTGGACCAGGCCCTCGTCATGGTGTCCGTCGCGAGCGGCGAGGACGTCGCCGCCTTGGTGACAGCAGGCGGGCCCGCTCCGGACGTCCTCCTGTACGACGCCCAGGCCGGGCCTGCTGACGGTGACCCGCGCGCGGCGGTGGCTGCGGTCCTCGCCGTCCTGCAGGCGTGGCTCGCGGAGCCCGCGTTGGAGGAGAGCCGGCTGGCCGTGGTCACGGCGGACTGCGACGGGCTCGACGCGGCGGCGGTGTGGGGTCTGGTGCGTTCGGCGCAGTCGGAGCACCCGGACCGGATCGTGCTCGTGGAGCTCGACGACGCGTCGCGTTCCGCTCTGCCGGCCGTGGTGCTCAGCGGTGAGCCGCAGGTGAGAGTGCGTGGCGGTGTCGCCGAGGTGCCGCGCCTCGCACGCGTGCCGGCCGTGGCCGCCGAAACCGGACCGCACGCGCGTCGCCTCGATCCCGAAGGCACCGTACTGATCACCGGCGGCACCGGAACGCTCGGTGCGCTGACGGCGCGGCACCTGGTCACCGCGTACGGCGTCCGCCACCTGCTCCTGGCCTCCCGCCGCGGCGACGCTCCGCAGCTGAGCGAGGAGCTGACCGCGCTGGGCGCGACGGTCACCGTCGCCGCCTGCGACACATCGGACCGGTCCCAACTCGAAGCGCTGATACGGCAGATACCCGCGGCGCATCCGCTGACGGCCGTCGTGCACTCCGCCGGAGTCCTGGACGACGGAGTGCTCACCGAGCTGAGCCCGGAGCGCGTCGACACCGTGCTGCGGCCCAAGCTGGACGCGGCGCTGCACCTGCACGAGCTCACCCGGGACCTGGACCTCGCCGCGTTCGTACTGTTCTCCTCGGCGGCCGGTGTCCTCGGCAACGCCGGACAGGGCAACTACGCCGCCGCCAACGCCGGCCTGGACGCGCTGGCGCGGCAGCGGCACCGGCTCGGCCTGCCGGCGGTGTCGCTGGCCTGGGGCTACTGGTCGACGGTCAGTGCCATGACCGAGCACCTTGGCGCCGCGGACATGCGGCGCAACCGGCGCATCGGCATGGCCGGACTCACCGCCGCCGAAGGCATGGCGCTCCTGGACGCCGCGCTGACCGCCGAGCCGGACACGGACGGCACGCTGGTGGCGGCGAAGTTCGACGTGACGGCTCTGCGGCGCGCGGCGGCCGACGCTCCGGTTCCCGCGCTGCTGCGTGCTCTCGCGCCCGCGCCGCGGCCGACGGCCCGGGCCGGCGCACCGTCCGCCGCCGTGTCCCTGGCGGATCGCCTCGCCGTGCTGGACGGCACCGAGCGGACCGAGGCCCTGGTCG
Source organism: Streptomyces sp. NPDC001709 (assembly GCF_053596375.1). Taxonomy (NCBI): domain Bacteria; kingdom Bacillati; phylum Actinomycetota; class Actinomycetes; order Kitasatosporales; family Streptomycetaceae; genus Streptomyces; species Streptomyces sp. NPDC001709. Next base: position 25,521 of record NZ_JBSFGB010000062.1, on the reverse strand, counting down.
ACCTGGTCCGGCGGCATGCCGCCGAGGTTCTGGGACACGGCTCCGCCGACGCCGTACGCGCCGACCGGTCGTTCAAGGAGGCCGGCTTCGACTCGCTGACCGCGGTGGAGCTGCGCAACCGGCTCGTCGCCGCCACCGGCATCACCCTGTCTCCGGCGGTCGTCTTCGACTATCCGAAACCGGAGCTGCTCGCCGAGCAGCTCCACGCCAGGCTCTTCGGTGCTGCTTCGCAGCCCGTGGCCGAGCCCGCCGCCTGCGCCGTCCGCTCCGGCACGGACGACGAACCGATCGCGATCGTGGGGATGGCGTGCCGTTTTCCCGCCGGCGTGCACAGCCCGGAGGACCTGTGGCGGGTGGTGGCCGATGGTGTCGACGCCGTCACCGAGTTCCCCGACGACCGCGGCTGGGACACCGACCGGCTCTTCGACCCGGATCCCGATCACGCCGGCACCACCTATGTGCGCCACGGCGCCTTCCTCGACGACGCCGCCGGATTCGACGCCGCCTTCTTCGGTATCTCGCCGAACGAGGCGCTGGCGATGGACCCGCAGCAGCGGCTGCTGCTGGAGACGTCCTGGGAGGCCTTCGAGCGGGCCGCGATCGACCCGACGAGCCTGGCCGGACAGGACGTCGGCGTGTTCGTCGGCGTCAACAGCCACGACTACAGCGTGCGCATGCACCAGGCGTCCGGCGTCGAAGGCTTCCGCCTCACCGGCAGCTCGGGCAGTGTGCTGTCCGGCCGTATCGCCTACCACCTCGGCTTCGAGGGCCCGGCCATCACGGTCGACACGGCCTGCTCCTCCTCGCTGGTGGCCCTGCACATGGCGGCGCAGGCCCTCAACCGCGGCGAGTGCACGATGGCCCTGGCCGGCGGTGTCATGGTGATGGGCACCGTGGAGACGTTCGTCGAGTTCTCGCGGCAGCGCGGCCTCGCGCCGGACGGCCGGTGCAAGGCGTTCGCGGACGGTGCGGACGGCACCGGCTGGTCCGAGGGCGCCGGACTGCTCCTGGTGGAGCGGCTCTCGGACGCCCGCCGGCACGGGCACAAGGTCCTGGCGGTGGTACGCGGCAGCGCCGTCAACCAGGACGGCGCGTCCAACGGCCTCACGGCGCCGAACGGGCCCTCGCAGCAGCGTGTCATCCGCAAGGCCCTGGCTCACGCCGGTCTGTCGACGACGGACGTGGACGCCGTCGAGGCGCACGGCACCGGCACGACGCTCGGCGATCCGATCGAGGCGGAGGCGCTGCTCGCGACCTACGGACAAGGCCGTGATCCGCACCGGCCGCTGTGGCTCGGCTCCGTGAAGTCGAACCTCGGCCACACTCAGGCCGCGGCCGGCGTCGCCGGCGTGATCAAGATGGTCATGGCGATGCGGCACGGCGTCCTGCCGCGGACGCTGCACGTGGACCGGCCCTCGACCAGCGTCGACTGGTCGGCCGGAGCCGTGGAACTGCTGACCGAGGCCCGCGACTGGCCACGCGAGGGCCATCCGCGCCGCGCCGGAGTGTCCTCCTTCGGCATCGGCGGCACCAACGCGCACATCATCCTCGAAGAGGCCGCCGACGAGCCGGCGTCCAGCGGACCGAAGCCCGCGCCGCGACAGGCCGACGGCCCTGCGCCTGAGCCGGTGCCCGAGCCGGCGCCCGTGCCGATACCGATACCGATACCGGTGTCCGCGCGAACCGCAGCCGCACTGCGCGGCCAGGCCGACCGGCTCGCCCGCTTCCTCGACGAGCGGCCCGACACACCTCTTCCCGACATCGCGCACGCCCTCGCCACCGCCCGCGCCCAACTCGACCACCGCGCCGTCGTCCTGGCCGCCGACCGGGACCGGCTGCGCGCCGACCTCACCGCGTTCGGCCAGACCACGGCGAGCCCGACGATCGTCACCGGCACATCCGCGCCGGGCAAGCTGGCCGTGCTCTTCACCGGCCAGGGCAGCCAGTGGGCCGGCATGGGACGCGAACTCGTCGCCGCCTTCCCGGTCTTCCGGGACGCCTTCGCCGCCGCGTGCTCCGCCGTGGACGCACACCTGCGCGGTCACGCCGAGCGGTCGCTGCGCGATGTCGTGCTCGCCGCGCCGGGATCGCCCGACGCCGGGCTGCTCGACCGCACCATGTACACGCAGGGCGGCCTGTTCGCCCTGGAGACCGCGCTGTTCCGGCTCTTCGAGTCGTGGGGCGTGCGACCGGACCTGCTCGCCGGGCACTCGATCGGCGAGATCACCGCCGCGCACGTCTCCGGAGTCCTCGACCTGGACCAGGCCGCCGAACTCGTCGCGGCACGCGGCCGGCTGATGCAGGCCCTGCCCGAGAGCGGCGCGATGGTCGCCGTCCAGGCCACCGAGGCCGACCTCACCTCCCTGCTCGCCCAGGCGCCCGGAGTCGTCTGCGTCGCCGCCGTGAACGGCCCCGACGCGCTGGTGCTCTCCGGTGCCGAGGACGCCGTGCTCGCCGTCGCCGCCGAACTGGCCGGACGCGGCCACAAGACACGCAGGCTGACCGTCAGCCACGCCTTCCACTCCGCGCTGATGGAGCCGATGCTCGACGAGTTCCGCACGGTCGCGGAACGCCTGACGTACCGGCCGGCCACCCTTCCGGTCGTCTCCACGCTGACCGGCCACCTCGCCCGGGACGGACAGCTCGCGACCCCCGGCTACTGGGCCGACCAGGTACGCGGCGCGGTGCGGTTCGGTGACGCCGTCACCGCGCTCGTCGAGCAGGGCGTGACGACCTTCCTCGAAGTGGGTCCCGGCGGCGTACTCTCCGCGATGGCGCTCGGCACGCCGGGAGTCCAGGAGCACGGCTGTGTCGCCACGCTCCGCAAGGACGGCACCGAGCCCGCCGACGTCCTGACGGCGCTCGCCGAGCTGCACGTACGCGGAGTGGACCTGGACTGGCCGGCCGTCCTCGGGCATCCGGCCACCACGACCGGCACCGAGCTGCCGACCTACGCCTTCCAGCACCAGCGGTACTGGATCGAGACCGACACCGCCTCGGTCGGCGGCGCCGAGGCCCTCGGCACCGTCGGCGTCCGGCACCCGCTGCTCGGCACCGTCGTCGAGGTGCCCGGCGACGACGGCACCGTCCGCGTCGTCCTCACCGGACGCCTGTCGCCGCGCAGCCGAGGCCTGCTCGGCGCGGCCACGGAGACGGACGGCACCACCAGGATTCCGGCCGCCGCCGTCCTGGAGATGATCCTCAGGGCCGGCGACGAGGTCGGCTGCGGAGGCCTCGAACGGATCGTCGTCGAGGACCCGCTCACGGTCCCGGAGCACGGCCACACCCGGATACGGGTCACGGTCGACGACCCGGACCAGGACGGCCGCCGTCGCGTCACCGTCCACGGCCGCTCCCTCGACCCGGAAGCCGGGCCCTGGACATGCGCCGCCCGCGCCGTCCTCACTCCCGGAATCCCACAGCCGGCCTTCGACCTGCGGACCTGGACACCGCCCGCGGACAGCGCCGCATCCGTACCCGTGCCCGGCGCACACCGCGTCTGGCAGCGGGACGAGCACACCTTCGCGGAGATCGCGCTACCGGACGAACTGGCCGACGAGGCAGCCGATTTCGTACTCCATCCGGTACTCCTCGACACCGCGCTGCGCGTCCTGGACGCCCGTACGGCAGCCGATCCGACCGGCGCCGAGCCGCTGCACGTCCGTGACCTCGCCGACTGCGCCGGTCTGACGGTGTACGCGCAGGGCGCTACGGCGCTGCGGCTGCGGATCACCGAGGTGGACGGCGGACGGTACCTCGTCGAACTGGCGGACCTCGTCGGCGAACCGGTCGCCGTTCTGGGCCCGTTGAGCATGGACGCGGCTTCCGGAAAGGCCGCGCAGGAGCACGTTCCCGGGAAGGCCGCGCAGGAACACGTTCCCGGAAAGGTCGCGCAGGAGTACGTGCCGGCGTCCGGTGGCCTGGTCCGGCGCGTCGTGGCCCGCGGCGACGGCGCAGGCGAGGCGTACGCCGCTCGGCTGGCCGGACTGCCGGCCGAGGAACAGCAGCGTGTGCTGATGGCGCTCGTCAAGGAGAGCGTCGCGGTCGTACTCGGCCACCGCGAGGCGGACGCGTTCGACTTCGGCGCGGAGCAGCCTTTCAAGAGCTTCGGCTTCGACTCGCTCGGCGCGGTCAAGCTGCGCAACCGGCTGCACGACTTCACCGGCGTCGACCTGTCCGCCACGCTCGTCTTCGACTACCCGACCCCCCGGGCACTGGTCCGCTACCTCCGCGCCGAACTGCTCGGCGAAAAGGAGGAGTTGACCCTCACGGCCCCGGCCGCCGAGACCTCCGACGAGCCCATCGCCATCGTGGCCATGAGTACGCGGCTGCCGGGCGGAGCGGACAGTCCCGAGGAGCTGTGGAAGCTCGTGATGGAACGCCGGGACGCGGTGTCCGGCTTCCCGGTTGACCGCGACTGGGACCTGGAGGGCCTGTACCACCCGGACCCGGACCACGCCGGCACCAGCTACACCCGCTCCGGCGGCTTCCTGCACGAGGCCGCGCAGTTCGACGCCGCACTGTTCGGCATCTCGCCTCGTGAGGCCCTGGCGATGGACCCGCAGCAGCGACTCCTCCTGGAGACCTCCTGGGAGGCACTGGAACGGGCCGGAATCGACCCGCTGTCCACCCGTGGCAGCGACATCGGCGTCTTCACCGGCATCGTCCACCACGACTACGTGACCCGGCTGCACCACGTACCCGAAGACGTCCAGGGCTACCTCATGACCGGTACGGCGGCGAGCGTGGCCTCGGGCCGCGTGTCGTACGTGTTCGGCTTCGAGGGCCCGGCGGTCACCGTCGACACGGCGTGCTCGTCGTCACTGGTGGCCATTCACCTGGCGGCGCAGGCACTGCGGCAGGGCGAGTGCTCGATGGCACTCGCCGGCGGCGCGACGGTCATGGCCGGTCCGGACGCCTTCCTGGAGTTCTCGCGCCAGCGAGGTCTGTCCGCCGACGGTCGGTGCAAGGCGTTCGCGGCGGCGGCGGATGGTACGGGCTGGTCCGAGGGTGTCGGTGTGGTCGTGCTGGAGCGGCTGTCGGTGGCGCGGGAGCGTGGACACCGGGTGCTGGCGGTGCTGCGCGGCAGTGCGGTGAACCAGGACGGCGCGTCGAATGGTCTGACGGCGCCGAACGGTCCTTCGCAGCAGCGGGTGATCCGTAGGGCGCTGGCCAATGCGGGGCTGGGTCCGGCGGATGTGGATGTGGTGGAGGCGCATGGTACGGGGACGGCGCTGGGTGATCCGATCGAGGCGCAGGCGTTGCTGGCGACGTATGGACAGGGCCGGGACGCGGGGAAGCCGCTGTGGTTGGGGTCGTTGAAGTCGAACATCGGGCATGCGCAGGCGGCTGCGGGTGTGGCTGGTGTGATCAAGATGGTGCAGGCGTTGCGGCACGAGGTGCTTCCGGCGACGTTGCATGTGGATGAGCCGACGCGGCAGGTGGACTGGTCCGCCGGTGCGGTGGAGTTGCTGACGGAGGCGCGGGAGTGGCCGAGGACGCAGGGCCGTCCGCGCCGCGCGGGTGTCTCGTCGTTCGGCGCGAGCGGGACGAACGCGCATCTGATCCTGGAGGAGGCGCCGGAAGAGGCGGCACAGCAACCGGCGCTCGTGTCGACGGGCGTGGTGCCGCTGGTGGTGTCGGCGCGGAGTGCCGGTTCGCTCGCGGGGCAGGCGGGTCGGCTCGCGGCGTTCATCGAGAGTGCCGAGGACGCCGGTCGGGTGCCGCTGGCGGGTGTCGCTGGAGCGCTGGTCGCCAACCGGGCGCTGTTGGGTGAGCGTGCGGTGGTCGTGGCCGACTCCGACGAGGATGCGCTCGCCGGGCTCCAGGCGCTGGCACGCGGCGAGAGCGCGTCCAACCTGGTGGTCGGCGGTACTGGTTCGGGCGGGCCGGGCAAGGTTGTGTGGGTGTTTCCGGGTCAGGGCTCGCAATGGGTCGGTATGGGCCGGGAGTTGCTGGCCGAGTCGCCGGTCTTTGCGGAGCGGGTTGCGGAGTGTGCGGCTGCGCTTGAGCCCTGGATCGACTGGTCGCTCGTGGACGTCCTGCGCGGTGAGGAGCCGGAGCTGCTGGAGCGGGTCGATGTGGTGCAGCCGGCCAGCTTTGCCGTGATGGTGGGCCTGGCTGCCGTCTGGTCGTCGGTCGGGGTGCGTCCGGATGCGGTGCTGGGGCACTCGCAGGGTGAGATTGCGGCTGCGTGTGTGTCCGGTGCGTTGTCGTTGGAGGATGCGGCGAAGGTCGTGGCGCTGCGGAGTCAGGCGATCGCTGAGCAGCTTGCCGGGCGTGGCGGCATGGCTTCGGTCGCGCTGAGTGAGGACGAAGCCGTCGCGCGGCTTGGGCGTTGGTCGGATCGTGTCGAGGTCGCGGCGGTCAATGGCCCGTCGTCCGTGGTCGTGGCCGGTGACGCGCAGGCCCTGGACGAGGCGCTCGCAGCTCTCGCGAACGACGGCATCCGCGTGCGGCGTGTGGCCGTGGACTACGCCTCGCACACCCGCCACGTGGAGGACATCCGCGAGACGCTGGCCGACACTCTCTACGGAATTAACGCTCAGGCGCCGGCGCTCCCCTTCTACTCGACCGTCACCGGCGCATGGATCGCTGAAGCCGGTGTTCTGGACGGCGACTACTGGTACCGCAACCTGCGCGGCCAGGTCGGTTTCGGCCCAGCCGTCGCCGACCTGATCCGCCAGGGCCACGGTGTCTTCGTCGAGATCAGTGCTCATCCGGTGCTGGTCCAGCCGATCACCGAAACCGTCTTCGCCGCCGATGACGACGCGGCGGACACGGTGGTGACCGGTTCGCTGCGCCGCGAGGACGGCGGAATGCGCCGCCTGCTGGCATCCGTGGCCGAGCTGTTCGTGCGCGGAGTACCGGTGGACTGGACCGGCGTACTCCCGGCCGCCGGAGCCGCGTCAGCGGGCGTGGACCTGCCGACGTACGCCTTCGACCACCACCGCTACTGGCTCCAGGAGGCGCAGGACACGGCCGGCACCGCCGCAGACGGTTCCGAAAGTGTGGACTCGGACTTCTGGCAGGCGGTCGAGCACGCTGACCTGGACTCGCTCACCGAGCTGTTGGAGATGGCTTCGGCCGACGAGCGCACCGCGCTGAGCACGGTCGTGCCCGTGCTCGCGCAGTGGCGCGGCAAGCGGCGTGAGCAGTCGAGCGCGGAGAAGCTGCGCTATCACGTGACCTGGCAGCCGCTGGAGCGCGAAGCCACAGGTGTGCCGAGCGGACGCTGGCTGGTCGTCGTACCGTCCGAGCGTTCGGATGACGCCGCCATTGATGCGCTTCTTCAGGAGCTGAGCGGTCAAGGGCTCGGCATGGTCAGGCTTGAAGTCGGTGAGGACGAGCGTACGCGGGAGCGGCTCGCGGAGTTGCTGGCCGGTGCACTGGCCGGACAGGACGTGACCGGAGTGCTGTCGCTGCTCGCGCTGCAGGCGGCGGGCGGTCCGCAGGAGCCGCTCGCGGTGACGGCGTCGACGCTCGCGCTGGTCCAGGCCCTCGCGGACCGCAATGTCACCCAGCCCTTGTGGTGCCTGACCAGGGGCGCGGTGAACATCGGTATCCATGACACCTTGACCTCGCCCGCGCAGGCGGCGTTGTGGGGCCTCGGCCGGGCTGCCGCGCTGGAACGGCTGGACCGGTGGGGCGGGTTGGTGGACCTGCCTGCCAAGACGGACGGCCGTACGGCCCAGTACCTGCTCGGCGTGCTGAACGGCGCCGCCGGCGAGGACCAGCTGGCGGTGCGGCGCTCGGGCGTCTACAGCCGCAGGCTGGTCCGTAAGCCCGTACCGGAGGCGACGGCCGCCGACGGCCGCTGGCAGCCACGGGGCACCGTCCTGGTGACCGGTGGTGCCGAAGGACTCGGCAGGCACGCCACGGTGTGGCTGGCGCTCGCCGGCGCCGACCGGCTCGTCGTCACCACCACCGCGCACGCGCCCGACGAGGCCGTGCCGGAACTGCGCGCCGAGCTGGCCGCGCTCGGCGTCGGCGCGACGGTGGAGTTCTGCGCGGACGCGGACCGGGACGCCGTCGCGCGCCTGGTGTCCGAGGCCGAGCAGCCGCTCAGCGCGGTGGTGCACGCCGCCGACATCACACGGGCCGGCTCCCTCGACGACACCGAAGTGGCCGATCTCGCCGAGGTGTTCGCGGCCAAGGTGGACACCGCTCTGTGGCTGGACGCGCAGTTCGAGGACACACCGCTCGACGCGTTCGTGGTGTTCTCCTCGATCGCGGGTGTGTGGGGCGGCGGCGGTCAAGGAGCGTCCGGAGCGGCCAATGCCGTTCTGGACGCCTTGGTCGAGTGGCGCCGTGCCCGGGGCCTGCGGGCGACGTCGCTGGCCTGGGGCGCGCTCGATCAGATCGGCATCGGCATGGACGAGGAGGCCCTCGCGCAGCTGCGCCGCCGCGGTGTCCTTCCCATGGCCCCGCAGCTGGCGGTGACCGCGATGGTGCAGGCGGTGGGCGGCAACGAGAAGTTCGTGGCGGTGGCCGACATGGACTGGAGTGCCTTCATTCCGGCGTTCACCTCGGTCCGCACCAGCTCTCTGTTCGCCGACCTGCCCGAGGCGAAGGCCGTGCTCCAGGCGGCGCAGCAGGCCGGCGAGAACAACGACGCGGCCTCGTCCCTCGCGGACTCCCTGCGAGCCGTCTCCGAGGCCGAGCAGAACCGCATCCTGCTGCGTCTCGTGCGCAGCCACGCCTCGACCGTCCTCGGCCACGGCGGCGCCGAAGGCATCGGCCCGCGGCAGGCGTTCCAGGAGGTCGGCTTCGACTCGCTGGCAGCCGTGAACCTGCGCAACAGCCTCGGCGCCGCCACCGGACTCCGGCTGCCCGCGACGCTGATCTTCGACTATCCCACCCCGGAGGCGCTGGTCGGCCTGCTCCGCGCAGAGCTGCTGCGGGAGCCGGACGACGGTCCGCAGGTGCGTGAGGACGAACTCAGGAGGGTCCTGGCCTCCGTTCCGCTCGCACGGTTCAAGGAGGCCGGCGTACTGGAGGCCCTGCTGGGCCTCGCCGACGAGAGCGACGCCCAGGACGGCCAGGACGGTCAGGGCGGCAGCGGCGAGAAGGCGGATGCGGACGCGTCGGCCGCCGGGACGTCGGCGACCGCCGGCGCGGAGGAACTGATCGACGCGATGGACCTGGCAGGCCTGGTGCAACGGGCCCTGGGCAAGACGAGCTGACCACTGATGGCGAAGGAATCGTGGAGGATGGGTATGCCCGCGCCGGACGAGCAGGTTGTTGAGGCCCTGCGGGCCTCGCTGAAGGAGAACGCCCGGCTTCAGCAGGAGAACAGCGATCTCGCTGCCGCGGCCACGGAGCCCATCGCGATCGTCTCCATGGCCTGCCGGTACGCCGGCGGGATCCGCAGCCCCGAGGACCTGTGGCAGGTGGTGTCCGAAGGCACCGACGTCTACACCTCCTTCCCGGAGGACCGCGGCTGGGACCTCGATGGCCTCTACCACCCGGATCCCGACAACCCGGGCACGACATATGTGCGCGAAGGCGCCTTCCTGCACGACGCGGGCCAGTTCGACGCCGCGTTCTTCGGTGTCTCGCCGCGCGAGGCACTGGCGATGGACCCGCAGCAGCGGCAGCTGCTCGAAGTGTCCTGGGAGGCCCTCGAACGGGCCGGCATCGATCCGCACTCGGTGCGTGGCAGCGACATCGGCGTGTTCGCCGGCATGGTGCACCAGGACTACGCACCGGACCTCAGTGGCCACGAGGACTTCCTCAGCCTGGAACGCGCACTCGGCACCGCCGGCGGCGTCGCCTCCGGACGCGTCGCCTACACCCTCGGACTCGAAGGCCCCGCGGTCACCGTCGACACCATGTGCTCCTCCTCGCTGGTGGCGACGCATCTGGCCGCGCAGGCGCTGCGCCGCGGCGAGTGCTCGATGGCGCTCGTCGGCGGCTCCACGGTGATGGCGACGCCGGGCGGCTTCGTCGGCTTCGCACGGCAGCGGGCCCTCGCCTTCGACGGACGCATCAAGTCGTACGCCGCCGGAGCCGACGGCTCCAGCTGGGCCGAAGGTGTCGGCGTCCTGCTCCTGGAGCGGCTGTCGGTGGCCAAGGAGCGCGGTCACCGGATCCTCGCGGTGATACGCGGCAGCGCCGTCAACCAGGACGGCGCGTCGAACGGTCTGACGGCGCCGAACGGGCCCGCTCAGCAGGCCGTGATCCGCAAGGCCCTGGCCGGCGCCGGGCTTTCCGCGTCCGACGTCGACGCGGTGGAGGGCCACGGCACCGGTACGGTCCTCGGCGATCCGATCGAGGCGCAGGCACTGCTCGCAACGTACGGACAGGGCCGGGAGCCGGAGAAGCCGCTGTGGCTCGGCTCGGTCAAGTCCGTCATCGGGCACACGCAGGCGGCGTCCGGCGTGGCCGGTGTGATCAAGACGGTGCAGTCGCTGCGGCACGGCGTGCTGCCGGCGACCCTGCACGTGGACGCGCCGACTCCGCAGGTGGACTGGTCGGCGGGCGCGGTGGAGCTGCTGACGGAGGCGCGGGAGTGGCCGAGGACGGAGGGCCGTCCGCGCCGGGCAGGTGTCTCGTCGTTCGGCGCGAGCGGGACGAACGCGCACCTGATCCTGGAGGAGGCGCCCGCGGATTCCGCTGACGCGTCCGCCGCTGCGGAGACGGCGTCCGGTGGCGTGGTGCCGCTGGTGGTCTCGGCCGGAACCGCCGCTTCCCTGGCGACCCAGGCCGAGCGGCTCGCGGACTTCGTCGAAGGCGCCACCGGCACGTCGCTGACGGACGTCGCGGGCGCGCTGGCGGCGGGCCGTGCGGTGCTGGGTGAGCGTGCGGTGGTGGTGGCCGGTTCACAGGCGGAGGCGCTGGACGGGCTGCGGGCGCTGGCGCGTGGTGAGAGCGCGGCGGGTGTGGTCTCGGGTTCGGGGACGCCGGGCAAGGTTGTGTGGGTCTTTCCGGGTCAGGGCTCGCAATGGGTCGGGATGGGCCGGGAGCTGCTGGCCGATTCGCCGGTCTTTGCGGAGCGGATCACCGAGTGTGCGGCCGCGCTGGAGCGGTGGGTGGACTGGTCGCTCGTGGACGTGCTGCGGGGTGAGGCGGAGCCGGAGCTGCTGGAGCGGGTCGATGTGGTGCAGCCGGCCAGCTTCGCGGTGATGGTGGGTCTGGCCGCCGTCTGGGCGTCCGTGGGTGTCGAGCCGGACGCCGTGGTCGGTCACTCGCAGGGTGAGATCGCGGCCGCGTGTGTCGCGGGTGCCTTGTCGCTGGAGGATGCGGCGAAGGTCGTGGCGCTGCGCAGCCAGGCGATCGCCGAGCAGCTTGCCGGGCGTGGTGGCATGGCCTCGGTCGCGCTGAGCGAGGACGAGGCGGTCGCGCGGCTGGAGCGTTGGTCGGATCGTGTCGAGGTCGCGGCCGTCAACGGCCCGTCGTCCGTGGTCGTGGCCGGTGACGCGCAGGCCCTGGACGAGGCGCTGGACACTCTGGAGGACCAAGGCGTGCGCGTGCGGCGGATCGCCGTGGACTACGCCTCGCACTCCCGGCACGTGGAGCGGATCCGCGACGTCCTCGCCGACGCGCTGGCCGGAATCAGCGCCCAGGCACCGAAGATCCCGTTCTACTCCACCGTCACCGGCGAATGGATCGACCAGGCAGGTGTCCTGGACGGCGGTTACTGGTACCGCAACCTGCGCGGCCAGGTCGGCTTCGGTCCGGCCGTGGCCGAGCTGATCCGCCAGGGCCACGGTGTCTTCGTCGAGGTCAGCGCGCATCCGGTCCTCGTCCAGCCGATCACCGAGATCGTGTACGAGACCGACGGCGACATGCACGCGGTGGTGACCGGTTCGCTGCGGCGCCAGGAAGGCGGGCCGCGCCGCCTGTTCACCTCGATGGCGGAGCTGTTCGTGCACGGCGTACCGGTGCAGTGGACCAAGGTGCTGCCCGCCACGGCGGCGACGGCCCGCGTGGACCTGCCGACGTACGCCTTCGACCACCAGCACTACTGGATCTCGATGGGCGGCTCCGCCACGGACGCGGCATCGCTCGGACTGGCCGCGACCGACCATCCGCTGCTCGGCGCCGTGGTGCAACTGCCGCAGTCCGACGGCTTGGTCTTCACCTCGCGCCTCTCGCTCGCCACCCACCCCTGGCTCGCCGGACACGCGATCGGCGGCGTCGTCATCGTGCCCGGCACCGCCTACGTCGACCTCGCCATCCGCGCCGGCGACGAGTTCGGCTACGGCGTCCTGGAAGAGCTGGTCATCGAGGCACCGCTGGCGCTGCCCGAACGCGGCGGCGTACGCGTCCAGGTCGCGGTGAGCGGAGCCGGCGCGACCGGCTCGCGCACCGTGAACGTGTACTCGCTGCGCGAGGACGACGCGAGCGAGGACGGCACCGGCGTGTGGACGCGGCACGCCACCGGACTCCTGTCGGCCGCACCGAAGGCCGCGCAGGCCGACGTGGACTTCGCCGCGTGGCCGCCGCCCGGCGCGCAGCCGGTCGACGTCGAGAACTTCTACGGCGACCTGGCCGAGCGCGGCTACGCCTACGGGCCCGCGTTCCAGGGCATGCGGGCCGTGTGGCGGCGCGGCGAGGAGGTCTTCGCCGAGGTCGCGCTGCCCGAGGAACAGCGCGAGGAAGCAGGCAGGTTCGGCATCCACCCGGCACTGCTCGACGCAGCCCTCCACACCAACGCCCTCGCCAACCCGGACGACGACCGCAAGGTGCTGCCGTTCGCCTGGAACGGCCTCGTCCTGCACGCCGCCGGAGCCTCCGCACTGCGCGTGCGCGTCGCGCCGTGCGGCCCGGACGCACTGTCGTTCCAGGCCGCCGACGAGACCGGTGGCCTGGTCGTGACCATGGACTCGCTGGTGTCCCTGCCGGTCTCCGCCGACCAGCTCGACGCCGCCGCGGCGGACGAGAGCCGCGACGCGCTGTTCGGCGTGGAGTGGACCGAACTGCCTGCGGCCCAGACCACCGCGCCCGCACCGTCCTGGACACAGGTGGCCACAGCCGAGGACGTGACCGCGCTGGCCGGCACCGCCGCAGCACCGTCGGTGGCGGTCCTGCGGGCCGTCGGCGGCGACGGCGGCGACGGCGGCGACGGCGGCGACGGCGAAGACACAGTGCTGGCCCTGTCCTCGCACGTGTTGAACATGCTGCAGACATGGCTGGCCGAGGACGGCCTGGAGCAGTCACGCCTCGTGGTGCACACGCGCGGCGCGGTGCCCGCCGGTGACGGCGTGGTCACCGACCCGGCCGGAGCGGCGGTGTGGGGCCTGGTGCGCGCCGCGCAGGCCGAGAACCCGGACCGCATCATCCTCCTCGACACCGACCCGGCCTCCGACGAAGGACCGGCAGCCGTCCTCGGCGCGGTACTCGCCGGCGACGAACCGCAGCTCGCGCTGCGCGGCACGGCACTGTCGGCGCCACGGCTCGCACGCGTCACCGGACAGGTCCCGGACGCGCCCGCGGTGTTCCGGCCACACGGCACGGTCCTGCTCACCGGCGGCACCGGCTCCCTGGGCGGCCTCGTGGCCCGGCACCTGGTCGAGCGGCACGGTGTACGCCGTCTGCTGCTGGCCGGCCGGCGCGGTCCGGACGCCGAAGGCGTACGGGAACTGGTCGCCGAGCTCACCGAGCACGGTGCGGCCGTGTCCGTCGTGGCCTGTGACGTGTCGGACCGCGAGCAGGTCGAGGCGCTGCTCGCCGCCGTACCGGACGAACACCCGCTGACCGCCGTCGTGCACCTGGCCGGAGTGCTCGACGACGCGGTCATCGCGACGCTCACACCGGAGCGCCTCGCCGCGGTGTTCGCACCCAAGGTGGACGCGGTGCGCCACCTCGACGAACTGACCCGCGACCTGGACCTCGACGCGTTCGTCGTGTTCTCGTCCGCCGCCGCTCTCATGGGATCGGCGGGCCAGGGCAACTACGCGGCCGCGAACGCCTACCTCGACGCACTCATGGCCAAGCGCCGCGCGGCGGGCCTGCCCGGACTGTCACTGGCCTGGGGCCTGTGGGAGCAGAGCGACGGCCTGACCGCGCACCTCAGCGCCGTGGACCAGGCCCGCATGAGCCGCGGCGGCGTCCTCGCGCTGACCCAGGCCGAAGGCCTGCGCATCCTCGACACCGGCCTGCACATGGGCCAGGCACTCCTCGTGCCGATCAAGCTGGACCTGAAGACACTGCGCGGCCAGGCCACGGCCGGCGAAGCAGTGCCGCACCTGCTGCGCGGCCTGGTACGCGCCGGCCGGCGCACGGCGCGGACGGTCGCCGGTGACAGCAGCGCGCTGGTCCGCCGGCTCGCCGGGCTCTCCGCGGACGAGCAGGAGAGCGTCCTGCTGTCCGTCGTCCAGGCCGAGGCAGGCGCCGTACTCGGCTTCACCAGCCCGGAACTGACACAGGGCACCAAGGGGTTCGGCGACCTCGGCTTCGACTCGCTGACCGCCGTCGAACTGCGCAACCGACTCAGTGGCGCGACCGGAGTCAAGCTGCCCGCCACGCTGATCTTCGACTATCCGACCCCACAGGCCCTCGCCCGCTATCTGCGCGAGGAACTCGGGGACAGCGCCGTCGACGCACCCGCCGCGACCGCCGCCGCGGGCACGGACCCCGACGAGCCGATCGCGATCGTCGGCATGGCCTGCCGGCTGCCCGGCGGAGTGACCGGCCCGGAGTCCCTGTGGAGCCTGGTGCAGGAAGGCCGCGAGGGCATGTCCGGCTTCCCGGACGACCGCGGCTGGGACCTGGACAGCCTGTTCGACGAGGATCCGGACCACGCGGGCACGTCGTACTCCACCAAGGGCGGCTTCCTACAGGGCGCCGGAGACTTCGACGCGGGCTTCTTCGGGATCTCGCCGCGCGAGGCGCTGGCGATGGACCCGCAGCAGCGGCTGCTCCTCGAAACCACCTGGGAGGCGCTGGAGAGCGCGGGCATCGACCCGACCGCGGCACGCGGCGACAACATCGGCGTGTTCTCCGGCGTCTCCATTCACGACTACGTCGAGTCCCTGACCAGCCTGCCCGCCGAACTCGAA
Organism: Streptomyces sp. NPDC001709; assembly: GCF_053596375.1. Taxonomy (NCBI): domain Bacteria; kingdom Bacillati; phylum Actinomycetota; class Actinomycetes; order Kitasatosporales; family Streptomycetaceae; genus Streptomyces; species Streptomyces sp. NPDC001709. Next base: position 10,516 of record NZ_JBSFGB010000062.1, on the reverse strand, counting down.
GGCTTCGCCACCACCGCCACCGCCGGAAGCGTGGCCTCGGGCCGGGTGTCGTACGTCTTCGGCTTCGAGGGCCCGGCGGTCACCGTGGACACGGCGTGCTCGTCGTCGCTGGTGGCGATGCACCTGGCCGCGCAGGCGCTGCGGCAGGGCGAGTGCTCTACGGCGCTCGCCGGCGGCGTCGCCGTGATGGGATCGCCGATCGGCGTCCTCGGCATGTCGCGCCAGCGCGGTCTGGCCGCCGACGGCCACTGCAAGGCGTACGCCGACGACGCGGACGGCACCGTGCTCTCCGAGGGCGTGGCCCTGGTCGTGCTGGAGCGGCTGTCGGTGGCACGGGAGCGCGGGCACAAGGTGCTGGCGGTGCTGCGCGGCAGCGCCGTCAACCAGGACGGCGCGTCCAACGGCCTGACCGCTCCGAACGGTCCTTCGCAGCAGCGGGTCATCCGCAAGGCGCTGGCCAACGCCGGGCTCGCTCCGGCGGACGTGGACGTCGTGGAGGGCCATGGCACGGGTACGGTCCTCGGCGATCCGATCGAGGCGCAGGCGCTGCTGGCGACGTACGGCCGCGACCGGGATCCGCAACAGCCGCTGTGGCTCGGGTCGTTGAAGTCGAACCTCGGACACACGCAGGCCGCCGCCGGTGTGGCCGGCGTGATCAAGATGGTGCAGGCCCTGCGGCACGGCGTACTGCCTCCGACGCTGCACGCGCAGCAGCGCACGACGAAGGTGGACTGGACGGATGGCGCCATCGAGCTGCTGACCGAGGCGAGGGAGTGGCCGCGGGACGGTCGTCCGCGTCGTGCGGGCGTGTCCTCGTTCGGTATCAGCGGGACGAATGCGCATCTGATCCTGGAGGAGGCGCCGGAAGAGGCGGCACAGCAGTCGTCGCTCGTGTCCACGGGCGTGGTGCCGCTGGTGGTGTCGGCGCGGAGTGCCGGTTCGCTGGCAGGTCAGGCGGGTCGGCTCGCGGCGTTCATCGAGAGTGCCGAGGACGCCGGTCGGGTGCCGCTGGCGGGTGTCGCTGGAGCGCTGGTCGCCAACCGGGCGCTGTTGGGTGAGCGTGCGGTGGTCGTGGCCGACTCCGACGAGGAGGCACTGGCCGGGCTGGGTGCGCTGGCGCGTGGTGAGAGCGCGTCCGGTGTGGTGTCCGGGAGCACGGGCTCCGTACCGCCGGGCAAGGTCGTCTGGGTGTTTCCGGGTCAGGGCTCGCAATGGGTCGGGATGGGCCGGGAGTTGCTGGCCGATTCGCCGGTCTTTGCGGAGCGGGTTGCGGAGTGTGCGGCCGCGCTGGAGCCGTGGATCGACTGGTCGCTCGTGGACGTCCTGCGCGGGCAGGCGGAGCCGGAGCTGCTGGAGCGCGTGGATGTCGTGCAGCCGGCCAGTTTCGCGGTGATGGTGGGTCTGGCCGCGGTTTGGTCGTCGGTGGGTGTGCTGCCGGATGCGGTGGTTGGTCACTCGCAAGGTGAGATTGCGGCTGCGTGTGTGTCCGGTGCTCTGTCGTTGGAGGATGCGGCGAAGGTCGTGGCGCTGCGCAGCCAGGCGATTGGTGAGCGGTTGGCCGGGCGTGGTGGCATGGCTTCCGTCGCGCTGACGGAGGACGAGGCGGTCCGGCGACTGGAGCGTTGGTCGGATCGTGTCGAGGTCGCGGCCGTCAACGGCCCGTCCTCTGTGGTCGTGGCCGGTGACGCGCAGGCCCTTGACGAGGCGCTGCGAGTCCTGTCGGACGACGGTGTCCGGGTGCGGCGCGTGGCCGTGGACTACGCCTCGCACACGCGGCACGTGGAGGACATCCGCGAGACGCTGGCCGACACTCTCTCCGGCATCGATGCTCAGGCGCCGCTGGTGCCGTTCTACTCGACCGTCACCGGCGCATGGATCGATGAAGCCGGCGTCCTGGACGGCGACTACTGGTACCGCAACCTGCGCGGCCAGGTCGGCTTCGGCCCGGCCACAGCCGAGCTGATCCGCCAGGGCCACGGTGTCTTCGTCGAGGTCAGCGCGCATCCGGTCCTTGTCCAGCCGGTCACCGAAGCCCTCGATGAGAGCGACACGGACGCGGTGGTGACCGGTTCGCTGCGCCGCGAGGAAGGCGGTCTGCGCCGGCTGCTGGCCTCGATGGCCGAGGTGTTCGTCCGTGGCGTGCCGGTGGACTGGAGCGGCGTGCTCCCGAACGACCTGGCCAAGTCGGCTCCGACCGACCTGCCGACGTACGCCTTCGACCACCAGCACTACTGGCTCCACACGGCACCGACCGCCACCGACGCGACGTCACTGGGACAGGCCGCCGTCGATCATCCGCTGCTCGGTGCCATGGTCCGACTTCCCCACTCCGAAGGGTTGTTGTTCACGTCGCGCCTGTCGCTGAAGACGCATCCGTGGCTCGGCGATCACCTCCTCGGTGGAGTCGTCGCCCTGCCTGGCTCGGGCCTGGTCGAGATGGCCATACGGGCCGGTGACGAGGCCGGCTGCGGTGTGCTGGACGAGCTGGTGATCGAGGCGCCGCTCGTGGTGCCCGAGCAGGGTGGCGTACGGGTCCAGGTCGCCGTGGGCGGGCCGAGCGAGAGCGGCTCGCGGACCGTGGAGATCTACTCGCAGCGCGAGGACGCGAACGGCGACGCGCAGACGTGGACGCGGCACGCCACCGGCATGCTGTCGGACTCGGAGTCGGAGTCGGCTTCGAACCGAGGAGCGGATTACGACTTCGCGGCTTGGCCGCCGGCCGGTGCGGAGCCTGTCGAGGTCGGCGACTTCTACGGCGGACTGGTCGAGCAGGGTTACGAGTACGGCCCGGCGTTCCAAGGCGTGCGTGCGGTGTGGCGGCGCGGCGAGGAGGTGTTCGCCGAGGTCGCGCTGCCCGAGGAACAGCGCAAGGACGCCGCGAAGTTCGGCATCCACCCGGCGCTGCTCGACGCCGCCCTGCACGCCCACTCGCTCAGCGGTACGGCGCCGGACGGCGACACAGTGCGCCAACCGCTCGACTGGAACGGCCTGGTGCTGCACGCTTCGGGCGCCTCGGCGCTGCGTGTGCGGCTGCTCGTCGACGGGTCCGACGTGCTCGCGCTGGAGGCGGCGGACGAGGCCGGCGGTCCGGTGGTGGCGGCGGACTCGCTGGTGATGCGGGAGCTGTCCGCCGAGCAGCTGGCCCGCTCCGGTGACTCGGCCGTCACCGACTCGCTGTTCCAGGTGGAGTGGACCGAGCTGCCGTCGGCGAAGGACGCCGTGGCCGTCGCGCCGTCGTGGGCACAGGTGGACTCGGCCGAGGACGTGGCGGCGCTGGCCGGTGCCGGCGATGTGCCGGCGACGGCGGTCCTGCGGGCCGTCGGCGGTGACGGCGAGGACGCTGTACTCGCCCTGACCGCACGGGTGTTGAGCGTGGTGCAGGCGTGGCTGAGCACCGCCGGTCTCGAGGAGTCGCGGCTCGTCGTGGCCACGCGTGGCGCGGTGCCTGCCGGTGGCGACGGCGCGGTCTCGGACCCGGCCGGAGCGGCCGTCTGGGGCCTGGTGCGTGCCGCGCAGGCCGAGAACCCGGACCGGATCGTTCTGCTCGACACCGACCCGGCGGCTTCGGCGGCTTCGGCGGATTCGGAAGCTTCGGAGGCGGCCATCCTGGCCGTGGCACAGGCAGGCGGCGAGCCGCAGATCGTGGTGCGCGGCACGGCCCTCCACGTACCTCGCCTCGCTCGCGCCACCGCTCAAGGTACGGACGCGGTACCGGTGTTCGGCCCGCAAGGGACGGTTCTGATCACGGGCGGTACCGGATCGCTGGGCGCGCTCGCGGCCCGGCACCTGGTCTCCCGATACGGCGTACGACACCTGGTCCTGGCCAGCCGGCGCGGTCCGGACGCCGAAGGCGCGCGGGAACTGGTCGCCGAGCTCACCGAACAGGGCGCGACCGTCTCCGTCGTGGCCTGTGATGTGTCCGACCGCGACCAGGCACAGGCCCTGATGGCCTCGATATCCGAATCCGGCACACAGCCTCTGCGCGGTGTCGTGCACACGGCCGGTGTCCTGGACGCCGGTGTGATCGGAGCGCTGACTCCGGAGCGGCTGGCGCGGGTGTTCGCGCCGAAGGTGGATGCCGTACGTCATCTGGACGAGCTGACGCGTGGTCTGGAGCTGGACGCGTTTGTCGTCTACTCGTCCGTGTCGGCGGTGTTCATGGGTGCGGGCAGTGGCAGTTACGCGGCGGCCAATGCCTTCCTGGACGGTCTGATGGCCACGCGCCGGGCGGCCGGTCTGCCTGGACTGTCGCTGGCCTGGGGTCTGTGGGAGCAGAGCAGCGGCATGGCGGCCAACACCGACGACCTCACTCGGTCCCGGATGAGCCGGCGCGGTGGCCTTCAGATGATGAGCCTGGCAGAGGGCATGGAGCTGTTCGACGCCGCGCTGGCGTCGGAGCAGTCGCTGCTCGTGCCGGCCAAGCTGGACCTGCGGGCCGTGCGCGCCGAAGCGGCGGCGAGCGGCGGCGTGCCGCACATGCTGCGCGGCCTGGTCCGTGCCGGCCGCCAGCAGGCGCAGACGGGATCCGCCAGGGACGGCGAGCTGCTGCGCCGCCTCACCGGTCTTGCGGCCGCCGACCAGGAGAAGGCTCTCGTGGACCTGGTCCGTACTCAGGCCGCGGTCGTGCTCGGACACGCCGGACCGGACGGTGTCCGGCCGGACACGGCCTTCAAGGACACCGGGTTCGACTCGCTCACATCCGTCGAACTGCGCAACCGGCTGCGCGAGGCGACCGGCCTGAAACTGCCCGCCACGCTGGTCTTCGACTATCCGAACCCGCAGGCCCTGGCCCGCCACCTGCACACCGAACTGTTCCCGGACGGCACCGCGGCCGCACCGGACGTGGACGAGGCACGGCTGCGGCACGCACTCGCATCGCTCCCGCTGGCCCGGTTCCGAGCGGCCGGACTGATGGACGCCCTGGTCAAGCTGGTCGCCCTCGACGACGGCGAACCCGCCACCGGCGCACTGGACGACACCGACGACGAGAAGGCGATCGCCGACCTGAACGTCGACGATCTCGTGCAGCTGGCGCTCGGCGACAACTAACCCTGCGACACCCGGAAGATTGGGGAATTCAAGTGAGTGCGTCGTACGAAAAGGTCGTCGAGGCGCTACGGGCGTCGCTCGAAGAGGTCGGCTCGCTGAAGAAGCAGAACCGCCGGCTCGCCGACGCCTCGCGGGAGCCGGTGGCCGTGGTGGGCATGGCGTGCCGGCTGCCCGGCGGAGTGGCGGGCCCGGAGGACCTGTGGCGACTGGTGCGTGACGGCCGCGACGCCGTGACCGGGTTTCCCGAGGACCGTGGCTGGGACCTGGAGGGCCTGTTCGACCCGGACCCGGAGCGTGCGGGCACCACGTACACCGATCAGGGCGGCTTCCTCCATGAGGCGGGCCTGTTCGACGCCGGGTTCTTCGGGATCTCGCCGCGCGAGGCGCTGGCGATGGACCCGCAGCAGCGACTGCTCCTGGAGGCCTCCTGGGAGGCGCTGGAGAGCGCCGGCATCGACCCGGTCTCGGTGAAGGGCACCGATGTCGGTGTGTTCTCCGGCGTGTTCGGACAGGGCTATGTGGCACCGGGCGCCAGCGTGGTCACTCCGGAACTGGAGGGATTCGCGGGCACGGGCGGGTCGACGAGTGTGGCATCGGGCCGGGTGTCGTACGTCTTCGGCTTCGAGGGCCCGGCGGTCACCATCGACTCGGCCTGCTCGTCGTCGCTGGTGGCGATGCACCTGGCGGCGCAGGCGCTGCGGCAGGGCGAGTGCTCGATGGCGCTGGCCGGCGGCGCGACCGTGATGGCCAACCCCGGTGCCTTCGTGGAGTTCTCGCGCCAGCGCGGCCTGGCCACCGACGGCCGCTGCAAGGCGTACGCGGACGGCGCGGACGGCACGGGCTGGGCCGAGGGCGTCGGCGTGGTCGTGCTGGAGCGGCTGTCGGTGGCGCGCGAACGGGGTCACAAGGTGCTGGCGGTGCTGCGCGGCAGCGCCGTGAACCAGGACGGCGCGTCCAATGGCCTGACCGCTCCGAACGGGCCCGCGCAGCAGCGTGTCATCCGCGGCGCTCTGGCCAACGCCGGTCTGGGCCCGGACGACGTGGACGTGGTCGAGGGCCATGGCACGGGTACGGTCCTCGGTGACCCGATCGAGGCGCAGGCGCTGCTGGCGACGTACGGACAGGGCCGGGACGCGGAGAAGCCGCTGTGGCTCGGGTCGTTGAAGTCCAACATCGGACACACGCAGGCCGCCGCCGGTGTGGCCGGCGTGATCAAGATGGTGCAGGCGTTGCGGCACGGTGTGCTGCCACGGACACTGCACGTCGACGCTCCCACATCCAAGGTGGACTGGTCCGCCGGTGCGGTGGAGTTGCTGACGCAGGCGCGGGAGTGGCCGAGGACGGAGGGGCGTCCACGCCGGGCTGGTGTGTCGGCGTTCGGCGTCAGTGGCACGAACGCGCATCTGATCCTGGAGGAGGCGCCCGAAGAGGCGGCGCAGCAACCGGCGCTCGGGTCCACGGGTGTGGTGCCGCTGGTGGTGTCGGCGCGCAGCGCAGCCTCGCTGGCCGGTCAGGCGGAGCGGCTCGCGGCGTTCATCGAGAGTGCCGAGGAAGTGTCGCCGGCGTCGGTGGCCCGGGCGCTCGTTACCGGCCGTGCGGTGCTGGGTGAGCGTGCGGTGGTGGTGGCCGGTTCACAGGCGGAGGCGCTGGCTGGACTGGGTGCGCTGGCGCGTGGTGAGAGTGCGGCGGGTGTGGTCTCGGGTTCGGGGACGCCGGGCAAGGTTGTGTGGGTGTTTCCGGGTCAGGGCTCGCAATGGGTCGGGATGGGCCGGGAGTTGCTGGCCGAGTCGTCGGTCTTTGCGGAGCGGATCGCCGAGTGTGCGGCTGCGCTGGAGCGGTGGGTGGACTGGTCGCTCGTTGAGGTGCTGCGGGGTGAGGCGGAGCCGGAGCTGCTGGAGCGGGTCGATGTGGTGCAGCCGGCCAGCTTTGCCGTGATGGTGGGCCTGGCTGCCGTTTGGTCGTCGGTCGGGGTGCGTCCGGATGCGGTGCTGGGGCACTCGCAGGGTGAGATCGCGGCTGCGTGTGTGTCCGGTGCTCTGTCGCTGGAGGATGCGGCGAAGGTCGTGGCGCTGCGCAGCCAGGCGATCGGCGCGCAGCTTGCGGGGCGTGGTGGCATGGCTTCGGTCGCGCTGAGCGAGGACGAGGCGGTCCGGCGGCTGGAGCGTTGGTCGGATCGTGTCGAGGTCGCGGCGGTCAATGGCCCGTCGTCCGTGGTGATCGCCGGTGACGCGGAGGCTCTGGACGAGGCGCTCGCAGCTCTCGCGAACGACGGTGTTCGCGTGCGGCGCGTCGCGGTGGATTACGCCTCGCACACCCGCCATGTGGAGGACATCCGCGAAACGCTCGCCGAGACCCTGTCCGGCATAGATGCTCAGGCGCCGGCGCTTCCCTTCTACTCGACCGTCACCGGCGCATGGATCGCTGAAGCCGGTGTCCTGGACGGCGACTACTGGTACCGCAACCTGCGCGGCCAGGTCGGCTTCGGCCCTGCCGTCGCCGACCTGATCCGGCAGGGCCACGGTGTCTTCGTCGAGATCAGCGCGCATCCGGTGCTGGTCCAGCCGATCACCGAGACCTTCGACACGAGCGGCGCCGACACCGACGCCGTGGTGACCGGTTCGCTCCGCCGCGAGGAAGGCGGTCTGCGCCGCCTGCTGGCCTCCATGGCCGAGGTCTTCGTGCGCGGCGTCAACGTGGACTGGACCGGCGTCCTCCCGGCCGCCGGGACCAGGCAGCTCGCACACATCGACCTGCCGACGTACGCCTTCGACCACAAGCACTACTGGCTGCGGGAGACCGGATCGGCGACGGACGCGGCGTCTCTCGGGCAGGCGGCGGCCGATCATCCGTTGCTCGGTGCCGTGGTGCGGTTGCCGCAGTCGGACGGTCTGGTCTTCACGTCGCGTCTGTCGCTCAAGTCCCATGCCTGGCTGGCCGATCATGCCGTCGGCGGAGTCGTCATCCTTCCCGGCAGCGGCCTGGTCGAACTGGCCGTACGGGCCGGTGACGAGGCCGGTTGTGGTGTGCTGGACGAGCTGGTGATCGAGGTGCCGCTCGTGGTGCCGCAGCAAGGTGGTGTACGGGTCCAGGTCGCCGTCGGCGCGCCGGGCGAGAACGGCTCGCGGACCGTGGAGATCTACTCGCAGCGCGAGGATGCCGCCGAAGACGGTGAGGCATGGACGCGGCACGCCGCAGGCACGGTGTCGGCCGCGTCGGCGGCGCAGGAGAACGACGTCGACTTCGCCGCGTGGCCGCCCGTCGCCGCGGAGTCCGTCGAGGTCGGCGACTTCTACGGCGACCTGGCCGAGCGCGGTTACGGCTACGGGCCGGCGTTCCAGGGGGTACGGGCGGTGTGGCGGCGCGGCGAGGAGGTCTTCGCCGAGGTCGCGCTGCCGGAGGAACAGCGCAAGGACGCCGGCCGGTTCGGTGTCCATCCGGCGCTGCTCGACGCGGCTCTGCAGGCCGCGACGATCGGGAACGCGGCCGGCGCGGAGGCGGACGACTCCGCGGCGCCGGTGCTGGCGTTCGCGTGGAACGGCCTGGTGCTGCACGCCTCGGGCGCCTCGGCGCTGCGCGTGCGGATCGCGCCGAACGGTGCGGACACGCTGAGGGTCCAGGCGGCCGACGAGGCGGGCGGCCTGGTGGTGACGCTGGATTCGCTGGTGTCACGGGCCGTTTCCGCCGAGCAGTTGCAGACGCCGGTCGACACGGCGGTCGCCAACGCGCTGTTCCGGCTGGAGTGGAGCGAACTTCCGGCGGTTCCCGGGTCGGAGCTGCCGCCGTCGTGGGTGCCGGTGACGACGGCCGACGACGTGGCGGCCGTGGCCGCGAGCGGTGCCGCACCGGCGGTGGTGGTCCTGGAGGCCGTCGGTGACGACGGCGAGGACGCCGTACTCGCTCTGACCTCCCGGGTCCTGGAAGTGGTCCAGACATGGCTGACTTCGGACGGCCTGGAGGAGTCGCAGCTGGTCGTGGCGACCCGTGGCGCGGTGCCCGCCGGCGCCGACGGCGCGGTGACGGACCCGGCCGGAGCGGCGGTGTGGGGCCTGGTGCGTGCCGCCCAGTCCGAGAACCCGGACCGCTTCGTCCTCCTCGACACCGATCCCGCCGACGAAGGCGCCGTGGACTCGGTCCTCGACTCCGTGCTGGGCCCGGTGGTGGCCGCGCAGGAGCCGCAGGTCGCCGTCCGCGCCGCAGGCATGTCGATTCCGCGGCTCGCTCGCTTCACCGGTCATGTCGCGGACACCGCGGCGACGTTCGGGCCGGAAGGGACCGTTCTGATCTCCGGCGGCGGATCGCTCGGCGCTCTGGCGGCCCGGCACCTGGTCGTCCGGCACGGCGTGCGGCACCTTGTCCTCGCCAGCCGGCGCGGCCCGGACGCCGACGGCGTGCAAGAGCTACGGGACGAACTCGCCGAACAGGGAGCGGAGTTGGCCGTCGTGGCCTGTGACGTCTCCGACCGCGAGCAGATCGAGGCACTGCTGGCCGCGCTGCCGCAGGCACAGCCTCTGCGCGGTGTGGTGCACACGGCCGGTGTGTTCGACGACGGACTGATCGGCGCGCTGACGCCGGAACGGCTGGCCAAGGTGTTCGCGCCGAAGGTGAATGCCGTACGCCACCTCGACGAGCTCACGCGCGGCCTGGACCTGGACGCGTTCGTCGTCTACTCCTCCGTGGCAGGCCTGTCCGGAGGCGCGGGACAAGGCAACTACTCGGCGGCGAACGCCTTCCTGGACGGACTGATGAGCAGCCGACGGGCCGCGGGCCTGCCCGGGCTGTCGCTCGCCTGGGGCCTGTGGGAGCAGTCGCTCGGCATGGCCGGCCACCTCAGCGCCGTCGACCAGGCGCGGGCGAGCCGCAGCGGTGTGCTGGAGATATCGGCAGCCGAGGGCATGGAGCTGTTCGACGCCGCTCTCGGCGCCGGGCAGGCGCTCCTCGTGCCGGTCAAGCTGGACCTGCGCGGCGTGCGGGCCGACGCAACGGCGGGCGCGGCCGTGCCGCACCTGCTGCGCGGACTCGTACGGACGAGCCGGCAGCAGGCTCGCGCGGCGAGCACCGCCGACGAGAACAAGCAGCTGTCCGACCGGCTGGCCGGACTCACGGCCGCCGAACAGGAGGCGCTGCTCCTGGACCTGGTGCGGACCCAGTCCGCCGTCGTGCTCGGCCACAGCGAGGCGGAGGGCGTCCGCTCGGACACCGCCTTCAAGGAACTCGGCTTCGACTCGCTCACCTCGGTGGAACTGCGCAACCGGCTGCGCGAGGCGACCGGCCTGAAGCTTCCTCCCACGCTCGTCTTCGACTACCCGAATCCGCTGGCCCTCGCCCGTCATCTCCTGGAGGAGTTCGGCGACATCGCGGCGCCTCGGTCGGCGGCACCGGTGACCGATACGGTCACGCCCGCCGATCCGGACGAGCCGCTGGCCATTGTCGGTATGGCGTGCCGGCTGCCGGGTGGTGTCTCCTCGCC
>NZ_JBSFGB010000061.1:0-30083 GCF_053596375.1 Streptomyces sp. NPDC001709 | reverse complement strand
GGCCTCCGCGAGATCCAGTACCGCAGCAACCTCATCGATGGATGTCTCGCCGAAACCGGCCTCACGTTGACGACATCACGCCAACAAGGTCAGTAGCCAGCCACGGTCGGTATGTGCGGCTCACCCGGCCGTGTGGAAGGCGTCCGGGTGGCAGCGCGGGCACTTCTCGCCCGAACCCACGGGGCCGAGGGTGCGGAACCGCGGATTGAGGCGCGCGGCTATCGTGTGCTCGCCACACTCGCCGCACCACTCCGGCAAGCTGGGGCGAGATGTCCCCCAACGCCCCTCGATCGGGACCGTGGACCGCTCGACATGCTGGACGAGATCATTCCAGCCGCGCGATGCCAGCTCTCGCGCCCGGTCGCACAGCCACCCTTCCGGCAGGCCCTGCGCCAGTAGCTCATCGGCCTGACGCTCCAGTTTGGCCCGGGTGCCTTTCAGCACGGGCCGTGCGAGAGCAGCCGCGTACGCGGCCACGATTCGCGTCCCTGCTGCTTGTTGCTCTGACGGCTCTCGCTGCTTTGGCACCTTAGCCACTGAGGTTGTTCGGCTTGTCTGGGGCGCAGCGTTTGTGTCTCTCTCTCCAGCCGTGTCGTCGCCGTCCGGAGTGGGCACACCCGCTCTGTTCTGAGAGAGAGAGTCTTCTTCACCCCCGGAGGGGGAGGAACCCCCTCCGGGGGTGTTGTTCTTATGCGGGCGATTTTCCAACCTTGGCTCGTCCAACTTAGGTGAATCGGATGTTGGCTCTGAGCTGGGAGTTCGTCCGTCGGCGTCCAAGGTGCGATTTTCGCATGTTGGCTCTGACCTGCGGGCTTCCTTCGGGACGTCCCACCCTGGAGACAGGATGATCGAGAGGCCCTCCGGCATGTCGGTGATGTAGTACTCGGACTCGCCGAGACGCCCCAGTTCGTCGCGCTCGCGCCGCCGCTGGAGGTAGCCGAAGGTGATCAACTCCTTTAGGCCGGTCCGGACAGCCGACAGCCCGTCCGTGGCGCACGCTGTGATCGACTCCTCAGAGACACCGTATCCGTCTACATGGGTGCTGATCAGCCCGAAGATTCCTTTCGCCTTGAAGCTCATCCGCGGGTCACGGAACACCGCGTTGTGGATCTGGGTGAACTGCCGTTGCAGCACGTCGGCGGCCATTGGGCCGCGCTTGATCCGGCCAGGGAAGCTCATTGCGTCACCCCCCATGCGACGTGCAGCTGGTCGATCTCGCCCTTGTCCAGTGGTTCCGCATCGGCTGATATCATTTGCGAACAGTGACTTCTCCGCCAGTAAGATCTATTGCTCACCCCGACTGCCCCGCCAGAGCGGCGGATTGTCAGCTCCGTCGGCATGCTGCCTCAGCGCATGCCGGGAACGACGGCACGACGTCGGTGTCAATGTGCTGTGCAATCTGGTCCAGCGCACTGTGACAGCTTGGCCCATCGGGTCCAAGGACCACGATGTGTGCGATCCGATCGTCTATGGTCGCGTTTGCTTCATGCGTCACATGGTTGCCGACTTGTTGGGTGAGAACGATGCGGTCAAGAAGTGGCTGGCGGTTTACATGAGGGTGCACTGCTAGACGACGCACGTAGCCCGTTGCCCCGGGGTAGAGGAACTGGATAGCTGCTGCTCGCTGCCGGGTGGGGATGACATTTACGGTACGGCCGGTTGACAAGTCAGCGGCAATTCCTGGCAGGTCTATTCCGGTGGCCTGCTGCACTAACATCGGAATAAGGTCATCGGCGAGATGGGCGCTAACGTCGGTGATGCGGGGCCCAGTTGGCGTGAACATCATGCAGACATTGAGCACACCGAGCGTAATGCCCAGTGCCCGTATGGTACGGGTGACAATCTGCCGTAGTATGGGGTTGTGCAGCAGTGTGTCATGCGCGAAGATGCAGTGGCGCAAGACCTGGAGGGCTGGAGGCGGGCCAACCACCGTACGGGTTATGGCAGCAATTCTAATGTCTGCGTCATCCAGAACGATCGCTTCAGCGGAGACCTGGTGCCCACACAGGTACTCCTCTATCAAAGCGCTTTCGCATCGATCGATGGGCCTGCCTGTCCGGTTCCCGGCGACTAGTTCGTATGCCGTGCGGACCTCGGCCGGGTTATGCACGTGTAAGGCAATCCTGCCCCGTTTTCTCGTCGGCTTGATCAGGGCGGGGTATCCGAGAAGCTCCGCCTGAGCTGCTGCCGATTGGGCATCCAGCACTTCTGCCCAGCGCGGCTGTGGCACCCCATGCCGTGTGAGCCGTCTTCTGAGTTCGGCAAGGTCACTGCAGGCCGCCAGTGCTTCCAGCGGCGAACTCGGCGTTTGGAGCAGTTCAGCGATCAGTGCCGCTGTACCAAGATGCTCCGGCATGTACGTGAGCACACCACGCAGTTCATGGCGGGAACGATAGCTCTTCACGGCAGCGACGGTGCAGACGGGATCGGCGAGATCGACCGCTATGTGACGTACCAGGTATTGGCGCGCCCACGCCGGCACCGCGGCATCAAGAAGTATGACGGGGTGCGAAGCGGCGATCCGTGCCAGGCGGAACTCGTTTTCACCAGCGCGGGAACCGCCGGCCCCAAGGAGGCATACGGGTTCAGACATTTCTACCTCTGACGAGAAGTCGGCTCGAGCCTGGCCTCCCAGTTATTCTCGATCGACGCTTCAGGTGCGCCTTCCGGGCTCCTGGAGGACCAGTTCCATTACCATGTCGACACTCTCGGCGCGCTGATGACCGTCTAAAGACCATGCACGAGGACTGGGTGGCCGACGTCAGGGTGGTACTTACACTCACACACCCTGCCGACGGTCTTGCGCGTGCCCACACGTATCTGCCTTTTGAGCGGGGCGGGGGGCCTCTTTAATCACTTGTGGGACTGTCCCAAACCATTGGAGGAGACGAGCGGTAGACCGCCTGCTCGCCCTAGCATGTAACGGCCCAGCCTCTAGCATGGGTTGAGGTTCTCCATCGTCAATCGGTGAGGTTCAGCCTCATCCACAGCGATGAAGTCACGATCGGTGAGATGTCGCACATTAGGCCAAGTTGGCGCGCGCATGCACAGGCCTCCAATCCAATGCTTGGCATCCAAACCGATGACTAACGAATGACGACATGAGGGACAGCAGCTGGCGGGACGCCGTATCGCAGGATCGTGCTACGGCCGAACACCACTGTCAACGATCATTTTCAGCAAGGAAACGTTCGTTCCGACGGGCGAGTGCGCGCGTCAGGAGTGGCCCCTCGAGAGCGTTTGCCGAGTTGGGCTCCGGTAGACGACACCGGACGCCATCACACACAGACCGAGGCAGCTCGACCTCTGCCCGATGCCGGAGCCCTCGAGCTCGATATGCGCCCCGGGAGCTGCCTGATGGCAGACCACGGTAGAGCCACCAGGTCGGGCCAATGAAGGCGCTAGCCGCCGAAATCGCAACGCACCCGATCGCCGGACAGCGCCGACACGCGCAAGTCCGTGAGGGAGTGAGGTTGAGGCCGACAACGCGGGAGGGAACGGCACAGCTCAGGATCCGGCTGAGCGCAAGTCACCGCCTTGAGTTGATGGAACGCAGTGGCACGCCACGCTGGCCGGGTACCGAGCGCCAGCATCTCCCCCTGGCCGACCCCGCCTAGAAATTGGGCCTTTGTCTTCATTGCGATCGATCGTTTTTGGCTTGAAAACGATCGTTGAAAATCACACTTCCTGACTGGCCGCCGCCGACTGTATCGTCGCTACCAGGAGCCGCCCGCCTGACATGACGTCAGACCAGCACCGGGCTCCGCCACTTGTGGCTGATGTCGCAAAAAACGATCATTGTGGAGCACGCCACGTCCCCGTAGGGTGCGGTACACGAGTGGTCTCGATATTCCCGGAGGTACACCGGTGGAGAACCCTCTCCAGGAGACACTTGAGCGCCTCAACAGGTGCATCGAGGAGCAGAATCTCAGCAGATCCGACCTGCTGGACGTAGGAAGCCTTGCCGGCAGGGCGGCGCTACCGGAGTCAACAGTCGCGGCGCTCTTGCGTTGCGAAGACGTGGCTGCCGGAACCGTTGAGGAGCGTGTCACCACGCGCATTAGGGCCCTCGCTTTCGCCCGTCACGGCGGGGACAGGAGAAAGATGGCCGACCTGGTTAACGAGATGGTTGACCAGCTTGGCATCTCTGCCCCGTGGGCACGTAACGTGCTCAACGGGGACAAGATGCCCAACGTGCGCCTACTTCACGACTTGGCCAAGTTCTTCGATGTCGACGGTGGCGAGGGCTTTTTCACCCGGACGCCGGCAGAATCCCTTAACCGTATCCTCGTGCCCGTCTTGGAGAGGTACGAGAAGCCGCAGCCACAGGACCCGATCCTCGAACTCATGAAACAGTACGGCGTAGTGCGTACAGATTTACGGCGTCACGGCACCATGACACCTGAGCAGTTTCACCGGCTCATCGACGGCGTCTTGAAGTCCCTGACTTCGGAGGAGGAGCGGTCGTGAGCGCGAGGGCCATGAAAAAGCTGCTCGCGGAACTTGGCCAGGAGGCAAAGAAGCAGATCACACGGCCTGCGGACCCTCGAACCGTCATGACAGCATTCTGTGAAGCTCTGAGCAAGCGTCGCAACCGGCACATCGAACTGGTTTTCCGCGTCTTTCCTCCAGACATACCCGTTTCCGGAATGCGCCTCGACTGCGGCAGCTACTCCGTCATCGTTGTCGAGGAACGCGCGGTCCCCGAGTCTCAGCTCGTCATCCTGGGACACGAGCTCTGGCACGAGGAACAAGGTGGCTGCGGCCACCACCTCGCCGGTGGCATCCCCGCCGCTGCGCGCAGCCTCACCAGCAACCAAGCGCCCGAAGCCCTTCAACGGGCTGCGGAGCAGATACTCACGGCCCAGGAGGTCCCCCGCGACGCGCTTCTAACTATCGCCGCACGCGGTGATTCCCTGGACAGTCATGAAGTGGATGCGGAGACGTTCGGCCTGCTCTTCGGCAGGGAAGTTCGCACCTGGGTGACTGGCCCATACGCTCAAGGACCAGTCAGCAGTGAGACGCTCGAAGGCCGCATCAATCTGTCCATGACCAGCCATGGCGGGCGCGTGCTGTGAGACTTACGGTACTGCACCTGCCCTACGCGCTTCCCACCGCCCTGCTCATGACGGCTTTAGTCCTCAAGTCGCCAACGATCATCCGGTCCTGGAAAGACCCCAATGCACGGGCAACATGGTTCGTCTTGCTTTTCGCCTTGGCCGTTTTCATCTCCGTGACGCACATCCACAAGATCAACGTCATCACTGGCGTCCCGAACTTCGCGGGGCCATGGACGTATTCCATGATCACCGCATTCTGCGGTGCGTGCCTGACCATGATCATCACGTGGCGGGAAGAACCTTCGTCACGACGCCGCCGCAGGATCCGGTGGGTCTGGGCCATCTACGCTGGCGTCATTGCCGCCTTGTGGATGACCTTCCTCATGGCCGACGTACCCGTTGAGCGCGACTACGACCTCGACACCTACTACGCCAACACGGCGTGGATGCGCGAACACGTTCTCCTCTACCTGCTTGGCTACCTGATCTCGACGCTCGTCTCCGCGTGGATGATCTGGACCTGGATCTCTCACGTCAGCTCCCGGTGGCTGAAAGCCGGTCTCGTCTGTCTCCAGGTCGGCCACGCGCTCGGGCTGGTCTTTGACGCTGCCAAACTGATCGCGATCGGCGCACGATGGGCCGGGACGAACTGGGACTACCTGAACGTTTCCGTTGCCCCAGCGTTCGCGATCCTCGGCGGTTCTCTCATCGCCGTCGGCTTCCTCCTGCCCGTCTGCGGCCCGTTCTTGCAGACGTGGCCACGCGAACAAGCCACGTATTGGACCCTGCATCCGCTCGCACGAGCGATTCGGCGCGTAGCTCCGTCGGCGGCGAAGGCGCGCGTCGGTCGCTTCGCGCCTCTCGACCTGCGGCTCATGCAACGCCGGCAGCACATTCAGGACGGGCTGTTGCGGCTCGCCCCCTATTACGACCAGGACCTCTACCAGCGAGCGTACGAGGCAGCCGCCACCAGCCACAGCCACAGCCAGTCGAAGGCCCGCAGGCTCGCGGGAGCTGTCGCGATCCGCGCCGCCCTGCACGCCTACAGCCGCCAGATTCCGCATAACGCCGGCGACGAGCCTGCACAAATCAGCCGGGAAGTCACTAGCCGCATCGAGTCCATCTCAAGGGCTCTCTACTGGCCCCGCAGTGTCGACAGCCTTCTTCGAAGGCTGACCAGCCCAGAAAGCGTGACCGCACATGCCTGACAGAGCCACCACCAGCCGACCGACCGTCATCGTCATCGGCGCCAGTGCGACCGGGCTCTTCGCCGCATCCGCACTCGCAGAGTTCGCCGACGTCACACTCCTCGAGCGCGACATTCTTCCTCGTACCCCCGAGCGCCGCCGCGGAGTTCCCCAGGCGGATCACGCACACCTGGTGTGGAGCGGGGGCGTCGCCGCGTTCAACGACCTGCTGCCCGGCGTCGTTGAAGAGGCCGTGGCCAGCGGCGCGCGCTTGGTGCACATCATGGGTGACATGGTGAGCCGCGCCCCCAACGAGGTGTGGTTCCGCCGCTTCACCTCCACCCACCACAAGAATTTGATCTCTTCCCGACACCTGCTGGACCACGTCCTACGAAGGCGTGTTCTGGCGGACCCGCGGATCACGCTCCGCCAGAACACGACTGCGCTCAGCCTGGCAGGCGCCGTCGGCGCTGTCACCGGCGTCCACGTCCAGGCCGCCAGTGGCGCGGAGACCCTGGCGGCTGATCTGGTGGTCGACGCTTCCGGCCGCGGTTCCCATGCCCCGAGATGGCTCCAGGAGTTGGGCCTGCCGAAGGTGACCGAGACGGAGGTCAATGCTGGCGTCCGCTATGCAACCCGCCTCTATAAGGCGCCCGGCACTACCAACGTGATCGACTTCCCCGTCATCAACGTGCAGCCGAACCCTGCCAAGGCGCCCGGCCAAGGAGGAGTCATGCTGCCCATCGAGGACGGCCGCTGGATCGTCACCCTCTGCGGCACACGCGGCGGCGAACCCACGAACGATCCTGACCTCTTCGTGGACTTCGCGCTCGGACTCGGTGATCCAGTGATAGGTGAGCTTCTCAAATCCGCCGAACCGATAGGGGACGTCGCTACCAGCCGCAGCACCGCCAACCACCGCCGCCACTACGAGAAGATGCGGCGGTGGCCCAACGGCTTCATCGTCCTGGGCGACGCTATCGCCGGTTACAACCCCATATACGCCCACGGCCTCACCGTCGCCGCACAGTGCGCCATCGCCGTCCGCAATATCCTGCGCACTACAAGCCTCACGGCCCCGGGCACCGCACAACGCCTGCAGCGGGCCGCGGCCCGACCCGTCTCCGCCGCATGGAATCTCGCCGTTGGCCAAGACGCCTTCTATCCCGACGCCACCAAAACCCCACCCAGCGCAGTCGAGAAGGCCCTAGCCCGCTACGTCGACCGCTGCGTCACGACCGGCGCATCCAATCCGAGGGCCCTCGGTGCCCTTCTGGACGTCATGAGCCTTGAGAAGCCGCCCACCCGCTTGTTCTCGCTTGACATGCTCGGACCCATGCTCTTCGGTCGCAAGAGGGAGCACCTTGCCGGGCCGCCACTTCGAGAAGATGAGCGCCATGCTGCCCAGGCCTCCTGATGGGCTGTCGATACACCACCTCGGCGGACGTAACCTCCGTAACAATGGCTATTGTCGCTCGGCCCGTACTGTTACGACCAACGAGATACGCAGGCGTCATCAATCTATTGCTGTCCCACCACGCCCGCACGGAGACGCACCAACGCCCGCCTCGACGGGGGATTGCAAGGCGGGCGGTGGTGCACCTCAGTGTGGCACGAAGGCCTGAAGACGGTACTCCCGGGTTTGTGTCAGCCTGTCCAGAGCAGGCAGAACAGCGTGGTCCGCTCGACGCACGGGTTCACGAGCGGTACAGCCAGACCACGCCGGCGAACTGGGCTTTCCGGGACACCTTGTCGTCGATGCCGTACGACTCGGTCGCAGTGTAGGGGTCGACCGCGAGGGCCTCGGTGAGATCGAGGAGAGCGAGCTGTCCCTCGGGGGGAGAGCGAGGACGAGGTCGACGGCGTGCGGGGAGCAGGTGACGTGCCAGGTCACGTGGGGCTGGCCTGCCGGTCGCGGCAAAGCTGCTCCATCTGTTCCCTCCAGGTGTCCATCCGGTCGGCGGATTCCTCTGCCTCCTCACGCTCGGGCGCGAGCTTAGTGGACGGCTCCGGAAGTCCGTCGGGGGTTGACTTCGTTGGTGCCAGGTTCACCCCAGCCCCGGCAGGCTGCGCAGCTCCGCGATCCGCGATATCCGTGCAAAGAGCAGGAACAGCAGGACCATCGCAATGCCGCCCGCAGCCAGTGAAAGCGCCGGCGTCCAAGAGGCTGATGCCCGGCTCTGGCTGCAGAAGTGGGCGATGAGCCACCCGGCACCCCCGGCGGCGGTAGCAGCCGCGGTGAGTTTTGCGTAGGTGCGACAGATCCGCCGCCCGTCGAGCAGCCCCTCCGTGCGTCGCCGCAGGCGCAACGCAGTCAGCAGCAGGCCGGTCGCGTAGGACAGAGCGTAGGCGGCAGCCATTCCCCCGTGACTGCCCAGCGCGCGGGCAACAGGAGGTGGCACGCCACGGCTAGAGCGATGTTGACGCTACTGATCCACACCGCCATCCGGAACGGGGTTCGGGTGTCTTCAAAGGCGTAGAAGCCGCGCAGCAGGAGGTACTGGGCGGAGAACGGGACCAGTCCCAGGCCGAAGGCTTGCAGCATGTGTCCCAGGGGCAATGTAGTGGCTGCGTTGGCGGCGCCGTGGGCGAACAGCAGCTGAGCGATCTGAGGGCCGAAGGCGAGGAAGAAGAAAGCGGCCGGGACGATGATGACGCCGCTGACCCGCAGCGCGCGTGACAGGTCGGCGCGCAGGTCGTCGATGCGGTGCTCCGTCACCGCCCGGCTCATGCGCGGGAGCAGGGCTGTCACGAGGGAGACGGTGACGATCGACTGGGGCAGCATCCAGATCTGCTGGGCGTAGCTGTAGGCGGTGTAGCCGACGCCGTCGCGGGGCAGAGCGGTGTCGGCGGCGGAGGCCAGGCGAGTGACGACCGTGTTCGCCACGAGGTTGGCCAGCACGAACAGTAGGGTCCAGCGGGCCGCGTTCACGCTCTTGCGCAGGCCGGTTCCTCGCCAGTCAAAGCGCAGCCGGAACCGGAAGCCGGCCGCGTGCGCGTAGGGGATCAAGGCGAGTGCCTGGAGAGCCAGAGCGAGTGTGGTCCCGATCCCGAGCAGCCTGACCTGGGTGTCAGTGATGTCCGAGACTTGTTCAGGTGCGGTCATCAGGCCGAGGTAGAGGCCGAACATGGCGATCAAAACGAGATTGTTGAGGACCGGTGTCCACATCATCGCGCCGAACCGGTTCCGGGCATTGAGGACTTGACCGAAGATGCTGAACACGCCGTAGAAGAAGATCTGCGGGAGCAGGAAGCGGGCGAAGACCACGGTCAGCTCGAACGCGTCGTGCGTGGCGGGTGTGTCGCGCTGGTAGACGCTGATGATCTCAGGGGCGGCCCACGTGGCCAGCGCGGTCCCCACGCCCAGGACGCACAGCACCAGAGTGACCAGGCGTTGCTCAAAGGCAGCGCCGCCGTCGGGGTCTTCCGCACGGGCCCGGACCAGTTGGGGAACCAGCACAGAGTTCAGTGCGCCGCCGACCAGCAGGAAGTACAAACTGGTCGGCACCGTGTTGGCCTGGTTGTAGGTGGTGGCCAGCAGCCCGGGTCCCAGTCAACGCTGCGGCCGTCCCGCCTCGTTCACCCCGCCGCAGGCCGCCGAGGTCAAGGCGCTGGCCTGCCGGCTGCCCGCCGAGACCGGGGTGCCGATCTCACGCTGGTCGTGCCCGGAACTGGCCCGCGAGGCCGCCCGGCGGGGCATCGCCGCGTTCGTGTCGGCGTCCACCGTGCGCCGCTGGCTGGCCGAGGACGCGCTCAAGCCCTGGCAGCATCGCGCCTGGATCTTCCTCACCGGCCCCGGCATCCGGCTGAAGGCCGCCCAGGTGCTGGACTTGTACGCCCGCATCTGGCAGGGCGAACAGTTGAGGGAGGACGAGTACGTGATCAGCGCCGATGAGAAGACCTCTATCCAGGCCCGTCGCCGCTGCCACCCCACCCTCGCCCCCGGCAGAGCCCGCGCGATGCGTGTCACCACACCTATGGACGCGGCGGCGCCCTGGCCTACCTCGCCGCCTACGACGTGCACCACGCCCGCGTGTTCGGCCGCACCGTCCCGTTCATGAACCTGGTCATCCAGGTCATGAGTCAGGAGCCCTACGCCAGTGCCAAGCGCGTGTTCTGGATCGTCGACAACGGCTCCTCCCACCGCGGGCAGATAGCCGCCGAACGGCTGGCCGCGGCGTTCCCGAACGCCGTGATGGTCCATACTCCCGTGACGCCTCCTGGCTGAACCAGGTCGGCCCGCGCGGACGCGGATGGCCATCTGGACTGGCTTGTTGGCGTCGATTCCACGGTCGTCCGCGCCCACCAGCACGCCGCCGGTGCCGCGAAAAGGGGGCTCCGGCCGGTGAACCGGACGACCACGCTCTCGGCCGATCCCGCGGCGGACTGAGCACGAAAGTCCACCTGGCCGCCGACGGCCGATGCCGCCCGATCGCCTTCGTAGTCACCGCCGGACAAGCAGGTGACGCACCGCAGTTCGAGCGTGTCATGGCCGCTATCCCTGTCCCGCGCCCAGTCGGTCGACCTCGTGTCCGTCCAGACACCGTGCTCGCCGACCGCGCCTACTCATCTCGGGCGATCCGCGCCCACCTGCGCAGGCGCGGAATCCGCGTGGTCATCCCCGAACCCGCTGACCAGCAGGCCAACCGGAAGCGCCGCGGCCCACGCGGCGGCCGCCCGTCGCGCTCGATCGACAAACTCGCCACGAACTATCAGGCCGCACTCCATGTTGCAGCCATCTTCCTCTGGCTCAAGCCATGATGCATCAGTCACCAGCGCCGAGGCCGCCGGCGACAACCAGTTCGCGACTGGTGAACTCGCCGGTGAGCATGGGCATGGCGGCAGCGATCGCTTCCTTGGCCTCGGGCAACCGCAGGGATGCGTCGTGGTGGTCCTTCGATTCCCAGACCTCCGTGACCACGATCGTGTCCGGGTCATCGGCGGCAAGGCCCACCACGTAGCTTCTGCAGCCAAGCTCGCGGAGGCTATCGGCTCCGGAGAGCAGGATCGCAACCACGTCGTCGCGCTTGCCGGGCTGGGTCTTCATCGAACCGATGTAGCCATAGGCTATGTCATGCTGCCTTCGTCGGAGTTGCTGTTACTCGGCACCATCATGGCCGCCCCCTTCAGACAACGAGACCGGCACCCTGCCGCAACCCCGGGGGCGCACGAATCACTGATCTATCAGACACGGCCTAGTTCCTCCAGGTCCCGTAGAGAGCACTGACAGAGAACCCGGGCCCATAGGCGACCATCAATGCGGTGCTGCCGTCGGCCGGAGTCCGGGCGTGGGTGCGTTCCAGAACGCGGAGAACCGATACGCCACCCAAGTTCCCCTCTTCGGACAGGGTATCCAGGGACTGTCGGACGTCATGCTCGTCGAGGCCGAGGGCAGCAGCAGTGTCCATGATGATCGGCCGGGAGCCGGGGTGGATGACGGGGACGGTCACCTGTCGGCCGTCAAGCCAGTCAAGAACAGCGGGCATGACGTGCTGGGCTCCGCCGATGGCCTGCTTGGTGCTGTCGAAGTGGAGGCCTGTCGTGTCGATGCGGCCGGCGTACATGGCGAGGGAGTCTGGCAGGACGTATTCGAAAAGCCCGTTGGCGGTGATAGTAAGACCGGGGCCGATGGGAAAGCTGGAGACGATGGTGGCGGCTGCGCTGTCTCCGAAGAGCGCCTTGTAGATCATGTGTTCGATCTGGGTGTCGGTGTGGTTGTAGGCCGTGGACAGGACTTCGGCTGCGACAACGAGAACGTGAGAGCCGGCATGCAGGAGAGCCTGTTCAACGGCACGGATGAGGGCATGTGCTCCGCCAGCACAAGCGGCGGTGGTGAGGGCGGTGCGGCGGATTGTGGGGCGTAGGCCGAGGCGCTCAATGAGATGGATGTCGAGGTTGGGGACCGACCATCCGGTGACATGGGTGGTGATCAGGCCAGTGAGGTCGCCCGGTTCGAGGCCGTGGCGGTGGAGAGTTGCGCGGGCGGCCTGTTCGGCCATGGTGAGGCCGTCGGCGAAAGCACGGGGGGCGCGATCTTCGATGGGCGCGGTTCCGTTGACGGTGGGGCTGTCCAGCGGCTGCGTGAAGTAGCGGGTGTCGACACCGCAGTTGCCAAGGACGCGCAGGACTGCGCCCAGGCGAGGGTGGTCGGGGTGGTGGATGCGGATATCGTCGGCTATTTCCGCAGTGGTGATTTTATGGGCGGCGAGGATTGTTGTGGGTAGGGCGATGTGCACGGGCATGGGTCCCCCCTTGGACACACGTGACCTGACCGGGTCAAGATAAGGCCAAGTTGGCTTGTTTGTTTCCTATGCCGTCGAGGCCATGCTCTCTCATCACTCGATAAACAGCGGCAAAGTCTGGCTGTACAGACGCGTCACTCCGCCTGGAGCATCGCTGGACGCCGTCCCCTTCGCGGACCCGGCCGAAAAACGAGGATCATAAACCGCGATCCCGGCGCGGTGAGCGGCTGCGCCACGCACATCGTCACCCAGCCTTGGCCGGCAACCGCGTGACGGAGCGGGCGCTCGTCACCGTCGGGATGGATGCTGGTGCCGCCGACCTCGTACAGGGGTCGGGCGACAGGGTCATCCATGACCTCGTGCTCGATCTGCCTGAGGACCTTGTCATCGGGCCGGATCGCGAGGGCATGCTGCAACTGAGGCATTACGAGAGGGGCCCAGGCAGTCTCCCAGTCGGTTAGCTGTGCGCGGCCGTCCAACAGCATCCACCGCATCGTGTTCTCAGGGGCCCGGCCCGAGTCGAACAGTTCATGGAATCGCTCGTTGCAAGTCAGCAAGTTCCAGGACGCGTCGGTGACATAAGCCGGGTGTGTCACGCCGTTCACAGCATCGGCCCAGGCCGCTGGGACGGCGTCCCCAGAGGTGTCGTAGAGGGGGCCGGGCGGGTTCTCTCCGCGGGCGTGCTGGCACAGTGTGATCCACTGCTGCTCGTTGTAGCCGAAGAGGCGAGCTACGTCTCGCAGCAGGTCGAAAGGCGGGTTTTCATTGTGACCCGCTTCGAGGTGCCGGTAGGTGCCTGGGGAGCGGTGGATGAGCTGGTCTATCTGATGCTGGGAGAGGCCGGGTGCTCTTCGACCGGAACCGGTGGGCCTGGTCAGGCCATGCGTCTCGGGTGCTATGCGTGCGCGGCTGGCCGTAAGGAGTTGTTTCAGTGCTTCCTTGTTCACTGGTGCGGCTTCCCCCGGGACGGCTATTAACTGAGCGTCAGTGTAATTAGCGTGACGACCATTGACGTCAAAGATCCCCCGTAGAAAGTGTGCGGATGTGTGATGCATGCTCAGTGCAGCGGGGTCGCTGGCTTGCATGCACCATCGTCGGCGATCACGTAGAACACCCCCCTTTCATGGGTACTGGCCGAAAACATCCATATTACTGGCTAGTATCCTCAACGGGAGGGGTTCCGGGAACGGAAAGCCGAGCGCGCTTCCGGTTTCGGTGCCGTTGCTCGCCCGCCCGCCGGGCATGGCAGCTCGGCACCTGAACTCGAGGCAGTCCTGCCGCTGTTGTCCCAGCTGCCAGGCTGCGGCCGGTGCCCTCCCGCCCCACACCAGGGGCCTCGGCACCGGCCGGCACCACTTACCACCCGGCGCCGCGAACGCGAGGACACCACCGGCCAAGCAGAGACCACGCCGGCCGAACCGGTTGGCTTCAACGCAGGAACCGCCCACCGAACGCAGGTAGAAGGCGTAGGCCACCGACTCGATCTGCTCGCCGTTCAGGTACAGAGCCCACAGGCTGCCGAGTTGGCGGGCGGTGCGCACCTTCTCATCCAGGCCGTCGGCAGGCGGCACCCGTAGCCGGGCACCGAGGTGCACGTACAGGCGCAGGGCCTCCATCTCCGAACGGCGCAGCTCGACCAGCCGCTCACCGTGGGCCGGACCGTCGGGGCGACGGTCGGGGGCGGGGCCCCCGTACCCGGTGAGCCGAGCCGCTCACACCACGGGCCCACCCTCGTACGGGATCGCCTTGTCGGCCTGGCCGGGGAAGTCGTAGGTTTTGACTCTCGCCGGCTCACCGGAACACTGCCACTGGCGTCCGGCGTTCTTGTAGTCCCCAACCAGCTCCCGGAGAGCGGTTGCGGTCGGGTACGTAGGCGTCGATGAACTCGCTGATCAGCGCGAGCTTGAGCCGTTCTGATCACGTGTGTCGTGGTCTTCCCCGGCGGCGGGAGGGCGAGAGAGCCGCACTTGGTGTTCGGTGTCGGCGAATCCGAGAGCACGGTAGAGGCGGATTGCGTGGTGGCCGGGGTCGGCGACGATGACGAGTGTGTGGGCGCCGAGCTGGTGAAGCCCCCAGCGCCCGGCTTGGTGAACGAGGGTCGAGGCGAACCCTCGTCGACGGTAGGAGGGGTGGGTTTCGACGTCCTGGAAGCGTGCCAGCCCGCTGCCGTCGCTGAACAGGCCGACGCCGGCGCGCATGCGTCCTTCCACGAAGGCCCCGAACCAGGCGCCGCGGCCGGCGTCGCAGAGCCTGCGGTGCTCAGTGACCTTCTTTTCCAGGAACTGCTGGTGCTCGGCGGTCATGGCGAAGTGATCGTCGCAGGCGATGCGTAGCCGGGTGGCCTGGGCCCAGTCGTCGTCGCTGGCCAGGGGGCGGATGTCGGTGGCGATGTCCGGTTCGCTGGGAGGCAGCAGCCGGGTGGCGGTCAGGACGGAGTTCACCTCGGTGGTGAAACCGATCTCGGCGAGTTCGGCCGCGTCCCCGGTGTCTCCGTCGGTGCCGTCCACTCCCAGGGCGAGGTGTGCTGCCTGGGGGAACTCGCCGGCGAATATCGTGGACCACCATCGTGCGTCGCCGTTCCTGGGTGGGGCTTTGAACAGCACGAAGTTCCCCCACCAGAAGCTGGGGTTGGCAGGGGTTCGGACCACGAGGTGTGTCCCGTGATCGGTGATGACGGAGCCGGCCAGGGTCCGCAGCATCAGGTCGGTTCGAAAGCCCAGGGAGATCACCTTCACCGGGCTGATCGTATGGTCGCTGGCTCGGTGTGCAACTGGCTTTTCGCCTTCACCGGGCCGAACGTACTGGGGCTCAGGTGCACGGAGGGCTTGGTGCGGGCCCGTGCCGGGGGCCAAGGCGTCATCGCAGTTCGAGGTTTTCGCTCTGGGTGGCTTCGAGGGCCTGCCACAGGGCCCGGACCTCGTCGCGGTGCCGCCGCTTAAGCTCCGCGAGTTGGGCGGTGAGGGTCCGCACGACTCTGCTGGGCGAGTCGCCGGGCGGCTGCGTGGCCGGCCGCGGCGGATGGTTCCGCTGCTGGGACCTCAGCTGCTCGACACGGCGGCGGATCTCGGTGCAGCGGTAGAGGAAGTCGAGCGAGACGTCGGCGGTCTGGGCAAGGCCGCGGAAGATGATGGGCTGTCCGCGGCGAATCATCTCCCGCAGGCCCTTCTCGGCACGGGCCTGGGCGGCGGGGCTCTTGCGGGCGGCGGCCTGGCGGAGGTTGGCCGGGTTGCCGCGTATGCTGGTCAACTCCCGTCCTGACTACTGGTGATCGCGTCGGTGCGGGCGTCGATGCCGGCCCCGGGGACCGCCTGCGGAGGCCCGTCGGCGAGGCGGGTCTGTCCAGCACCAGCGCATCACCGCCCTGCAACGGGTCCTCGCCGACGACAGCACCTCGCCGAGAGTCCGACTCGCCGCGTGTCTGGTCCTGCTGTTCGCCCAGCCCGTCAGCCGGATCGTCCGCACGGTCACCGACGTCGTTGTCCACGACGGCCAGCACGTCGCACTCCGGCTCGGCGCCCCGCCCACCCCAGTACCCGAGCCGGTGGCCGCCCTCCTGCTCGACTACCTCCAGGCCCTGCCCACCAACACCCCTGCCATCAACGAGGATTCGCCCTGGCTCTTCCCCGGCCGCCGCCCGAGCCAGCCGATGGACCCCGGCACTCTGCGCGACGCGCTGCGGAAACTCGGCGTCCCGGCCGAGAAGGGCCGCACCTCGGCCATCCGTCAGCTCGTCCTCCAGGCCCCGGCGCCCGTCATCGCCCAGGCACGGAGTCCTGCCGGCCCTGGAGGCAGTGCTCGCCGAACCAGACGTCAGCACCGCAGATCTCATCGTGCTCACCGGCGACATCACCGCCGGCCCACAACCGACCCAGGTTCTCGACCTGCTGACCAGCCTCGGCGACCGCGTCATCTGGATCAGCGGCAACGCCGACCGCGAACTCCTTGAATACCGCCGGGGGCAGCGCGACACGATCCCCGACCCGATCGCTCCCTGGGCAGCCGAACAGCTCCGCGAGGACCATCTCGACCCTCTCAGCTCGCTGCCACGATCACTCTCCCTGTCCGCGAACGGCCTGGGAAAGGTGCTGTTCTGCCATGCCACCCCCCGCGACGACGAGGAGGTCGTCCTGGTCGACTCCCGTCTCGACCGCTGGCAGGAAGTCTTCGACGGACTCGACACCGACATCCGCACCGTGGTCTGCGGCCACACCCACATGCCGTTCGTCCGCCTCCCCCACGGCCGACTCGTGATCAAACCCCGGCAGCATCGGCATGCCCTACGGACGAACCGGAGCACACTGTGCCCTCCTGGGCCCGGGCGTCGAACTCCGCACCACGCACTTCGACCTCCAAGCCGCAGCCACCCAGCTCAGCCAGGACTCGTCCTACCCCGACATCACCGAATGGGCCGACTACTTCCTGCACGCTCGCGCGACCGACGCCGACGCCCTCACCGCCTTCGCCCCACGGGACGGACGCGACCACAGCCCGTGACACCCGCTCCCCATCCACGACAGCGGGCAGCCGAACTCCGACTACACGATCAACGACGCCTACAATCTCACCCCCCTCCCACTTACTCAGGCGTAGCTGAGGATTAGGCAGGCCAGCACGACCTGAGCCGTCCACTGCACCACGACGATCCCGACTCTGGCGCCGGTCCAGCGGGCCCGGGGCCACAACAGCGCTGTCAAGCCAGCGACGACGGCCGTCCAGAAGCATCCGTAGAGGAGCGCGCCGGGAACCGCAGAGCACTCGTCACCGTCAGTGATGCACCGGCTGCCGCGCACGCTGGCGAGGACCGGGACGATGCTGAGGACGACCATCGGCACGAGCAGTCCGAGTCCCCAGCCGGACCATCTTCGGAGCCCGCGGTCAGTGTCCTGCTGGTGCGTGGTTGCCCAGGTCGTGTTCATGAGCCCAGCCAACCGTCCCGGCGAACTCCCGTAATCGGGACCGGTACTCACATGTCCTGGGTGCGCATACTCAACGCCCGCCCCACGATGCCTGCCTCGACGCGGCCCTGCCCCGGACAACCCCTGATCAGGCGAAACGGCCCGGGTCTAAAACTGACGATCTCCGTTGACACCTGAGTCTCCGATCACTGCGGAGATCCACATGCCGAAGCGCGCTCCCACCAGACCGCCGCTTGACCGCGAGGCCAAGCGGCGCCTGGCCGTCATACTCCACGTCGAAGAGGTCACCGGGAACGTCGCATGTCCTGCCGGTACTGCGGGATCAGCCGGCAGGCGTACTACACCTGCTACCGCCGCTACCAGACCGAGGGCGTCGAGGGACTGCGCACCCGGTCCAAGGCGCCGAAGACCTCCCCGAACGCGACCCAGCACCCTGGGCACGTCGGCGGTCAGGCGGCCGGGCCGGCGCTGACGACACCTTCACGCCGCACCATCCCACCGAGGGAGGCGAACAAGTGAAGGCATGCTGATTCTTCAGTCCCCTCAGTCCCTTGGATCCTGCCCAGAGCGCTCTGGGTGGCGAGGGAGTCAGCTCGATGACGGTTGGAAAAGGGCAGGTCAACCACGCCTTCCCACAGTCACGGGACTGACGGGACTGAGGAATCAGCATGCTCCGCGACCGGGGCCAGCGTATTCCTTCGGTCCGTTTGCGGCCCTCTCAACGGGTCAGTACCGTCAGTCCCGTGATGCGCGGCCATGTCGATGTCGTTCACCGTCCGGCTGGTGCTATCTCCGCAGTCCGGCCTTTCTGCGACCGCAGAGTCTTGGCGCCAACCTTGCCCGGCTCGATGGTGCGAGGGTCCACCGCTTCGCCCGGGGCACCTACCGAGTACGGGCCCTGAGGCTCTCTGTCGCGGTCGTGGGGCAGGAGGAAGAACGCGCGGCGGGCGAAGAGCCCTGAGTCGGGGTCGCTGACGGCGCCCGACTGGAGGTTGGTGTATCCGATCAGGCGGCCGTCGCGCGAGTAGCGGGGCTTGCCCTTGCGGGTGGGGACCTTGTCCAGGGCCTGCCGGACGTAGTCGAGGTCTTCCGGGTCCTCGAGCCAGACCACTTCGTTTTCGTCGGTGAGCTGGCTGTCTTGCAGCATCGCGCTCATGGCCGCAGACCCTCCTGTCCCGTGGGCCGGCCTCTGGCCGGATCGTGCGGCACGCTCACCGCTGGTCGTCTGGTTCTGGCAATTATCGCAAGAGTCCTGAGCAGGGTGCTGTCTGACTCTACCCGTGGCGTCATTCGTCGGGCTCTGTCCCGTCAGTGAGGAGGGCCAGGCCGGGGTAGAGTTTGCGGTCGTTGTTCTTGATCATCTCGCCGGGGGAAGCCAGGCCGAGGTCCTGGCGGATACGGCTAGCGAAGGCACGGCTGGTGGCCGGGCGGATGCCTTCGTCCGAGCACCAGCGGCCGTAGGTCTCGTAGAGGAGCTTCTGCTCGACCCGCAGCTCGGGATTGGGCTGCCCGTCCTCCCCCTTGGTGCAGCGCTCGGCGATGAACCGGCCGATGTGGTCCTCGGTCTTCTCATAGGCCTCGGTGGCCAGCCGTACGCTGGCCGGGCCGTGAAGCGGATCCCTGGTGGCGAGGTACTTCTGGGCGCCCTGGATGAGCCAGTGCAGGATGCCGGGGCCCTCGTCGCGGACGAGCTCCGGAGCCAGGTTGTCGATCTTGAGTTCGTCGGGGACTTTCCGCTCGAAGGGGATGATCCTCATACGGCGCCAGAACGCGTAGCCGCCAGTCCCGACTTCGGGCCGATGGTTGCCTAGAAGCCACAGCTTGTGGGTGGGCCGGAAGGTGAAGAAGTCCTGGCGCATGCGGCGGGCGGTGATGGTGTCACCGCCCGTCAAGAGCTTGACCCGGGCCTCGTTGAACTTGTCGTTCGGCTTGAGTTCAGAGCACACGACGATGCGCCGGCCATGCAGCTCGGTCAGCTCGGTGCTGTGCTCGGTGAACTTGCCCTTTTCCATGAGGAAGCCGGGCGGGGCGGCATTGGCGTAGTCGCCGAGGATCTGCATCATCACCTCGAGCAGCACGGACTTGCCGTTGGCGCCGGACCCGTAGAGGAAAGGCAGGATCTGCGCGCCCACGTCCCCGGTGACGGAGTAGCCGAGCAGCAGGTGCAAGAACGCGATCGTCTCCCGGCCCTTGGCGTCGTCGCCGAAGGTATCGCGCAGGAAGCTGCGCCACCGGGGCAGGGGCATGTCCTCAGGTCCGACGGTGGTGGCGCGCGAGTGCATGTCCGCCAGCGGGTCGGGCTTGCGCAGCTCACCGGTTCGCAGGTCGACGACGCCGCCCGGGGTGCACAGGGCGTACATGTCCCCGTCCATCGAGTCCGGGTCAAGACTGAGTCCCGGGGCAGCCTGCGCCTGCTGGAGCAGGGCCTTCACGCCTGCGGTGGACTGGGTTCGACGCCGGTGCGTGGCCAGCTCCCTGTTGCTGAACGTTCCGTGGGGGTCGGTGCGGGGCATCTGCTCGGCCATGTCACCGGCCGCCCACATCGCGCCTTTCTCACCACCGGTGCGTTTCCACCGGTACTGATCCCACGAGTACCAGCCCAGACCCTCCACATGCCGAAAGCGATCGCTGTACAGGCGCGCGAACAACTTGGCGTTGCCCCGGTCGGTCAGCTCATCCGGCAACAGGCCTGCTGGAGCAACTCGTCGGGTCCCCTCGCTTCCCACCTGCGCCGGCACCATCGCCTGGTCTCCAGGCAAGCCGAGGTCAAGTCTCGTCTGGAGGATCTGTTCGGCGGCGGCCGCGGCGTCGAAGCGTGCCGACTCGGCACTACTCATGAGCGTCCCTTGTGAAAGCCCGGGTGGAAAAGGCCAGCAGAAGAGGCGCCGGTACGGGTGCGGCGCTCGTGGATACCTCCGTCGCAGCTGACACCGCGGGGTCCTGACGAGCCTGCCGCAAACTGGCCGGGCACTAGAGAGTCCTTGTCCTAGCTGAGCTTCTTCGTCTGGGGCATCAACCCCACGAATACCGTGTCCGCCGTGCCGACATCCGTCTCAGAGGCGGGACCAACGGGACTGACGGGACTGAAGTTTCCACTTGAGATCAGAGGCTAGCGCACACCCCGTCGTGGCAACACACGCGGCAGCCGCGTGTCGAACATTCAGTCCCGTCAGCCCCGTGCAAGGTGGACCCAGCAGAGGGTGACGCGAAGGGCCGGGGCTGTGTATCGCTTTGGTCCCGCTTCAGTCCCGTACACAAAAGAGCAGGTCAGAGGGCTCAAGCTCCGTGCTACGGGACTGACGGGACTCAAGGTTCTATATATGAGCTGCACAGGACATGTAGTAGTACAGAAGTACGTACGCGCGCATACACCCGCGCCTGATCGGCATAACTTGCAGTGTCAGTCCCGTCAGTCCCGTTCCCTAGTGGGATAAGCTGTCTGACCAGGCATTTTGTCTGCGGGACTGAAACGGGACTCAAGCTGGCAATGAGTCCCGCGCTCGGCGGATGGCCCGCCTACTCCTCGCGGCGAGATGACGGCCGGTCCCACGAAGAACTCTTCGCCAGCCCGCCCCCGCCCGGCACGCTTTCCCTCCGGTCCCGGCGCGTACAACCCGGGCTACGGCGAAGCGGTTGCGGCGACGGGAAGTGGCGGCCAGGGGTCCATGGGCCTCCGCTGGCCAATGCAGTTGCTTCAACCCGGACCTGCAGCGCTCCCCACCCCAGTTGGACCTACACCACTGAAAGCCAGCCACGACGATGCCAGCAGTCGAGGAAGCAGGCGCGCGTGTGTCGCAGCAACTCTGTCCCGGTCTCAGCCACGCTTCCTGTCGTAAAGGCCGCGACAGACCCGCCGGCCGCCCGCGGCGGATGACCACGTCGGCGGGGCACCGCAAGCCCGCCAGGGCTGAGGAGCTACCGACCCCCACGCGCCCATGCCCCAGAGCGTCAAACCCCGCGCTTCGTTGCCCGCCCGAGTCGGTCGCCCGTTCGGCGGACGAGGGCTGCGGGGAAGAACGTTCCGTACTCTGCGCGAGATGGCGGCCAGCAAAGAGCGCGAGGCTCCCGCGTACGAGCACGGCACCGTCCTCGACACATTCGCCGCCAGGCCCGGTGAGCACCCGACCGGCCGTGATCAGTAGGTCCGTCATGAAGTCATTCCTATCCACGTGTCGCGAGTGCGTCGGAGAGGGCCACCAACTGTCGCGCGTCGGCGTCGAGACTGTTCTCCAGCGTCGCCAGCGCCGATGCCGCAGACCGGGTGGTGCGCCCGAGTTTCTGCGGTGCGTGCCACCAGTATGAAGAGTCAGGCTCGACCGCGATGTGAATCTGGGAGTGCGCGATGCAGCAGAAGACCGGGCCCACAGGGCGCCCGCCCTTCCGGACACCTGAAGGTGCCGAGCTGTACCTCAAGGTGGGCCGAAAGGCCGCCCCTATCGACGTCTGAAATCACGGACGGTGTCAGCTCACATAGGTGAGCTGAGACGTTCTGTTTGCCCCACAATTCGACCAGCAGGCATGTTGTCAAGACCGCAGTTGACGGTCACGGCTGGGTGCCGGTGAACCCACCGTCAAGCCCATCAGATCAACCACCTGTGAGGCCTGGCAACGCCTGACGATCCGGACATCATCCTCACGTCGGTACAGCCACGCTGCTTTGCCTCGTGCTCGGCGAATGCCTTCAATGCGGATTTGGCGAACGACTCCGAGTAATGGCGGACGGGGTAGCTGTCGGTTTCCCGGTCGTAGAGGTGGTAAAGCACAAATACCGCCTCCTGATCGGACTGAGGGCACCTGGCGGTGGCCAAGGCGTAGTCGTTACTGCGGTTAGCCGAATTGACCGACTCGAAGTCCTTGGCGACGACACCGTAGTACGCGTACAGCCCGTAACCCGGCTTCCCTGCAGATGTGAACAGGTAGCAGTTGACCTGCGGCGTGTGCGCGTCCGCAGGGTACTCGACGAAGTCGGGCGTTCCGGCGTCGGACGCCTGGCCGGCGAGTCCTCGGAGTGCGACGCAGGAGCCCCGGGCCTGCGTGAGTTGCTGAGGGGCTGTCTTCCCACTCAGAGACGGGAGCGAGACATGGGTCAGCTGCCTGCCGCTCTGCGCATGGCACCCGTACTTGGCAGCCGCCTTCTGTGCCGATTCCGTCGTCACTCTGCCCAGCCCCGTGAGCACAGGTTCCCTCGTCTTGGCGTCCGCCGGCCACTGGATGAGGTCGCCGTATGCCACGAGAGCCCTGTTCTTGTTGTTCTGGCAGTCAAGGGCGACCACGACTTGCGCTGACCCGTCGTACCGGACGTAGCCCGGCCAGCCGTTGCCGAGTGGCGCCGCCTGCCCCTGGAGTCCGTTGGCGTTCCTGCTGAACGGCGCGAGGGCCTCGGATGCGGCCGACTGATCGCTCCAGCGGAGCATGAGCTGGAGAGCGCCGCCATGCTGGCCTGTGTCGGGCCTGTTGATCAGGCAGGCCGCCAGGTACTCCGAGTCGTCGGCGGCACTGGCACGCACATGCGAGGAATGCAGCGCATCACCGAGGCCGCCCTGAGCCAGGGTGCCACCGCATGCCGAGTCCAGGGACCGCTGATCCTGCCAGGACGCGTAGACGCCGGTGCTGTAGAGCGCCTGCGCCACGATGTACAGCGCCAGCAGAATGCCGCCCACGGACCAGCCGACCAGGCGCCGCCTGCGGCTCGCAAAGATCTTCATCGTGCTCTTCCCATTCGGACGGTGTCACCCTTCGGCGTCACCGGTCGGCTCGAAGAACGTCGAGCGCCCGGTCACGGCCGAAGTTGTAGTCCTGCTGGCCGACGTGGACCAGTTGCTTCGTCCACTCGCTATTGATGTCGTAGCCGCGACTCTGGCCCCACATCCTGACCATGTTCTCCACGTCGTGTTGTCCGGCTGCGTAGAGCTTGACGTTGTCTTGCGTGGCCTTGAGGTTCGCTTCGGCAACGTGCTCCTTGTTCGATTCGTACGTGTACAGGTCAAGGGCTCTGGAAGCCGCATCTCCGGCTGGGCCGAGGAAGTCTGCGTTCTTCGGCTTGAACATCAGTGCGGTACTGAGCGAACTGCTGAGGCCGTGGTTGAAGTCGGCGGCCCACTGCGTCTTATTGAAGCGTTCAGCGAAGATGATGTCGGCGCGGACCCCGTCATACGCGCCCATGGCCCGCGAACAGTCGGTGATGCGATTACTGATCACCGTCTTGTCGGCGTCCTGCGGAAGAGCGGCCAATAGGTCGTGAGCGTGGTGCTGCTCCGCAGCGTAGACGTGACCGAACGCCGTGGGATCATTGGCTATTCCACGCATGATCTTGGTAAGGGAGTCCCGCGCAACAGTGATGTGTGCTCCATTCTTATCGCTCCAGACCGAGCCTGTGTTGCCCGGGGGGAGCTCAAAACGGGAATCCGACTGGGCGTTGATCTCGTGGGTGTCCGGCGTGTATGCCGTCAGGATATGCGCCAGCGGAAGCGTAAGGTTCGTCGGCAGGTTCTTCGCCTGGTTCACCGAGTTCAGTGTGTCGATGGTGTGTTGCAGGATACGGGCCTGCGGCTCGGTGTGCTGACCGACTGGATGATAGCCGCCCGGCGCCTGGCCGGTCGTCGCGGCCTCCAAAGCATCGCCGAAGCCCTTGCGGGCGTCACTGTCTTCCACGTCGGGTCCCACGTAGTCGGTCTTGGCGCCCTCGTGCGTGGTGTGGATGACGTTCCAGTCCCGGTGGCTGAGGAGGTAGTCCAAGCGGTCCTTGCCGGCGGCGGTTCCCGGGTCGAGATAGCCGGTCGCTCCTTCCGGATTGCGTGACATGACCTCAAGGGCGCCGTCAACGGGGTCGTTCGCGAACCAGCCATCGCCGTCCTTGTTGCTGAACTTGCCGTACAGATCCCAGATATTGGGGTCCTTCTTCTCCGCGGCGATCATGTCGTCGGTGACGTCCGCGACGAACTGGGGCGAGTAGCCGTGCCCCTGCTGCATGAGCGTGGCGAGGCTCTGGTAGCCGCGGATCTCCTGACCGTGTCCGTACCCGAGGTCCATCTTGTCGCCCGCTGCTTTGAGGGCGTACTTGTCGTCGCCGTGTTCACGTAGCTCCGCGCGCCACTTGTTGTAGAAGCGGGCGTCGTCCGTTTTCGTCCACGCCTGGAACGCGTCGTTGTACGCCTGGGTACCGAAGCGCAGATGCCTGCCGTTGGC
The DNA here is from genome assembly GCF_053596375.1 of Streptomyces sp. NPDC001709. Lineage (NCBI taxonomy): Bacteria > Bacillati > Actinomycetota > Actinomycetes > Kitasatosporales > Streptomycetaceae > Streptomyces > Streptomyces sp. NPDC001709. The sequence goes on along the minus strand of NZ_JBSFGB010000061.1, from coordinate 5,493 downwards.
GTCCTTGAAGTCGGGGACCTTCGTGGCAGTCGCCAGGGTGTCAGCAAGGCCGCCGTTGATCTCCAGGTAGGTGCTTTTGTGCTTCGTGTCATCGAAGTACGCAAGGTCGTCGAGCCGGTTGGTGAACCGGATCACGCCGTCCGGCCCCAGCCCGTTCAGGAAGGTCTGACTGAAAGCCTTGTCGCCCTTGTTGTCCCGCAAGTCGCGCTGCAGCTCGGCGAGGTCGGCGGCGGAGACCTTGTCGCCCTTGGCGACCCGCCGGGCGATGTCGTCCGCCTCCTGGGCTTCGTACTTTTCGATGTCGCCCTGGGCCTTGCCGTTGAAGCCAGGGACCGTACCGTCGCCCACGTCAGGACCCTTCACGACGGCGGTGAAGGCGACCTCGACTCCCTTGTCGGCGTCGTTCACGTTCTTCACACACTGGTCGATCCGGGCCTGCCAGGAGGCGACGGACTTGCGGACGCTCTCCTGGGAGTCGGGGTCATGGGCCAGTTCCTGCTTCTCGCCCTGACTGAGCTTCTCGGTGTCGTACGAGACCACGCCCTGGTCGGACACCTTCATGCCCGCGGCGATCGCGTCCTGCCGGGCCGACTCCAGCTTTTTGCGCAGGTCCACGAACTGGGTGTGCGCATCACGGAGCAGCGAGGCGATCGCCTTGGCCTCCGTCTGGGCGTTCTGGAACTCCGTGAGCCGGACACCGAAACGCGCGTTGGCGGCCTGCTGGCTCTCGCCCACGAACGTCGGGCGCAGGGTGATGCCGTGTACGTCCCGCCGGTACGCGGACTCCTGCTTGTTGAGCTCCTTGGCCATGCCGTCCCAGCGGTCGGCGGCCGTGGTGAGCGTGGACAGGTCGGTCATCAGGATCTCGTGGTACGTCGGCATCGGCATGGTCCCCGTTGATTCTGGTGGCGTGCGAGAGGGTTCGGCTGTCCGTTACTGCTCCGGGGGGCGTGAGTACGTGTCGAAGACCGACACCTTGCGCGTTGTACTGCTCACGCCGATGTCCGTACCGGTCAACACGGTGTTGCTGTACCGAAGGGCCGATTCGTCCCCCGCCAGCCGGTTCAGAAAGTTCTGGACCTGTTCGCCCCAGGTCTTGTGTGCCTTGCTCACAGCACTGGACGTGAGCCAGCCGTGCCCATCCTTTGCATCGAACGCCTTCACCACGGCGGACGTGTCGTCGTCCGCCCAGGCCCCGGCCTTCTTGGTGTTGGGCTCGATGTCGTTATGAAGGGTGTCCGCTGCGGTCTTCTTCTCGTCCGAAGAGTGCGCGAGGTCGGACCCACCGCCGCCCGCGGTGTCCTGCAGGTGATTGAGCCGCATCCCCACCGGTTGCGCTGCATGACCATGCGCCATGTGCCGTTCTCCTGCCGACTCAAACATAAGCCCTCTCCCCCGCGCCCCCGAGTTGGCGTGCGCCTGCCAGGCTAGCAACTGCACTCACGCTTCTCGGTGACGCTTCCTGGCAGCGGCGGCGACAACTCCGCCGATGAGTACCGCAGCTCCGATGCCCAGTGCGACCCACAGAGTGGCGGCGCCGCCCTTGTCGGAGGAAACTTCGGCCGCCGTCTTGTCATCCTTCGCCTGCGAGGCAGGGTTCTTGGAACCGGCACCGGCGGTGCCGGGGGAGGGCGACGCGGAGGATGCAGCTGAGAAGTCCGGCAGAGGGTAGACATCGGCCGGTCCCGGGTCACCGGGGTTCTGCAGGGCGATACGCGGACGCACGATGCCATAGCCGATGGAGTCGTTGCGCTTGGCGCCGTTCGTCGGGCCGCCGATGGTGTTGAGCATGACCCGCAGGACCTGGTTGTTGGTCCAGCTCGGATGCTTGGACCAGATGAGGGCGGCGCTCGCGGAGGCGAGGGCGGTGGCGTCGCTGGTGCCGTGGGAGCGGCAGAGGCCCTTGCCGTTCGGGCAGGCGTGGTACATCTCGTCGCCGGGGGCGGCGATGTCGACCTGTGGGCCGTACTGGGATTCCTTCGTCTTACGCAGGTCGCGACCTACGGCTCCCACCGCAACCACCCCAGGAGTGCCGGCCGGATATTCGACTTCCGAGGTGCCGTCATTGCCGGCTCCGGCGAAGATCAGTGCTCCCTTGTTCAGGGCGTACTTCACGGCGGCAGTAAGTTCGTCAGAGCCTTTGTACGCCCTCATGGAGATGTTGATGACCCGGGCTCCGGAATCGACGGCGTACCGGATTCCCCGGCTCACTACCTTGTTGAACTCATCTGCGTACCTGTTGGAGTCCCAGCCTCGGTCCGGCACGCGGATCGGAAGGATCTTGGCGCCTGGTGCGAGACCGAAAGTGCCGTTACCGCCGTTCGCCTTGCCGGTGCCCGCGATGAGGAGGCCCATCGTGGTCCCGTGGCCGTCATAGCTCGTCTGTTCGTTCCCTGGTGACCCCGATGCCTCGTCCAGGCCAGGAAGTACCTGTCCCTCCAGGTCAAGCAGGGAGCCGTCAACGCCCGTGTCGATGACCGCGACGGTGATGCCTTTGCCCGTGCTCGTCCGCCACATCTGGTCGGCCTTCATGGCCGTGAGGTACCACTGCTGCTCGCGGATGGTCTCCGCCTGGGCGGGGGCGGCGATCACGCCCACCAGCAGCAAGCCCGCGGCTCCGGAGACAACGCTCCCAAGACGGCCGTTCCTCAACCTGTTGGCAGGCATCCACTTCCTCTTGATTCCGGTGGTTCAGGTAGTTCTCGTGATTCCGGGCTGCTGCGACTGAGGGCGTCACTCGTTGGCGCGAGGCGCCGATCGGGGGTCTTCCGGGCGCCCGTTCTTCCGCCGCTCGGCGCGCTTGCGAGTCGGTTCGCTCTGCTCGCCGCTTCGGCGCGAGGTCGACGACCTCAAGCCGTTCGCCGACGCGCCAGGGGTTTCCGTGCCTCCCGATTGGATCGCGGTGCGCCTGAACGGTTGGCCAGCCGATCGTGCCTGCTGCTGTGGGCGACCTCCCACGATGCCCTTCTCAGCACGCGGAAACCCACCTAGCCGCTCGGCCGAGCCTGGACCCTGGGAAGGGGTAGCTCCTCTCGGACCAGCGCCCATCGTCCGACCGGCGGACCCACGCCCGGTCGTGCCGGACACGGGCGTCTCACCGCCGACCACCGTACCCCGCGGCAATCTGCCAGCCGGCTGGTCGGGGGTGGGTGCGGTCGGGCGACCGCCGACGATGCCCTTGCTGACCGGCGCACGTCCTGGTGCCTCACCGGCGACCGCTCGCCCTGGTATCGCCGTCGCGCGTCCTCCCGTCACCGACTGCGCTGGCCCCATGGGGCCTCTGGGCGTGGTCGTACCGCCAGTGGCTGGTCCACGTGTCGGCGTTGGTTCCGAGATCTCCCGTCGTGGCATGGGCATCGGGCGGCCGCCCGGCGCTGGACGCCCCGTGCCTCCAGGGTTCACTGGCAGGCCGAGGCCGCGGCCTGAGGGCAGCGGAAGAGGGCCCAATGGCGGCGTTCCACCTCCAGCCCGGCTTGCTGCCGGCACGTCAACCGGGCCTTGATGGGTAGGCGTGGTCGGTGCTGGTGGCGAAAACACTGTTTCGTCGATTTTCGTGCCTACGTGGGCCGGGACCTGAGGCCACGGCTGGTGGACCGTTGCACGGCCGGTACCGTCCCGCACATCGGAAGCACTGGCTGCGGCAACTCCGTCGTCATGCACTCTGTGCACCGTCTGGTGCGCTTCTACCGTGGCCGTCGGCGCGGCTACTGCGCCCCCAGATGCGGACGTCCCAGCCCTGCGGTCGCCGCTCGCGACGACTTCGTTCTCGTCAATGCTCTCTGCCTTGGGCTGAAGCGCCTTCGGCGGTGGCGGAAACTTGGGCCGTTCCAGCGCATCCATCTGCGTGGCCGAGTGCGCGTACGCCTGGCTGAGTTTCCGCATCTCCGCCGCGGCCTCCAGACGCACCCTCTCCTTATGCGCCGCGGATGCCTCCAACTCGGCCTTGGACTTGGCGCTGACGGTGGCAGCATCGGGGTCGTTGTGCGCGGCAGTTGCCGCGTCCAGGTTCGCCTGCGCGCTGTGCGTGTCGCGGGGAATCGACACCTGAGCGGTTCCGATTGCCGCGGATGCCTCCCGCAGCCACTTGGCCGCGCTGTCGCTGAAGTCCCCCAGTCGAAGGGTGGAGTTGGCCAAGTCGCCCGCCCATGTGCGGAAGGCGTCCGCGCCCTCGCCTTTCCACTCCACCCACTGTGGGCGGACCTTGAGTTCCTCGGCGATCTTGTGGATCTCGTTGGCCGCAGCGGTCAGCCGGTCGGCGGCGGACTGAACCGTGCCGGCGTCCGCTTGGTCCAGCCAGGCGAGCATCTGCTCGTGGCTCATGCCCTCGAAAGGGGTGCCCTCACTGCGCCGCATCAGATCGTGCCTCCCACGTCACCGCCGCCGGTCTGCCCTGGCGACTGGCTTCCCTTGGCCTCGTCGCCACCGCCGTGGCCGCTCGTGTTCGTCTTCTGCGGGACCGAAGGGTCGTAGCTCCCGCCGTAATGATCCGTCGTCTCCGTGCTGATGGCGGCCATACGGTCGCGGATGTCCAGGTCGATGTTCTGGTAGCCCTTGTGGGAGGCCAGCACCGCTATAGCCATGCCGTCCATCGAATCGGAGAGCAGTTTCGACAGAATCTCCAGATCCTTGATGACGGCCTCGTACTTGCTGAACAGGCCGGCGGCCTCTGCCCACCCCGTGCCACCGCCGCCGAACTGGTGGCGTGCCAGTTGTTCCTGTCCGACCTTGCCTGGTCCCGCCGCCGAACCCTTCAGATCGCGGATCAGGTCGTCGACCCGCTTCTGGAAGTTCGTGAACGACGACAGCTCAGTGGCCAGGTCGGCGACGGCGTCCTGCGTCCCGTCGAACATGCGGGACACCCACGATGCCGGTTGCCCGCCCGCCCCGGTGTCACTCGGCAGCACAACGTCCTCCCCCATGTGGTCAAAAGGCCAGGCCTCATCAGTAACTTTAGCTACGCCCAGTGACAGTCCCGGCTCGCGCCGTACCACTGGTGATCGAAATCGGTCAGGGGCAGCTCGGAACCAGTGGCAACACCAGCGGGTCCCACTGCGGCGGCGCGAGGTCGGACCTTCACGCCTGTTGCAGGCTGAGAGATACAGGCCGTAGCCATTGCCAGTCACCACCTGCAAGGTTGACTTTCTTGCTGCTAGCGGCTCCCCCATGCCTACCGGTAGCCCACCACGGCTACACGGGTGCCTCATCGGTACCGAGTCCCCCTGGCCTGTTTCGCTTCCGAGGCCAGACTGCCTGTCCAGTGGTTGCCGGGACCGCTTCGGAGTAATCAGGCACAGGAGGGAACAGGCGATGCCGGTTTGGCGGATTCATGCTGAGGTCGAAGTGATGGCCCGGCAGGGTGATCACGCATTTCTGAGCCATGCAGCCGACAGTTGCACAGCGGGCCTTCCCCCGTGATGGTGGACACGCTTCGTTGATCATGCGGCGAGCGTGAGCTTAGCCGCGTGGTGTCGGCGTTCGTATTCGTTGGGGCTG
>NZ_JBSFGB010000060.1:0-30380 GCF_053596375.1 Streptomyces sp. NPDC001709 | reverse complement strand
AGGCGGCACGCGCTGCGCGCGCCCCGCCAACCGCAGTGCAGGCGCCTCGCGTTGCGAGGCGCGGCCGGCCTCCAGCCGACCCGTGGCCTCCGCTGCGCTCCAGCCACCTGTGACGCTCTGCGTCACCAAGCGTGCCACGCTTCGCGCGGCCCGCAGGCTGGCAGCAAGGGCGCCTGTCCATGTGCTGAGGCACGGACCGAAGGTGACGGGTGGTCGGGAGATCGAGGAGTGAACCGGGCTGTGCGCTCGTGGATGTGACTGCGAGTCAGGCCTCTCAGGAGGGAGTAGTAACAGGACAACGCCATGTCCGAGAGATCTTGGAGTTTCGAGTGCTTCATTTTGAAGCATGAGATAGACTCTGGACTCAGATAACAGCGTCGGCTAAAGGGGTCTGGACCGACTCCGATCAGACGTTCCGGCGGCTGATCGGAGGCTTTGCCCCGGATCAACTCGCTTACACCGTAGCCGATCACAAGCCGTCCACGTGCAGGAATTCCCGAGTTCTACCGCGTCATGCCCCAGGCGCGGCCCGCAGGAGAAGGCAGAGAAGAATGGCACCGAAGGAACTCCGCCCCCACCAGCGAGAAGCCGTCGATGCAGTCCTGCGGGCGCTCGAATTGCCTGCACGCGCCACCGTGCCCGAGCGGGGACTCCGGACTCAGGTGATCATGGCGACCGGAACCGGCAAGACTCTCGTAGCCACTCGAAGCGCCGAGGAGCTCCGTGCGGGCCGTGTGCTGGTGCTCGTCCCCTCCCTGGACCTGCTCGCACAGACCGAGGCCGCATGGCGCGAGGGAGGCCGTGGCGGACCGATGATCGGTGTCTCGTCCCTACGCGGGGACGAGGCGGGCTTCCCCAACACCACGAACGTGGAAGAGCTGGTCGCCTGGGTGCGCCCGTTCGACAAGATCACGGTGTTCGCCACGTACGCCTCACTGGGACTGGGAACGCTGGAGCGCGCCCACGCCGCCGACCTTCCCGGCTGGGACCTCATCGTGGTCGACGAGGCGCACCGGACCTCGGGACGGATCGGCAAACCGTGGGCGGTGGTCCACGACAACACCCGCATCCCGGCCCTGCGCCGCCTCTACATGACCGCCACGCCCCGGCTGTGGCAACTGGACGACGACTCCGAGGCTGCGCCGAGCGCACCGGGCGAACTGGTCGCAAGCATGGAGAACGACCCCAACGGCCCGTTCGGCAGCCGCTGCTACACACTGACACTGTCCGAGGCCATCGACCGGGGAATCTGCGCGCCCTACCAGGTGGTGTGCCTCGACATCACCGACACCCAGCTCCAGGCCGCCCAGCTCCTGGGCGCTGAGGGCCGCTCGGACCAGGTCCGCGGGGCCCGGCTCGCCGCGCTCCAGACCGCGCTGCTGAAAGCGTCCTCGGAGGAAAACTTCCGGCGCACACTCGTCTTCCACCACCTGGTCAAGGAAGCCGAAGCCTTCGCAGCCGGCCTCCCCCACATCGCCACACAGCTGCACGCCACCGACCCCAAGCTGTACCCCAAGACGATCTGGGCCAACTGGCTGTGCGGCGAACACAAGCCCGACCACCGGCGCCGTGTACTGGGCGAATTCGCGGACGGGATCGCCACGGACGGCACGGTCGTGGAGAAAGCCTTCCTGGGCTCGGTAAAGGTCCTGGGCGAAGGCGTCGACACCAAGAACTGCGACTCCGTCTACTGGGCCGACGTACGCGGCTCCATGCCCGACCTCGTCCAAGCCGTCGGCCGCGCACTGCGCATGCACCCCGACGAGGGCAAGACCGCATCCCTCATCGTCCCCGTCCTGCTCGGACCCGGAGAGACCGCGGACAACATGCTCACCTCCCGGGCCTACGGCGGGTTGGCGAAGCTGCTGGAAGCGCTCAGAGCGCACGACGCCAGGGTTGTGGAGGCACTGGCGCAGCAGCAGGCCCCAAGCCGTGTCAGAGGCGTCCAAAGCCGAAGCGGGGCCGAAAGCGAGGGAGCCGACAGCGACCGAAGCGACCGACTGTCCCTGCCGGCCCAAGCACTGCTGAAATTCAGCACCCCCCGCGACCCCGCACAGTTGGCCGCGTTCATCAACCTCCGCGTCCTCAACCCCGAACACACCCACTGGCGACGCGGCATCGAAGCCGCCGCCATCTACACCCGCCAGCACGACGACCTCAAGGTCCCGTTCACCTACCGCGTACCCGGCCGCTACGACCAGGCGGTTGGTGCCGAGGAGTGGCCGGCCACTCTCGCCGGGTTCCCCCTCGGGCAATGGATCGCCGACGCCAGGCGCTTCTACGCCCGCGGGAACATGGACAAGGACCGCATCGAGCAGCTGGAGAAGCTGGGCATGGTGTGGTCGCACTACGACGTCGCATGGGAAGAGGGCCTGACCGCCGCGCGTGGATGGGCCGAGGAGAACGGGCACCTGCTCGCGCCGCTGGACGCCACCTACCAGGGCTACAAGGTAGGCATCTGGCTGAAGAACCAGCGGGCCGCCGCCCGCAAGGCCGCCGAGATCGAACAGCAGCGTGCCCAGGGCCTGCCGGTTCAGTCCGCGGCCGGCGCGCTGTCCGAGGAACGGCGCGAACAGCTGGAGGACATCGACCCCTCCTGGTGCCCGGCCTGGCCCGTGGAATGGCAGCGCGCCTTCCACCTCGTCCGGCAGCACCTGGAGGCCGGCGGCGAACTGCCCACGTCACCAGGCAAGGTCGTCCACCAGGGCGAGGACCTCGGACGGTGGGTACGGTCGGTCCGGCTCGGATGGGACAACCTCACCACCGTCCAACAGTGGATGTGCGAACACATCCTCGGCATCCAACCCGCCACCGAAGACGAGAAGCCCAAGCCACGCCGCAGCCAGGCCGACAAATGGGCCACCAACTACGCGGCCGCCCGGCAGTACTACGAACGCGAAGGACACCTCCGGGTACCGCGCAAGCACATCGAGACCATCGTCGACGAGGACCAGAAGGAGCAGCCGCTCCGGCTCGGTGCATGGATCAGCAACCAGCGGAGCAGAGCCGCGACGCTGTCCCCGGAACGCATCGAGCAGCTATCCGCCATCGGCATGCGCTGGACGTAGCGGCGTACGGACGGGCGTCCGCCACGATGACGGGTGCTGCCCGGTCGGCGACGGCCGCGCCGACTACTCCAGCACATCCTCGGGATCGAGCCCGCCGGCGAGGACGCGAAGCCCAAGCCGCGCCGAACGCAGGCCAACAAGTGGGCGATGAACTACCGGGCCACCCAGCAGTTCTACGAGAGCAAGGGACACCTGCGGGTGCCGAGGAAGCACGTGGAGCAGATCACTGGCGAGGACCAGGAGGAGCGGGAGAGGAGCGGGAGGTGAAGCCGGGGGCGTGGATCGGGAACCAGCGCAGCAGAGCCGCGACGCTGTCACCGGAGCGGGTGGAACAGCTGTCCAACATCGGCATGCGCTGGGCGTAGCGGCGTACGGACGGGCGTCGGCGCCGGACAGATGTCAGCCCGGCCCCGCCCCGCCGTGTCAGAAGCTGTGTCTGAGCCTCACATGACAAGATTGCTGAGGCCCGGGCGACCTGCCTGGGCGGAGCTGGGCTGCCCTATCGTTGGGCGCCATGAGGGTCTTGATCATCGGCGGCAGCGGGTTTCTGGGGACGGAGCTTGTGCGCCAGACGACTGCCGCAGGCTGGGAGACAGCCGCGACGTACTGTTCCCGCCCGGGCAGCATGCCCGGAGCCTCGTGGTACCAGCTTGACCTTCGTGCCCCCGGGCAGGTCGATGAGGTACTGGCGGCTGTTGCTCCCAGTGCCGTAATCAACGCGACGAGCGGAGGGAGCAACTGGGCGGTCACCGCCGACGGCTCGATCCGCGTGGCGGTAGCCGCGACGAAGCACGGTTGCCGCCTGGTCCACGTCTCCAGCGACGCCGTGTTCTCCGGTTCCCGAATCCACTACGACGAGGCCTGCCTGCCGGATCCTCTCACCCCCTACGGTGCGGCAAAGGCCGCCGCCGAGACCGCTGTGCGGCTGCTGGCGCCGACCGCTGCGGTCGCACGCACCTCGCTGATCATCGGACAGGGCGGATCCGTGCATGAGCGTCTAGTCCACGCCCTGGTTGCAGGCACCCGCGATGGTGTCCTGTTCACCGACGACATCCGCTGCCCGGTGCATGTCGAGGACCTCGCCTCCGCTTTGCGGGAACTCGCCATGTCCGACCAGGCCGGGATGTTCCACCTTGCCGGAACGGACGCCCTCAGCCGTCACGAACTCGGCGTTCTCATCGCCCGACGCGATGGACTCGACGCAACCCGGCTGCCTGCCGGGCGCCGAGCCGATACCCCCATGCCCGGGCCCCTGGACGTCCGCCTCGACAGCAGCGCTACCCAGGGACGCGTGCGCACACCGCTGCGTGGAGCAAGAGAGTTCCTCCAAGCCCAGTAAGAAGCTGCCCTTGGCCGGTCCGCGTGATCACCAACGCCCTGTCCGTCAAGGGCGCGGAAACCGTGTCGAACGCCACGAGGGGATGTGACGCAGGTGGGGCCTGGACGCCATGCGGTCCAGGCCCCGGTCTCCACATGGATCAGCGGCCGGTGCCAGACTGCACCTTCCTCAAGGCTCGGATCTTCTGCTGGGCGGCACTGACGGCGGCGTGGAGCTGGACCCGCGCATACTCCTGCTCCATGGCCCTTTCCATGGCCTGTTCCAGCTGGGCGGCGCGCGATCCGGTAGCGGGTTGAGGGACGGGTGTGGCCAGATAGGCGTCGAAGTGCTTGACGACATCGTTGAGTTCGGGGCGGATCACTTCGAGCTGGTCGGCGAAGTTCTTGATGAGGTTGCGGAACTTGCGCAGCGGGGCGAAGTCTTCGGACTTGCAGGGCTTCTGGGCGTACTCGCAGAGCTTGTCGACAATCTCCTCCAGCCGACCGGTGACGCTGTCAAGGTCCTTGGCGTTGTCCTCGACCGTTTGCTTGATCTTCATCCAGGAGAAGAGGCGGCGGGCATGGCGGTAGCCGAGAATGGCCACAGCCACCGTTGCGGCGCCGACGAGCGCGGCCACCAGGAGGGATCCGGCGCCGGTGCCGAAGGCCAGGGTGGTGGAGCTGAGGGTCATCGGGTCGTTCCTTCGTCGGAGCGCTGCGCGACCCTCCCCCTCAGGGCCTGCGACGCTGCAGAATCAAAGTTCGTGGTGCATCGAGCGGGTGACCAGAGGGGCTCAGTCCGTCTCGGGCGGTGCGGGTGAAACGATGCGTTCGAGCCGGGCTATGTCCGTGACGACGAGCTGGCGGTACCTGCTGTCGATCACCCGGTGGTGCCGTCGCAGTTCGGCGACCGCGTTCTCGATCGTCGACTGGCCCAGGAGCAGCGCCTTGGCGATGTCGGACTGGCGCGGTCCGTCGATGACGATCCTGCTCGGGTCGTCGGGGTCCTTGGTGCCGGCGGCGGTGGCCAGGTGCAGCAGCAGGGTGCTGACCCGGTCCAGCGGGGGCCGGTCGGCGGTGCAGTAGATCTTCTCGTCGCTGCGGTTGCGTGCCTCCAGGCTCCGTAGCAGCGCGAGTTGGGCGTCCGGGTGGCGTTTGAGGAGGACGTTCATGCGCTGGACGGGGCATGTCATGACCCAGGTGGTGCTGAGACAGACGGTGCGCACGTGGGCGTCCGGTTCTATGAGCTTGGCCTCGCCGAGGAACTCGCCCACGCCGCGGAAGCGGACCACGACCGGGGCGTCCTCGTGGATGCCGAAGGGGAAGCGTTCTTGGAGGACGCACCCGCCCAGGACGATGTAGACCATGCCGTCCTTCGCTCCGAGGGGCAGCTTCTCGCCCTGGGTGAAGGTCCGGGTGTCCAGGCGCCAGGCTCGTACCAGCCGGGACCAGGTCGTGGGCGGCAGGTAGCGCAGGAAGGTGCCCTTGGGCATCCGTCGTGTGCCGGCGAGGACACCGGAGGGGTTGAAGGCGTCGATCTTCGGCGTGGGAGAGGCCATCGGTCATCCCCCCGTCCGTGCCGCGGCGCTGGTGCACGGCAGCGCGAACGGCGCGCTTGCCCGCACGGCATGGCGGCGCGTCAGGCCAAGGTGGGTGTGCCGGAGTGCCTGGGGTATGCGGGCAGCACGCGAGGCGCCGCCGCACCCGGCGCGGTTCATCTGGTCTGAGCTCCCTTCAGGACAGGCAACAGCTACGAGTGGTGGGTCCAGCGCCCTCTCTCTGACCCTTCGTCGGCTGTGGTGTGGCCTCCGGGCAGTACCGATGACGCGTTGAAGGTCACGTTACTCCGTCGGACCTTCGGATCACAGCCGCATCGACCGCGTAAAGAGGAAGTCCCCACGGCTGGGGAATCCGGACGCGGTATTACACCGCACGGTTGCAGTGACGCAGATCACAACGCTTTAGAGGAAATAAATATTCGGCGAATTGCATTCTCGAGGCAGCCGCCGCTGATTTCGTCGCGTCAGCGCGCCGGTCCGGTAAGCGCGGACGTGAAAATGCGGGAGGCCCCGGGCACCACACCCGAGGCCTCCAAAAGGGCCTGGACCCACCAAAGGCTCAGACCGGGCTCCAGTTAACACCAAGAACTGCGACGCGGCAGCCCAGACACCGAGACGATGACCAAATCCCCCCTATGAGTGGGGATTTTCCTGCCCGCATCCCGGCCGGGACACACGGCCGCACAGCAGCCGCGCCATCGACACCCTCTGAGACGTTCACCCAAATATATCCCTTATATACCAGTTTGCCGGACCAAAGCTTACCGGCCGGGCATATTCACGGAACGAGGCTGATCACACCGCAGCGGATCCCGACCGAACCCCCATCGCGAGCGAACTCACCCAATAGACATACCGGTCTACGCGAGCATAATACGAACACGCGTTCCCAGAACGCTTGTATTGGACCTCAAGTCCAGACCACCGAGAAGCAATGCCCTCCTTTTCGGCGGCAGGCCATACCGGAATCACGGGCGGCGTATTCATGGAAATTCCGCCACGCTTCGCCAAGCCGGCCCGCGCGACGAACAAAATTCGCACACAAGCAACCCGCACGTAAGCACTGGCCACCGCATGTCGACTAAACGGCAAAATCACTGACCGACAGGCGCCCGACAGATACCCCTCTCACTGCACTGACCTACCGTCAACTCGCCTGCGACACAGGCACCTCACCGCAGAACTTCCGCACAACGGGGCGCACACGCCGCCGCATGCGCCCCATACGTGCCCCACCCGCCCCACCCCCTGCCCCCGCACTCCCTCCCACACACCCCCGCCACCCGACCACCGCCGCGCAGGAGCAGCCCCCACCACCGCCCTGGCACGGTGCCGCCCGACGTCAGTACCGTCCGCCACGATGACGGGTGCTGCCCGGTCGGCGACGGCCGCGCCGACTACTCCAGCACATCCTCGGGATCGAGCCCGCCGGCGAGGACGCGAAGCCCAAGCCGCGCCGAACGCAGGCCAACAAGTGGGCGATGAACTTGCGCTGGGCGTAGCGCGCGGACGAGCCGCAGGGCCGGACAGGGTAATCCTGTCCGCCCCCACTGTCGTCGGGTCAGCCGTCCTGGTGTGCGTCCTTCCAGCGCTCGGTCAGCCCGTCCTTCCAGACCTTCAGCGGGAACTTCGGGGGCGGCCAGGCCAGCGATAGAGGGTCCATGCGCAGTGGATGAGGTTACGGGCGGTGATGATCGCGGCGGGCAGGACGTGACCCATTGGCCCGCCTCGGGGTCCTGGACCGGAACACCCCGCGTCGGGGGGACTGCATCGCCATCGCGGAGGGCGACGAGCCGGCCAGAACAGCCCCGCACCGACGGGGAGGACGACGGCCCGCTGACGCCGCATGACGACGGCCCCGCCCGGACGAACCGGAGCGGGACCACTGCACAACGGCGTCAGCCCGGGTAGTCGTCGCCCAGCACCTCACGCCGCTCCCGATCCGCGCGCTGGTTCAACGCAGCGTGCATCCGGTACGCCGTGACGGACAGCAGCAGGAATACGACCACGAACAACACCCTCGCCACCGTCGGCGCCCCTGCAACGTTGATCGAGGAAGCGATGAAAAGTGCGAGCAGGTTGCCGGCCAGCCACGCGAACCACACGCGCCGCTTCTCCGTGTTCACGGCTTTCTGGACTTCGATGTAGCTGGGCATGGCTTCCCCCGGTGTGGTGGCTGTCGTTCCGCCGCATGATGCGCCTACGTGAAGGCGTCGTGAAGGCGTATTCGCCATTGCGTGACCCGAATCCACGCGAACCGGTAACGGCATCCCTCTCGCCGTGCTCGGGGTCGACAGTCGGGGCGCGAGCAACTGCTCGGGCATCGCCGCCTGCTGGTGCGCGACGACGCCGTACGCCCGACCCCGCACGGCGGTGACGGTGGTGCGCAGCTTCTCGCGGACCACCGCACCGGCGAGGACGGCCCACTCGTACTGCAACGGGACCCAGGGTATCCACCACTCCCCCGGCTCCAGGTCCGAAGGCCGGGGCGCGGCTGGTGTGCCCGGGCGGCCGGGGGCTGCCGGACCGGGGCGGCGGCTGGCGGGCGCCGGGCGGATTCGAGGCCGGCCAGCGACCAGCCGGCGGCGCAGAGGCGGAAGGCCGGCATCCGGCTGCGCAGCGTCCTCGGCTCGCTGATGTCCAGGCAGCACGTGGCGATGACGGCGTCCACGATTGCGTCGTCCAGGCCCGGCTCGCGGCGGCGGCCGCGCAGGACGAGAGCGAGGTGACGGCGGGCTTCGGCGAGCAGGTGTCGGCGGTGGAACCAGCCGCCGTCCATCACGAACACCATCGCGGCGACGTCGACGACCGCCAGCGCTATGTCGACCACGGCGGCAACCCGGGCCCGAATCGCCACCGCTGCGGCACGGGCGTACTCGTGAAAGGAGTTGATGACGTCGACGGCCACCCCGGAGGTGAGGATCGCGCTCGCCTTCCACCACGCACGCAGCTGCGCGAGCGGCCGGGCCTTCTGCTTCGGCAGGCGCGTCATCTTCGCGGCGATCCCGTTCAGCTTGGCGCGGGCCCGCTCGGAGACCACGGGCAGGGACTTCGGCTCACCGTCCTCGTCGACGGCGGTGACGTACACATGCTCCAGCTCTGCCCGGCACGCGGCTATCGCCGGGAAGCTCTGGGACGATCCGGCGACGCTAAGTGTCGAGGCTCTCGTCGCTGTAGCGAACCGGGTACTCGGTGGTGTAGTCCTCGGCGGGCGTGGCCATATCTGCGGCGTATTGGACACGCGCCTGCCGGTCCTCCTTGCTGAGTGGAGGATGCATGGGGTCTGTGGCCGGCGCGCGCCAGAGCTGGATCAGGTGGCGTTCTCCGTGATCGCCAATGCCGCGGGTGGGGTCGTCGGCGTGGCAGTACAGACGCATGCGCACCCAGTCACCGCCCTCGGCGAGCGGCGGCACCTCCACAGGTGGTTCCGCTTCGGGCCAGGCGTCCCAGAAGTCGCCCTGCCCAATGGTGGCGAGGCAGAGTTCAGGGATGTCGGCCAGCAGGCTCATCTCCTCCGCCGGCTCCCAGCCGTCATCGGCTTCGGGGCCGGGCGGGGCGTCGTGGACCTGAACGGTCATCTGCAGCGGGCCGGTGTCGGTGGTGGGCAGAACGACGGCGATGGCTTCGGTGGCTGGGCCGCAGCGCCAGCCGAACGGCATCTCACGTGGGAAGTCGTAGTCGTCGTCAAAGCCGATGAGGTATCCGTGTTCGCCGAGGTCGACGGTGAACGTCACTTCACGCAGCAGCATGCAGACCTCCTTCATCGGAGAGGGTGCCCCGCTTCCCGAACGCTGTGGGATGCGGGGCACCCTGCCTGGCGGCGAGTGTAGCCGCGCTTAGACGATCACGTAGAAGGGGTCGTGGTCCATGACGTGCAGCTGGCCGCGCCAGGCGGTGATACGTCCGCCCTGGGACTTATTCTCGTTGACCTTGACCCAGGTGATTTCCCGCTGGTTGGCAAGGAGGTGGGTGCCGCCTTCGTAGGTGGAGGCGAACGGGTACTCGTCGCACGAGGTGCGGCCGGCGCGCTGCATGTCCGGCGGCGCAGTACGCGGGCACACGGCCTTGCGGTTCGCGTCCTCCTGCGCCTTGTTGATCATCCAGTGGAGCGGCTTGCCGCCATAGGCGTCACCGTAGTGGCCGCCGTTGGCGCGGAGCTTGCGGATGCCCTCGTCGATGCGGGCCAGGCCCACCATGCTCACGCCGGTGGGGACTTCCGGGATGGCGCAGCCGGCCCGGCTGGCCCGCCTGCTGCCGTAGTAGTTGTCGCAGCGGTAGACGGCCGAGTCGTAGGTGACGGTGCCGGGGGTGTAGCCGGGCTTGGTGAACGTGTAGGTGTACTTGGTCGTCGCCTTGGGGTTGATCTTCTTCGGAGCGATGCTGGTCGTGTAGCCGACGCTGCCGTCGGCCGCACCGCTGCTGAGGATGTGACCCTGCGAGAAGTGGACGGCGGCCTTGGTACCGCCTCCGGAAACAGCCGCGATGCTGACGGCAACGCCCGCACCGGCGCGCGTGGTCCGCGCCTTGGAGACGTGGAACTTCTCCGACCAGTTCGCGGAGTTCGCCTTGAGGGTCATCTGGTGCTTGACGTCGAAGTCGACGGTGCCCTCAACTTCCGGGCGTCCGTTGATGACCTTGATGACGTCGACGTGGATGGTCACCCACTCGCACTCGCTGAACCGGTTGACCGTGATCTTGTTGATCGTGCAGGTGGCATTGGATGCCGGACCGGCAGCGAGTCCGGTCACCTCGGACCGGGCCGAACCGACAGTGACACGCAGCTGTCCGGCACCGGGCTGATCGGCCACAGCCGACGGAGCCGCGGCCGTTCCCAGCAGCCCCAGCGCCGCAGCCCCCGTTGTGAGCAGCGCCCTCAATTTCAAGTTGTACCCCCTGTGTTGAACGCGGCCGACAGGGGACCCAAGCAGTCAACTCCCGTGGTCCCCCGTCACGTTGGCGGCATACAACCACGCCCAACGCGCAGACTGCATCCCGATTTGAGTGGTTTCAGCCATGGTTGAGCCATGAAGTGAACGGGCGTTCGGCGCGGTGACCAGCAAGCAGCCTTCATGACCGCGCATCCCAGCCACGCCCAGTTCGCCACGATCGGCCTGGAAGCACCGGTACCAGGCCGCCCGTCATGACGTCGGCCGAGTCCCCGCGACCGCGTTCAGAGGCCCTGCCCGTGTGAGCGCTTTGGTGGCCTGCAAGGTAGCGGGCGAGGGCGACTGAACGACGCGGCGGCAGAGCCTTCCTCACCACGTCCGGGATCGGGCGCAGGCCGGCTATCTGCCGGCGGGACGGAAGGTGACGCCGTACTGTCGGCCGAACCAACCGGCCTCAGCGGCGGAACCGCCCACCGAGCGCAGGTAGAAGGCGTAGGCCACCGACGCGATCTACTCCTCGTCCAGGTACAGAACCCACAGGTTGCCGAGCTGGCGCACGGTGCCGCACCTTTTCCTGCAAGCCGTCAGCGGGCGACACCCGCAGCCGGGCACCAAGGTGCACGTACAGAGCTCCGGCTCGGGGCGTGGATCGGGAACCAGCGCTCGCGGGCTGCGACGCTGTCGCCGGAGCGGGTGGAGCAGTTGTCCGCGATCGGGATGCGCTGGTCGTAGCGGTATCTGAAAAGGACAGCGGAGCGGGCAGGGTGATTCCTGTCCGCCCCGTCGTTAGGCAAAGAGGCCAGCGACAAACACCGTGCCCGCGCCCAGGCCGAAGCAGATGAAGGACCACTGCACATGGCGGTGCTTGCGCCAGGCGATATCGCTCATCTTGATCAGCTGCTGGCTGAGAACAGGCAGGACGTCGGTCTGGAGCAGAGCCGTCGTCAGTTCGGTGGTCTCGCGGTGCCGTAGGTGGCCGAAGTAGATGAAGTGGTTGGGTGCTTCTGCCGCGAGCGTCTTGGCGGGTCGGAGGCGGGGGACAACGACCAGGCTGGCGAAGATCCCGCCGATCAGGATGAGGATCGTGCCAGCCCACAGTGGGGCTCGGACTCCCCAGCCGTGCAGGTGGGAGAACATGTGGCCGTCTGCCGAGAGCGCGACGATGCCCGCCGTTGCGGCCGATTCGAGGGTCAGGGCGAAAGAGGCCTTGGCGTCAACCCGGGCTGTCCACTCCCCCAGAGCGCCATGTATCCGCCAAGCGGTCTCCGTTGCTTCCTGCGGCGTGCTCATACGGCCCACCAGTAGCTGGCGCGATAGATCGTCATCTGCTCGCCGCCGACGTTCGCGATACGGGCCTCCCACATGTCCTTGCCCTTCGACAGCTTGGACTCCTCGTTGAGCATCTTGTAGACGGCGGCAGTGATGTATGTCCGGTACTGGCCCGTCTCGCGGATGTCGCTGAGCTTGGCGGCCACGTTGGGGGCGCGGCCGATCGAGACGAGGTCGCTGCTGTCGCGGACGCCGGCGCGGGCAATGAAGGCTTCGCCGGATGCGATTCCGACGCACATCCGGGGCTGGAAGCCGTCACGCTCCAGATGCGGCAGCTTGGAGTACAGGCTGGGCTGCACGATCTTCTGCATCGCGTAGTTGATCTGCAGGGCTGCCTTCGCGGCACTCGAGTTCTTCGAGTCCCCGATGAAGATCGCCATGACACGGTCGCCGTCGTAGCTGCGGATCTCCCCACCTCGCCGCTTGATGATCGTGGAAGCCGTCCGCAGAGAGGCCCTGATCACCTTGCCCGCAGTCTCCGGGCGGAAGTCCCGCGCCAGCTTCGTTGACCCCAGGAGATCCGCGTAGAGGTACACCGCGTCCAGCTTGACCGCGTCGTTGGAGTACAGCTTGACGTCGTCCGTTCCCGGCACGACGTTGCCGTTCCGGATCGTCCACGCCGTACTCACCAGCTTGTCGACATCAGACCGAATGTCGTCTCCCAGCGACATACGCCCCTCCCAGTGCCTGTATTTGAACTTTTGCCGGGAACCTAGCAGTAGGCACTGACAACCTCACCTTTCATGAGCGGCACTCTGATGGGCGAAGGAGAATGCCGGGACTGTAAATCGTTCGGTGTAACTCCCGATCATGGAAGACGCATCGATGACCAGTGAGAACGTGACCGAGCGCGAGTCTGTCGAGTCGGCAGCGGCTGTGTCGGCGAAGGCCGTGGACGACCAGCTGATCGACGAGCTGGTGCACCGGGCCCAGGCTGAGGGCCTGCAGTTGACCGGCGAGGGCGGGCTACTGCAACAGCTGACCAAGAGGCTGCTGGAATCCGCCCTCGAGGGCGAGATCACCGATCACCTCGGCTATGACAAGCACGATCCGGCGGGCAAGGACGGCGGCAACTCCCGCAACGGCAAACGCTCCAAGACCGTCCTGACCGACGTGGGACCGGTGGAGATAGCCGTGCCCCGCGACCGGGACGGCTCCTTCGAGCCGAAGATCGTCAAGAAGCGGCAGAAACGCCTGACCGGCGTCGACGAGATGGTCATCTCGCTGGCCGCGAAGGGCCTGACCACCGGAGAGGTCCAGGCCCACCTGGCGGAGGTCTATGGCGCCGAGGTCTCCCGGCAGACCATCTCCACCATCACCGACAAGGTCCTCGAGGGTATGGCCGAATGGCAAAGCCGCCCACTCGACGCCGTGTATCCGGTGGTCTTCATTGACGCCATCCACGTGAAGATCCGCGACGGCGCGGTCGCCAACCGGCCCATCTATGTTGCCTTGGCGGTCACTACGGAGGGCCGGCGGGAGATCCTGGGGCTGTGGGCCGGCGACGGCGGCGAGGGCGCCAAGCACTGGCTGCACATCCTCACCGAGATCAAGAACCGCGGCGTGCACGACGTGCTGATGCTGGTCTGCGATGGGCTCAAGGGCCTGCCTGAGGCAGTGGAGACGGTCTGGCCCAGGACGATCGTGCAGACGTGTGTGGTTCACCTGTTGCGGAACTCCTTCCGCTATGCCGCCCGCCAGGACTGGGACAAGATCGCCAAGCTCCTCAAGCCCGTCTATACGGCACCGACCGAGGAGGCCGCCTTGGACCGGTTCGCGGAGTTCGCCGATGCCTGGGGCAGGAAGTATCCGGCGATCGTGAAGTTGTGGGAGAACGCGTGGGAGGAGTTCACTCCGTTCCTGCGTTTCGACACCGAGATCCGCCGCATCGTCTGCACGACGAATGCGATTGAGTCGGTCAACGCCCGCATCCGGCGAGCGGTCAAGGCCCGCGGGCACTTCCCGAATGAGCAGGCCGCCCTGAAGTGCGTCTACATGGCCATCATGTCGCTCGATCCCACCGGCAAGGGCCAGGCCCGCTGGACCATGCGCTGGAAGACCGCGCTGAACGCTTTCGACATCACCTTTGACGGCCGACTCTCAGCAGCCCGTCACTAACCAACAACCCCAGTTACACCGCTCGTTTGACAGACCCAGAATGCCGGCTCCGGCCGCCCCGAACAGTGGTGCTGTTGCAGAAGGCTCCCCTGGAAAGTAGTCGGCGTTCCGGGAGTTCGCCGAAAAGCCCCTTGTCTTGCTGGTCAGAGCCCTGCGTAAGGTCGCGCCGGAAGGTGGTCCGCTGCGACCAGAGGCGGGACCAAAGGTGTGACCGGAGCCGCGACCGGACGCGCGACCGGAAGTGCAACCAGAGGCGACCCCGGTGGCGCATCCGCCCCATCTCGTGGGAAACGGGGCGGAGGCGATAGGCCCTGCACCCTGACGCCGGCAGGCGGGGCAATAGCCGCCGCGAGACGTTAGTCGCAGGTGTTGAGCATCTCGGTGAGCTTGGTCTTCTCAGGCTGAGTGATGCTCAGTCCGTACAGGTACTTGATGTCGGTCCAGGCCCGTGAGTAGGTGCACCAGTAGTCCTTGTTCGGGGGCGCCCACTGGTCCGGGGACTGGTCACCCTTGGAGCGGTTGGAAGCGGCGGAGACGGCGATCAGCTGCGAGTGGTCGAGGTCGTTGGCGAACTTCTTGCGCTTGTCGGTGGTCCAGGTGTCGGCACCGGACCGCCAGCCGTTGGCGAGGGGGACCATGTGGTCGATGTCGACCTTGGAGGCGGCATCGAGGGTCTTGCCGTCGTAGGGGCTGTACCACCTCCCCGTGGTGGCCCGGCACATCGAGTCCTGGGTGACGTCCTGGCCGTCGCGGGAGAGGACGACTTCACGGGTGTCGCATTCCCCGTACTGCTTGATCCAGTGGGGGAACTTCGCCCGCGAGTAGCCGGCCATCGAGTGCGGGGCGTCGATGGTGAGTTCGCCGAGTTCCTTCAGGGCGACGTCGGTGGCCGGCGGCTCGGGCAGGTCACGCCGCACGACCGCGGGGGCGGCCGTGGTTGTGGGGGGCGCAGCGGATGCGGGCGCGGGGGTTGCCGTGACGAGGAGGGACAGGCACGTCAGGGCCAGGGTGGCGGCGCGGCGCCGCACAGATGAGATGATCACAAGGCATCAACTACCCGAGCTGGCCGCGGTGTTGTTGCTTTGTCGCCCGGTCGCGGCATGGCGCTGCACTGAGTGGACGCGGAGAACCGTTCCGCTGGCCTGGCCGCCTCCTGCTACCGGGTGAGGCGGCGTGGATCAGCCCGGCTGGTGGGTGAGCGCAGTTAGGCTCTGGATTCGGATGATCACTCGGTGCGAGGAAAGAGGCTGTGCCTCATGAACAAGGCTGGCGCCGAGACAATCCCTGAGCGACTCGTCGACACGGTGGAGGCCGGGCCCGGTGGCGCCATGACCGACGAGGTCGGAGTCATCACCGGCGACTTGACCGTGGCCACAACGCGGCTCGCTGACGGAAGGGCCCAGATCGCGATCCAGTACGCGGGCGCCAAAGAGTGGTACACACTCACCGGCAGCCCCGCTCCCCTCCCCTCCGGTGGGTTGAAGGCTCTCCATCAGGATGTGCTGGAGCGTGTCCGTCACGGCGGTGGCGCCGAAGCCCCGAACTAACAGCGGGCAGGTGCATGCGCGGCATCGTCACCGACGATGCCGCCCACTCCCCGACGGTGGAGTCCACTCCATGCCGAGTGGGCGGTGCATCGTCGGTACACACCGCAGCATCGGGTGCCCGGCATCGGGTGCGCTCAGCGGCCGGCTTCTCGGCCGCGGTGCGGTCCGGGCTGCTGTGGGCGGTGCGCCTGCTGGTCGTTCGGGCGCACAGGTTGCGCTCCATCGGTATCGTCCTGTTCGGCGTAGCGGTCCGTGCGAGCGCGGGAGGCGTCGGCCGCTTTGGTGAACGCAACCTGGAGGTGGCGCAGTCGCGCGGCCGTGAGATCGAGGGCTTCCACGTCGGTGCGGGACTCCCGCAGGGCCCGCAGCGCCGTCATGTCGACCGCCTCCCGAGGTTCGGCCTCCGGCTTCTGGTCGTCGTGCTCGGGGGCGGCGGCCGGGAGCGCGAGCAGCTGCTCGGGCATCGCCGCCTGCTGGTGCGCGACGACGTCGTACGCCCGGCCCCGCACGCCGGCGTCGGTGGTGGCGCGCAGCTTCTCCCGCACGACCGCGCCGGCGAGGACGGCCCGGTCGTAGCTCAGCGGGAGGCGGGGTATCTCCCACTCCCCCGCTGTCTGGTCCGGGGTCCGGGGCGCAGCCGGCGCGCTGGGATCGGCCGGGGGTTGCCGGTCCGGGTCGGGTGCGGGGGTTGGTGGGCGGCGGCGGGCGGGGAGGTCGGACAGCGCCCACCGTGCGGTGTAGAGGCGGTAGCCGGACTCCAGGCCGCGCACGGTCTTCGGCTCGCTGATGTCCAGGCAGTGAGTGGAGATGGCAGCAGCCACGATCTGGTCGTCCAGGTCCGGGTCGCGGCGGCGGCCGCGCAGAACAAGGGCGAGGTGGCGACGGGCTTCGGCGAGCAGGTGCCGGCGGTGGAAGCGGCCGCCGTCGTTCATCACGAACACCGTCGCGGTGACGTCGACGGCCGCCAGGGCGACATCGACCACGGCGGCGACCCGGGCCCGGATCGCCGCAGCCGCGACACGGGCGTACTCGAGGAGGGAGTTGATGACGTCGGCGGCCACCCCGGAGGTGCGGATCGCGCTCTCCTTCCACTCCTTGCGCAGCCTGGCGAGGGGCCGGGCCTTCTGCTTCGGCGGGCGCGTCATCTTCGCGGCGATCTGGTTCAGCTTGGCGCGGGCCCGCTCGGAGACCACGGGCAGGAACTTCGGCTCGCCGTCGTCGTCGACGGCGGTGACGTACTCGCGCTCTAGCTCGGCCAGGCAGGCGGCGATCTGGTCGCTGCGCCGGGAGGTCCAACGGATCAGCTCGTGCGGCACCCCGGCAATCTCCATCACAGGCCGGCGCCCCGGGGTGACGGTGCGCGGCTCGGTCGCCAGCCCCAGCGCCTCGCAGACCTCAGCGGCCACGAGCTCGTTGTAGAGCGCTGAGGCGGCGACGGTGTTCTCGTGCAGCGCCGTGGTGTGGACCGAGCCCCACTTCCCGTCCAGACGCTGCCCCTTCACGGACACAAGCAGATGGTCATGGAGCAAGGGCATTCCCGACCGTGCCTCGTAGTGGCGGAAGCGGGCGGCGACCAGACCGCCGGGCGGCTGCACCGGTAGATGCCGTCCTTGCCGTACCGGATCACCGCCACCTCGTCCTCGATCCACTCCAGCACCCGCTCGATCGCGCGCTCGTGCGCGGCCTCGATCACCCGCCGGGTCTCCTCATCCCCCAGCGCCCACAACAGGTTGATCGTCGGCTGCGGCCGGAAGACGAAGTCGACACCCGTGACAGTCACCCGGCGTCCGAGGGCGCCGGCCTTGAACGCCTTCTTCGGGGACTCGCCCTTGGCGAGCCCGTCGGCCTCGATCCGGTCCGCGTACGGATGTCGGCCCCGCTCGCCGAACAGGTTCCGCAGCTGCGCCTCGGTGACCTCCTGCCCCGGCGTCAGTCCGAGCGCGGCCAGGCCGCGGCCCATCCATCGCCCGGCCGGTACACCGGCCTCCTCCTGAGCCTCACGCAGCGGCCTACGGGCCGGGCGGCGGCCGTCGCAGACAACGGTCTGACGCAGGTAGTAGCGGTACATCTGACCGGCTCGGATGACCCTGATATCCACTGTCATGGAGACCACGTCACACGGCTCTGACCTGCGAGAAAAGGCCGATCATCGGTACGTCCCGCCAGGCGGGAGCAGCAGCCGAACTTCTTTCTCAGGTGCCCGCCAGGCGGGAAGCGGCTCCGGCCGACGAGCCAGTGTCATCGCTCTCCAGCAGCACCCCCCGCAACGACCCGGAACGTACCGGGGATGACCGCGGTCATCCCCGGTACCACCGCCGGAGCTCATACTGGCAAGGGTCAGGGGTTCATCGGCTCTGTTCCCTTTGTCCCCGTCCCCGCCGGGAGTGGTTCGTCGCAGACCGGGCAGGGAGCCGTTCCCTGGAGAACCACGCAGAGCCAGTATCGGGTGACTTGGTCGCAGGGAATGTGAACGGCTGACCAAGGTGCTACAGGACCTGGGAACTTGTCGAGCGGGATGAGACCCGCTTCCCGCATCCGGTTCCTGGCCTGGTGGGCTTGAATCCGGCTGGTCTTCCTCGCCGGTCGCAGTGCTTCCTCCTCTGCGGCCCGGCGCTTCTCATGGACTCGTCCCCATGCCTGAACTCATACGGGGAACTTCGCCCCCGGGACCTGGCAGGCGACCAAGTACGCCTGGAGGGTGGGTACCGAGCCCGGCAGCGACCTGCGCCGGGAGATTCTCTCCGCCGTGCTGCGGGAGAGAGGGGCGTAGTCCCGTGTCTCCATGTACTGGCGGTCAGCCCGTCGTTCCATCTCCCGGGTTGATTGGAAGCCCGTTCTCCTCCCAGACACGTGCGAACGCGGCATCGAGTTCGTCGGCCGTCCGCACGAGACCGGGTCCGGGGGCCGGGGTGTAGCTGACTCGTCCCCTGCTGCTGCGCAGGCTCATGGCCTTGTTTCACATGGCCTGCGTCCGGCTGGGGTCCAGGTCGCAGGCCCCTATGTAGCCGGTGAGGGTCTCGTGTGAGGGAGGGATCTTTCCTCCCTCGGCACGTTGGATGATCGTGACGGAACACTTGATCTTGCTCGCGAGCTGCTCACGTGTCAGCGCCTTGCGGGTGCGGCCTTTGCGCAGGTGTTCGGCTAACTCGCCTATGCCGTTACCGGCGTTGGCCACCGGACTCGGTGGCCGACCCGCCCGGCTCGACATGGTGTTCGCTCCTAAAAAACCCTTCGTTGAACCCCGCAAGCAGCACAACGCCCGGCCCTCCTCGGCAACGAGGGCCGGGCGCCGGTCGAGGGCCTCACGCTGGGCGGCGGTGCCACGAACCCGACGGCACCCCACCTCCCCGGCACGCCAGCCGCGGTTCCTGCGGCCAGGACGGCGTGATTCCTCGATCGCCCGGCGGGCGCAGTCGATCCGGTCCGACTCGGCTTACCAGCGGCCGAATTCTGCCGTCCTCCCCCACGCCTGGGCCGCGACAGATCGAGTCGGTCGGTGCCGACCTCAGGTACCCAGCTCAGCTTCGAGCGCCGCGGAGTTGAGGACCCTCCCGGTGTCCTCGCCCCGTGTCTGTTGCTCCCTGGGAATGAATCCGTCGTCGTGCCGCGAGTTGGTTGCCCGATCACCTGAGTAGGCGTCAAGACAATCGGCCTCGGCCGGAGTTGCGCGGCCACACCACCGGACACCAGGGCAGATCATATGACACGACTCACGTCACCGACGAACCGACGAACCGGGACAGGAGAGAGAAGACGGAGGCTGCTGCGGCTGAAGTACGCTGCGGCGGCTGGCCTGTTGCTGCTCGGGCTCGCCTCCCAGGCACAGGCCATCGACTCCACCATCTCGCTGAACAACAAGCGCACGGGGTGGGACGCGAACGAGCCGAACCTGTCGCCGACTCAGGTGTCCTCGACGAGCTTCGGACGGCGCTGGTCCACTCCGGTGAACGGCTCTGTGCTGGCCCAGCCGCTGGTCACCGGCAAGAACGTGGTCGTTGCCACGGAGAACAACTACGTCTACGGCATCGACGCCGTCACCGGGAAGAAGAACTGGACCCGGCAGCTCGGCCCGGCCTGGCCCACCACGGCGGTCAAGGCCGACTGCACCTCGCCCGCGCCGCACAACGGGATCACCTCCACCCCGGTGTACGACCCGTCGTCCAACACCGTCTACCTCACTAGCAAGGTCAATGACGGCGCGGACGTGCAGCACCCGCACTGGTACTTCCACGCGTTGAGCGCCTCCACCGGCGCCGAGCGCGCGGGCTGGCCGGTGCGGATCCAGGGCACGCCGACCAACAGCCCCGGCCACCCGTTCAACGCGTTCACCTCCTTGCAGCGTGCGGGGCTGCTGCTGCTGAACGGCTCGGTGTACGCGGCCTTCGCCTCCTACTGCGACACCGCTCCGTACGTCGGCCAGGTGGTCGGGGTGAAGACCAGCAGCCGTAGCCTGACCCTGTGGTCCGCCGAGGCCGGCTCCGACAAGCAGGGGGCCGGTGTCTGGCAGAGCGGCGGCGGCCTGGTCTCGGACGGCTCCGGCCGGATCTTCCTGACCACCGGCAACGGCTTCGGCACGGGCTCCTCGCCGAGCCCGGGCCCAGGCAGCAAGCCGCCCGGCCACCTCGGCGAGTCGGTGGTCCGGCTCGGCGTGAACAGCAACGGCAGTCTCTCGGCGCGGGACTTCTTCAGCCCGGCCAACAACCGGACACTCGACAACAACGACACCGACCTCGGCTCGGGCGGGCCGGTCGCGCTGCCCGACGGCTTCGGCACCGCCGCGCACCCGCACCTGCTGGTGCAGGTCGGCAAGGACGGCCGGCTCTTCCTGCTGGACCGGGACAACCTGGGCGGCATGGGCCAGGGCCCGAACGGCACGGACAAACCGGTGAACGTGGCTGGACCCTTCGAGGGCGTCTGGGGCCACCCCGCCTTCTGGGGCGGTAGCGGAGGCTACGTGTACACCGTGGCCACCAAGATCGGCAACGCCCGTTCGCCGCTGCGCGCGCTGAAGTTCGGGGTGAACAGCTCCGGCATTCCGACCCTGACCAGCGTGGGCACCAGCAACGAGGGCTTCGGCTACGGCTCCGGTTCTCCCGTGGTCACCTCCAACGGAACATCCCGTAGCTCGGCGCTGGTCTGGGCGGTCTGGTCCGGCTCCGGCGCCAGCACCGGTGGTGCACTGCGGGTCTACGACGCGGTGCCCGTGAACGGTGTCATGCACCTGCGCCGCTCCTTCCCGATCGGCACGACGTACAGCTTCGTGGTCCCCGCCACCACCGGCGGTCGGGTCTATGTGGGGACCGGAGACGGCCACCTGGTGGCCTTCGGCACCGCGGCTCCGCCCGCTGCCAGCCCGACTCTGCCATCCTCCGGCCCGACTCCCCCCTCGTCCGGCCCGACAGGCGGGTGCCACTGTGAGTAGATCGGCCAGGCACGGATCCTGAGCCTTCGCCGCGCTCGTACCCTGGCCCCCGGACGCGACTCAGCGGAAGCGTCTGGGAGCGGGGGCCGGGGCGTCGGCCGGGATGGGGTCGGTGACCAGGTGATGGTGCGGCGAGAGGGGGCAGGCTGGATCGGTGGCGGCCGGATCACCGGTGAACTGGAAGGCCTGGCAGCGACAGCCGCCGTGGTCCACCTCGCGCAGTGCGCAGCTGCGACATGGCTCCGGCATCCAGGCGGTGCCCCGGAACTGGTTGAAGGCGGGCGAGTCGTGCCAGATCGCCGCCAAATCCTCGGTGACCGCGCTGGGCACCGGCAGACCAGGCAGCTGAGCGGCGGCGAGGCAGGGCAGCACATCCCCGTTGGGCGCGACCACCAGCTGACGCTCTCCCCAGCCGTTCATGCAAGGCTTCACCTCGCCGACGTGGTGATCGGCGGCGACGAGCACGATCTCGGTCCGCCCGATGTGGCGTTCCCGGGCTGCGGCGACGTCCCGCTCGGCCTGCCGGACCTGTTCTTCGCCGGGCGCGAGGTGCGCGCGGTTGCGCCAGGCCCAGCCGTAGTACTGGGTGTGCGCGAGTTCGACCCGGTCGGCACCCAGCGCTACCGCCTGGTCGGCGAGGTCGCCGAGCCGCGCCAGATTGCCCCGGTGCAGCACGGCGTTAATGGTCAGCGGCAGTCCGGCGTCGGTGAACTGCCGTGCCGCGGCGAGTTTCCGGTCATGTGCGCTGAGTCCGGCGACGGCGTCGGCGCGGCCCGCGTCGGCGTCCTGGAGTGACAGTTGCACATGGTCGAGGCCCGTGTCGGCGAGTTCGGCAGCTCGCCCGGCGGCCAGCGGGATGCCGCTGGTGACCAGGTTGGTGTAGAGACCCAGCCGACGGGCCCGGTCGACGAGTACCGTCAAATCGCGACGCAGCAGCGGTTCACCGCCGGTGAGGTGGACCTGGAGCACGCCCAGTTCCCGCGCCTGGCCGAGGAGCCGCAGCCAACGCTCCGTTTCCAGCTCGTCGCGGTATCGGGACAGTCCGACCGGGTTGGCGCAGTAGAGGCACTGGAGCGGGCAGCGGTAGGTGAGTTCGGCGATCAGGCCAAGTGGAGCGGGCGTGCGTACGGCGGTGCCGGACGGGCCGGCGGCGGCGACGGGGCGGGCGGGTCTGCCGGTGCCGTCCAGGGCGAGCAGCCGCCGTTCGGCGAGATCGGCGAGCAGTGCGTCCACCTGCTCGCCGTCCACCCCATCGTATTCGTCGCGGAGCCGGGCGGTGATCGCTCGCGCGCCCCGGCGTCCGTCGCAGTGCTGGAGTACGGCGGCCGCGCTGTCGTTCAGCATCAGCACGCCCTCGGGGTAGACCAGCGCGGCCTGGTTCCGGACCGGGTCGTGCACCAGCCGCACCCCCTTGCGCAGGCCGGGGATCACAGCGGGGCTCGCGGTGCTCACCGGGCGGCCCCGTAGTCGACCGCGTCCAGCATGGCGTGCAGGACCTCGCACTTGAAGGCCAGGGCGTCGATCGCGGCCAGCTGCTGCTCGGCGGTGACACAGTGGTCCAGGACGAGCTCAAGGGTGCGGGCGCTGTCCTTCCGGGCGACCGGGATGCGGCGCTCGAAGTAGGCGTAACCGGCCGGGTCGACCCACTCGTAGTGCCGGCGCCAGGCGGTGACGCGGGCAGCCATGTGGTCGGGCGAGAACATCTCGGTGAGCGCCGCTGCCACACCTTCGGTCCACGGTCTGGTCCGGCAGAAGTGCAGGTAGCCGTCGACGGCGAAGCGCACCCCACGGGCGACGTGCCGCTCGTCGAGGACCTCGGCGCGGTCCAGGCCGACCGCCTCGGCGAGCACCAGCCAGTCGGCCAGCCCGCCTTCGGTGCCGCTTGTACCGTCCTGCTGGCCGAGCCGCTCGGCCCAGACCCGGCGGACCTCCGGCAGGGGGCAGTTGGCGATGATCGCGGCGTTCTTGCGGGTGAGGCAGAGCTGGTAGTACCAGCGGTTGGCGACCCAGTGCCGCAACTCCGGCGGCGTGCAGCCACCGGAGTGCAGGCGCTGGTGGAACGGGTGACTGTCCCAGTACCGTCCGCGCAGGTCGTACAGCCTGGCGGCGAACCTGTCGCGGGTCAGCGCTGGCGCCACGGGGCGGTCTGTCCGGCGTAGGCGGTCACCTCGGCGCCGGTGCGGTGGCATTCCACCACCGGGGCTGACCAAGCGGGTTTGGCTGCGGCCCGCCGGACTGGGAGCGCGGCGGGGGTGGATCGCCGAGTACGGGTGGCGGTCACAGGTACCTCCTTGGTGAGCGGGGTGGGAGCGGACCCGCGGGCCTGCCGTGGGGAACCGTCCTTACGGCAGGACGCTACGAGCCCTCCCGCCCGGCCGCCGGTTCAGCACCCCCGCATGGGTGACGATGCGTGGTGGCCGCTCACCGAGGACGGCCCCGTAAGCCACGGCTACCAGTTCGAGGTCACCGCCGAAGACAACATCCCGGCCCTGATGCCGCTGTACTCCTCGGCCATCTACGGCTGGCTGCGGTGGTGGTGGCCGAGAACGGCTCCCCGAAGCGCACCAGGAAGAAACTCCCGCCGCCGCCCGACCGGCTGCTGATGCGGTACGCCGACCAGGACCACCTGCTCCACATCACCGGCATCGAACGGGCCCGCTGGCCCTACCCGCCGCCAAAGGGCACGTCACAACGGTGGCTCGAGGCGCCGGAGGCCCGGAAGGACCAGATGCGCGAGCGGTGGGGCAAGCCAGACGACTGGAACCCCCCGCCCGACGACGGGCCCGACCCCACAGAACACCGCTGACCAACGAGATGCC
This sequence comes from Streptomyces sp. NPDC001709, assembly GCF_053596375.1. Lineage (NCBI taxonomy): Bacteria > Bacillati > Actinomycetota > Actinomycetes > Kitasatosporales > Streptomycetaceae > Streptomyces > Streptomyces sp. NPDC001709. The sequence continues at coordinate 6,315 of NZ_JBSFGB010000060.1, read as the reverse complement.
GAGCCCGCCCGCCGCGCGCAGGAGGAAGGGGCCTACCGCTGGTCGGGCCACGCATCCAGTACAACGCCGCTGTCCTCGTCCGACAAGGTGACCCGGGCTCCGGGCATGGCGCCCCCGTACAGGCCGACCCAGTCGCGGAACTTGTCGCGGGCGACGTCCTCACGCCCCCACCAACCGTGCTGCATCGGCCGCTCGGCCGCGAGCAGCAGGTAGTAGCGGCCCGGGCTGGTCATGCGAGCCGGATCCCTCTCGCACGGCCCCGCTGGCGGACGATCGCCTGCTTCGTCTCCAGCTCGACCAGCTGGTAGTGGACGCTGGACCGGCTGCGCATGCCGACCGCGTCCCCGATCTCCTGCACCGTCGGCGCCTCGCCATGGTCGGCGATCGCCTGCCGGATGCAGCGCAGGATGCGCTCCTGGGTGTCCTGTCTCACTCAACTTTGGCCGGTGTCTCACCGAAGTTTGATCGCCGTGGCGGCGTCCCTGACGGTGGCCATACGGTCGAACGGCAAAGAAGTTCTACAGCTGGCCAGGCGTCACAGCGTTACTGGTCTGGTGAGTCTCGGAGCACAGTAACGTTGTCGAGGAGAGCTGTGAGCCGCTCCAGGATCCGCTCGTTCAACCCGCTTCTCATTCGCCGTACTTCAGCCAGTTCTGCCGATGGGACGACCGACGTGGCACCCGAGACCAGGGCCACCACCTTGGCCGAAACGGACTCGAACGCAATGTGCTCGGTCCCGATCCACCACCCGTCTCGCATCGCTGCGTCCGAAGCCTCCAGAGCAGCTTCGCGAAGCTCAGAGATACGCCGCGCGACAGCCTTCGCGGATCCCCGCCGCGCGCTCGCGGCTTCATTCAGGTAGAGGTCCCAGGCCCGATAGGCGGAGCGGATCGCAATGAGCCGTTCCACCACGCCAGCCTCGCGTTCCTCCCGACGCTGCTGGGTCTGTTGCTGCGCTGCAGCGCGAGCTGCTCGTACGGGGCCCAGGTAGCCGCCTAAGGCTGTGAGACCAGCACCCGCCATCGCGCCGACCGCACCCCAGACCGCGCCGTCCATGTCCTCCCCCATCCAACGATCAGTTGCCCGCCAATCGTGGTGCAGCGCCTGCAGAGTGCCACTCGACAGGGGCAGTCACAGTCACCATGGAAGTCCAAAAGAACTGCCCTGCGCTGGGAATCAGCTCAACCATCGACGAGACAAGCAAGCAGCCGTCAAACTTCGGTGAGATCGCCCAATCTTCGGCGAGACAGGTCACTGGGTGTCGGTGAGGTGCTCTACACGGTGCATACTGAGATTAGAGCGCGTGTTCGATTTTCTGGGCAAGGCGAAACACGCCGGCGCAGCGCGGAGGAACACCCAAGTGCACGACGATTCCCCGCCGACCCGCCTCGACATGCTGCGGTTCGCCCGCCGCGTCGTCGAACAGCAGACCACGCGGCAGCTGGCCCTGATCGACCGGTGGATCGCCGACGAGGAGCGACGTGAGGCGGAACGACGCCGGGGCGTGGAGATGCGGCCGGCCCCACCGGACTGGCTGATCCAGTACGGCCTCAACCGCACCAACGTGGACGCGGTGCACACCGGCCACTGCTGGGCGGCGGCCAAGAGCGGCCGCTGTCGCCCAGCGACCCGGCAGCAGGCGCTCGATGCCCTGCGCCGGCAGGTACCGGCATGCGTCCACTGCCGCCCGGACACAGCGCTGGGCATCCTGGAGTAGAAGACGAGGGCGAGGCTCTGGCGGCGGTCAGGGCGTATCGCCGGAGTAGTAGAAGCGGCAGCTCACCCCGGGGCCCGGTGTGCACGGTTCGCCGGGGTGCGGGTCGTACAGGGACCGACCGCCGGGGAACTGCCCGAGCTCGGTGGACAGGGCGGCACCGTCGTCGACTTCCTCCGGCCGCCAGCCGGTGATGTCCAGCAGCAATCCGTCCAGCGGCCCGCCTATGAGCGCGGCGTAGGTCTGCCATGGCAGTGGGCCGGGGTTGGGGTCGTCGTGGTCCTGGCCGTACACGCGGCCGCGCAGCAGCTGCTCATCGCCGTTCATCCGCCCAGCGTTCCAGCCGCCACTGACACCGGCCGCTGCACCGTCAGCGGCCCGGCGCGGCGGCGGCGCCGACGCGCAACGCCGGCGAGCGCGCCCCGATCCCCGGCTGCGTCCGCGCCGCCCATCCCTTGATGAGGATCTGTGAATTTGGTTCTGGCCGCGATTCCGTGAATGATCTCGGAGTCGCTTGACCCGGCGTGGCTCATCGAGAGCCACCTGGTTGGATGACCGCATGACGGATTGGTCGACACTCACCGACGCGTGCGGCTCCGCGGAACACGTGCCTGGCCTCCTAGACCGGTTCGAGGCCAATCCGAGCGGTGTGTGGTCCGAGCTGATGGACCACCTGTGCCCGCAGTTGGACACCGCCTTCACCGCCAGCTTCGCAGCACTTCCGCGATTGGCCGAGATCGCGAATTCGGGCAGCCCGGAGACCCTGGGCTCGGTGCTGCTTGCGGCGGGAGCAATCGCTGCCTGTTCGCCGGGGCGGGCCGAGCCTGGCAGCCCCCTGACGGTCTTCGCGGATCCGATTGCGGTTCTGCACGAGCTCACCGATCGCCGCCTGAGCCAGACGGCCGAGGCCGGGGAGTACGTGAACCTGCTGCAGGCCCTGCTCTCCTTCGAGGGCGTCGAGATCTGGGACCGCTCCCTGGACGGCCTGCAAGCCGGGGAGTACGAGGTCGACTGCCCCGACTGTGGCGTCAACATGTTCGTGGTGATCGGGCAAGACGAATCCTTCTGCTGCACTGACGACTACGCGCTTCAAGAAGTGCAGAAGTCGCCCCTCTATCCGGCACGAGTGCAGGAGCTGGCAGGGTTGTCGCAGAGGCTGTTCACGCGGACCTTGGCGGACGGCCAAGAGGGCCTGGCTCAGGGCGTCGGCTACCTGTTCGGACGGGCCGCCTGCCCGGACTGCGGGACCGACTTCTCGGTGGCCGAGCGCGTGGTGGCGGGCTGGATTCCGTGACCGGCCCGAAGCTATGTATGAGCGAGGATTCGGGTCCGTAGTAGTCGGAAGCTGGCCCGCCCGTACATGGCTCGCTTGATCGTTTTCACGCGATTGACATGGCCTTCGACCTTGCCAGAGCTCCATTCGTGGGTGAGGCCGGCAGTGACAGCGTCGAAGTCCTGGCGGAGGAACGCGGCGAACTTTGCGACAGGGGGAACGTCGGACTGTTCGGCCTGGCGGATCCAGGCAGGCAGCAGCTGGCCTCGGCGGTTGCGGACGAGGTCAGTGAAGGCCCGGGCGAGGTCGCAGGCCCGCGCGATGTCTGGGCACGCGAGGCGGGCCTGATCGAGGTGCTCGACCTCCTGGGTGCTGAGGCGCTCGCGGGGCCTCGTGATCCAGGAGGTGATCCGGCGCGGACTCGGAATTTCCGCTGGTGCGGCCGGGGCCGTGCCGGCTTTCAGGGTTCGCAGGTAGGGCGTGAGCGTCGAGTAGCCGCCGCGGAATCCGCGCTCGCGGATCTGCTGGAACAGCGTGCGGCCGTTGGTGATACCGGCGGCGTACTGCTGCTGCAGGAAGGGCTTGAAGGCGTCCAACTGCTCGGGGCGGCGGTCTCGGGCGCGGTTGATGAGGTGCTCGAGGCTGGTGTCGCGGTAGCGGCGGACCGTCTTGCGGTCGAGGCCGAGGCGGCGGGCGATGTCGCTGAGCGGATGCCCGGCGGCGACCATGCGGGTGACTTCGGCGTGGTGGTGGAGAACGCGTTGGACGATGCGCGTGGGCGGAAGTGCGTCCACCAGCGGCATCTGGATCGGGCGGTCACGTCCCCGTTCCGCGTGCTTCTTCAGGCACGGCCGGTGCTGATGGCACGTCTTCTCGATCGCGTCAGAGAGATTCTGGAGCAGATGCCAGCGGTCCGCGATCTCCATGGTGTCCGGAGCGGCTTCCTTGATCGCCTTCGTGTAGGTGCTGGCTCGGTCGCGGCAGACGATTTCCGCGCCCGGATGGGCGGTCAGCCAGGCGGCGAAGGTCTCCGAGGTACGGTCGGGCAGGACGTCGACCACCCTCCCGGCCTCGACGTCGACCAGGATGGTGCCGTACCGGCGCCCGCGGCGGAAGGCGAACTCGTCCACCCCGAGGACCCGCGGTGCCCGCTCCGGCGCCGGCGGCTCCTCCAGCAGCCCCACCAGGCGGGTCCGGCCCGCCGCCAGGTTCAGCTTGCGGCACAGCCGCTCGCCGGCCCGGCCGCCGAGCTCGACGGCCACCGTCGTCAGCCACTCCTTCAACCCGAGGCTGGACCGACGGCGACGCTCCGTCAGCCGATCGACCTGCTCGACGAACGTCCTGCGGTTGCACGATTTCCGGTCGCAGAAGAAGCGCCGCACCTGCAGACGCACGACCAACTTCTGTCCACCCAAGGGGCGTTCGGACAGGGCGCGGCGGTAGGTCGAATGCACTCTGCGTCCCCGCCATAGGCAGCCCGGGCAACACGGTGGTCGTCCGCAGGCCACAGCATCGACGAACAACAGCGCAGCGGTGACACTCACGCCCTCCAATCGCACATCGATCCCGGGAAACAGCACGTCTTCGATCGAGGCCCCCATGATCGAGAACTGCCCCGAGTGAACGTTCCTGCATTCATGCTCTGACCTGGGCTTTCACGGAATCGCGGCCAGAACCTTGAACTTCCCCACCTCCTGCTGAGACATGGGACAAACCTGCTCTGTTGATCTCCTCACCCTTCGTGTGATCTTGTGCGGTCTCTTCGCGTGATCTTCTCCGGCGTGTCGAGTTGTCCCGGGAGTGTCGCGGAGAGCCTGCGTGAGCCATGAGTTCGGCCTGTTCGGGGGCCTGAATGCTCACGCGGGAGGAAGACCTGGATGCTCACGCTCTGCGTCGCCAGGGATGGACGATCTCGGCGATCGCACGGCATCTGGGCCGGGACCGCAAGACGATCCGTGCCTATCTGAACGGTGAGCGGACCTCCGGTCAGCGCCGTCAGGCGCCGGACGCGTTTGTGCCGTTTCTGCCGTACTGCCAGCAACGGTTGGCAGACGACCCCCACTTGTGGGCCTCGACCTTGTTCGACGAGGTCACGGCACTGGGTTATCAGGGGGCTTACTCGACGTTCACTCGAGCCCTGCGCCGTTATCAGGTCCGTCCGCACTGCGAGCCCTGTCATGCCTCCACCGGCCGGAACGTTGCGGTGATCGCGCATCCACCTGGTGAGGAGATCCAGTTCGACTGGCTGGAACTGCCAGATCCTCCGAAGGAGTGGGGAGTGGGCGAGCATGCCCATCTACTGGTGGGGGCGCTCGCGCACTCGGGCCGGTGGCGGGCGGTGCTGTCGGATTCGGAGGACTTCCCGCACCTGGTCCAGGCCCTGGACGAGATCATGCGCAAGCTCGGTGGCACTGCACGACGCTGGCGCTTCGACCGGATGGCCACGGTCTGCTACCCCTCCAGCGGGCAGATGACCTCCGCTTTCTCTGCGGTCGCCAAGTACTACGGGGCCGGGGTCGACATCTGCCCACCCCGCCGCGGAAACCGAAAAGGAGTGGTCGAGAAGGTCAACCACTCGGCCGCACAACGTTGGTGGCGCACGGTCCCGGACGGGCTGAGCGTCGCCCAGGCCCAGTCCGGTGTCGACAAGCTCGCCCACCGCATGGACGAGCGACGGCGTCGCATCGGAGGAGTGGCTACTACGGTCGGTGAACTTGCAGACTCCGAAGTCTTGCTGGACATTCCGGTGAGACCCTTCCCGGCCGAGTTGGAAGTCGAGCGGACGGTCAGCCCGCAGAGCCTGGTGCAGTTCGACGGCAACTTCTACTCCGTCCCGCCGGGCTTGCCAGGCGTCCAGGTCAAAGTGCTGCACCGCCTGGGCGAGAACGATCTGCGGATCGCCACCGCGGGCCGGGCAGTGATCGCTCAGCACCGCAGGGCCCTGCGAGGTGCCGGCCAGACCATCCGGGACGACGGCCACGTCATCGCTCTGGAACGGGCAGTGCTGACCGCGTTCTCCGACCGAGCTCCCTGCAAAAACAAGGTTCGCAAGCCGCTGACTGAAGCCGCGATCGCGGAGGCCGAGCGCCTGCGCGGATCATCCCTGGCTGGTGATCCGGCCGAGCGGGTCGTGATCGACCTGTCCCACTATGCCGCCGTGGCCGACCGGCTGCGGAGTGTTCCCCCGTCGAAGGAGGAGAACCCGGAGTGAGCACGTCGCCCATGCAGATGAGTGAGCTTCTTCAGCGTTGCCGCTCCAGGGTGAGGACGGCTTTGGCGATTGACGTCATGCGGTTTGGACTGCATCGGGATCTGCGGAAGATGCGCC
>NZ_JBSFGB010000059.1:0-35235 GCF_053596375.1 Streptomyces sp. NPDC001709 | reverse complement strand
GGCCTCCGCGAGATCCAGTACCGCAGCAACCTCATCGATGGATGTCTCGCCGAAACCGGCCTCACGTTGACGACATCACGCCAACAAGGTCAGTAACGCCCAGACCTCGACGTCTCCAGGCAGAGCGGTGGCGCCCGGCGTCTCCATGGCCGCCACCACGAAGGGTGTTGGCGCCCGTCGCCGCTGGACGCACGCCTATGACTCACCCGGCATCGATGCCCATTTAGAGAGCGGCGGCGTCCAGGGCCGTCGCGCGTCAACACCTCTCGACCTGACCCCTCGTTTGTGTTGGTGGTGCGAGCCCATCGCACGGTGACCTCTCGATACGCCCGAGCCGTCTGAGCTCCCGCATAGACCGAGGCCCGTGGGGTGCGCTGGTGTCACGAACGGCTAGTGAGGTGGCGGCCCGACCGCGATGCGGCCGAGGCCTGGGATTAGGTCGCTGCGTGGCCCGCATGCGCTCGTGACCAGCGCAAACGCCGAACTCTGGGGAGGAAATCTTGATCTACTGCGGAATCGACTGGGCGGAACGAACCCACGACGTTGCTCTGGTCGACGACACCGGCCAGCTGCTCGCCAAGCGACACATCACCGACGACGCGGCCGGCTACAAGATCCTGCTGGAACTGCTCGCCGAGTACGGCGACACCGAGGAGAACCCGATCCTGGTCGCGATCGAGACCTCCCGCGGCCTGCTGGTGGCCGTCCTGCGGACCGGCACGCGCAGGGTGTTCGCGATCAATCCGATGGCCGCCGCCCGCTACCGCGACCGGCACAGCGTGTCCCGCAAGAAGTCCGACCCCGGCGACGCCCTGGTCCTGGCCAACATCCTCCGCACCGACATGCACGCCCACCGGCCCCTGCCCGACGACTCCGACCTCGGCCGCGCGGTCACCGTCCTCGCCCGCGCCCAGCAGGACTCGCTCTGGAACCGGCAGCAGCTCGCCAACCAGCTCCGCTCCCTGCTGCGCGAGTACTACCCCGCCGCCCTGGCCGCCTTCGCGGCCTGGACCAACGGTCTGTGCCGCCCCGAGGCCCGGGAACTCCTCAAGACCGCCCCCACCCCGGCCCGGGCCGCGTGGCTGACCCGCACCCAGATCCAGGCCGCGCTCAAGCGCGCCGGCCGCCAGCGCGGCATCGAAGCTGAGGCCGACCGCCTCCGCGAGGTCCTCCGCGCCGAGTGGGCCCATCAGCCACAGCTGATCGAAGACGCACTCGGCAAGCAGATGCTCGCCCTCCTCATCCAGCTGGACGCGGCCTGCACGGCCGCCGACCAGCTCGCCGACGCGGTCGAGGAAGCCTTCCCGCAGCACCCGGACGCCGAGATCCTGCTGAGTTTCCCCGGCCTCGGCGTCCAGCTCGCTGCCCGCGTCCTGGCCGAGATCGGCGACGACCGCACCCGGTTCGCCGACGCCCGCGGCCTGAAGGCCTATGCCGGCTCCTCACCCATTACCCGCGCCTCGGGCAAGAAGTCCGCCATCACCCGACGGTGGGTGAAGAACGACCGGCTCAACCACGCCGGCTACCTCTGGGCCTTCGCCTCCCTGCGGGCGTCCACCGGGGCCAACGCCCACTACCGACGCCGCCGCGAACAAGGCGACTGGCACGCGGCCGCCCAGCGCAACCTTTTCAATCGCATGATCGGACAGCTCTACCACTGCCTGAAGCAGGGCACGACCTACGACGAGGCACTCGCCTTCGGGGCCCCTCCCGCCGAGGCTGTTGTCACCGCGGCTTGATCCGATCAGCGGGGAGCGAGACAGGCTTCGAGGGCGGCTCGCTGTTGTGGCGGCAGGTGGTCGCCGAGCGGAATTTTGCGCAGGCTGTGATCGCCCTCACAGAGCCAGCTCTGCTCGTCATCGTCGAACCACCAGTCCTCGACGCCCCACATGGGGTGCCCCTGAAGCAGGTGTCTGGCCAACCCCTCGCTCGCCTCAGGCGCACCCTGCGCGACCAGAGCCTCAACCACCGCCGTCACGGCCTCGTCCGGAACCGCCGCGTCGCCGAGAACAGGCAGAAGAAGGAGAAGACGGGCGTGAGGGTCGGTGACGCCCGCCGCACCGGGCGGTGCCTCCAGCAGGGCGGCGAGCTCGGACCAGCACAGCCCGGGGCCGATGCGGTCCTGATCGTCGCTGGCCAGGACGAGATCCTGGCGCCAGTCGGGATGCGTCAGGAAGTAGTCCGTGGTCGTGAACGCCTCGCCACTGTTGACGTGCACGACAATCGCGAAGCCGCCGGCCAGCGGCACCGTGAACACGGGCCACGCCGACGGGTCGTGGAGCGTGTCCAGCATGGCGTCCGCGTCACCCGCGTCCGAACCGAAGGCCTCCGGCGCGAAACCCTCAGCCAGGTCCGCCAAGTACGCAGGCCAGAAGCCCGGCTCATCCAGGAGCGGGTGCCCGTCCACGACGGGCGACGAGGAGTACCAGTGCCGTGCCATCACCATGCCGGGATTCTCTCCAAGCCCGGTCAGAACTGTTCGAAGACCCCGGCCCTCACGGCCGACCGGCTTGACGGCATAGCAACGTGAGGTGTCCTACCTTCTGGTACGGGTTGATCGGGCCATTCGTAGGGTCCTGTCACCCAAGGGATGCCGGGTGTGGCTGGTGAGGTGTTGCCACTCGGTGGCTGTTCAGACTTGGCCGCCCGGCTCCCCACAGACGGCCAGGCCGCTCATTGGGATTTGCGATCAGAATCGCTGCGTAGGACACCGCTGGCGAGGCCGTCGGAACCGAAAGCCACGACGTCGTCAGGGGAACGATGAGCCGGATCTGGGCCGGGATCGATGCGGGCAAGGGGCACCACCACTGCGTGGTCATCAATGGCGAGGGCGACAAGCTCCTCTCGCGTCGAGTGGCGAACGACGAGCCCGAACTGCTGGAACTCATCGCGGACGTCCTTGGGTTGGCAGATGAGGTTACCTGGGCGATCGACCTTCCGGACGGCTATGCCGGCTTGGTGATCACCTTGCTCGTCAGCCATGGCCAGCGTCCCCTCTACATCCCCGGACGTGCGGTCAACCGCGCCTCCGGGAGCTACCGCGGCGAAGGAAAGACCGACGCCCGTGACGCACTCGTCATCGCCGATCAGGCGCGGATGCGCCGGGACCTCAGCCCGCTCAGGGCCGAGAACGAGGCCATGGCCGAGCTGAAGCTCCTCACCGCCCGCCGTACCGACCTCGTCTGCGACCGCACCCGCGCCAACAACCGGCTCCGAGGGCTACTGGCTGGCATCTTCCCTGCCCTGGAACGCGAGCTGAACCTGGCGAACAGAGGCCCGCTGATCCTGCTGACGGGCTACCAGACCCCCAGCGCGATCCGCCGGCTCGGCGCCAGCCGCCTGGAAAAGTGGCTGCTGAGCCGCGGGGCCCGCTGGTCAGCAGCGCTGGCCCAGGCCGCGGTGGCGGCCGCCGGACGTCAATACACCGCGGTGCCCGGCGAACAGGCAGCCGCCCGACTGGTCCAGGCCCTCGCGCACGAGATGCTGGAACTCGACCGGAAGATCGCCGAGATCGAACAGGACATCGAAGCGGCCTTCCGTGCACACCCCTACGCGGAGATCGTGACCAGCATGCCCGGCATCGGCCCCTTGCTCGGGGCCGAGTTCCTCGCGGCCACCAGCGGCGACATGGACCTGTTCGGCAGCGCGGACCGGCTCGCGACCTACGCCGGCCTGGCACCCACACCGCACGACTCCGGCCGCGTCAGCGGGAATCTGCACCGCCCGACCCGCTACCACCGCGGGCTCCAACGCGTCTTCTACATGTCGGCGATGAGCAGTATCCACTTCTGTCCGGAATCCCGCCGCTTTTACCAGCGCAAACGAGCAGAGGGGAAGCGCCACACCGAGGCCGTCCTGGCCCTCGCCCGACGACGCGTCAACGTTCTCTGGGCTCTGCTAAGAGACGGACGACGCTTCGAACCCGCCCTACCCGCCGCAACTACGGCTTGACAGAGCCCATTGGGAAGTCTGCCTGCGTCCGTACCGTTTGGACAGCTCGCGGGCGCAGATCGCGGGTGTTGCCTGTTCCTGCGGTGTGAACAGGTGCATGGTCACGCCTTTCACCGGTGCTTGTCCGGTCGTCGAAGGTGAGTGGCGGCCGCGCCGAAGCGGCGGCGGGAGCCGGAGGAGTCGTACGGCAAGCAGGCGAGCAGGAGAGCGGCTGTGACCACGGAAGTGACCAGACCGGCGCCGAGCGTGAGGGCGGCCAAGGCCGGTACAGACGTCAGCGATCCCGTGCCGAACACGGGCCACAGTGCGTCGCGGAACGCCGTCGCCACACTGATCGCGACGCACCCGGCGACGGCCGATGCCTCGGCGATACGGCGGGGCCGGGTGCGCGGCGGCCGTGCGACGAATCCGGCGACCGTATTGCTGATCACGCAGAACGCGAGGTTGGAGGTCGCTGCGACGACCAGAAACCAGGCGATGAGCAGCGGATCCGTCCAGCGTTCACCTATGGCCTGCGCACTGGTGAGGGACGCTGCAGCCAGCGTGCTCAGGGTGACGAACACCGTCATCGCGCGACGGCGCACCCAGACCGCCGCGTCCGGACCGACCCAGCGCCGCAGTCCGGGAATCCGTCGGCAGAGGAAGACGGCGTCGCCGAGCCAGTCATGCCGCCATGGGGCGGCCGAACCGTGCCCTCGGTGGCCTCGCACGAGCAACACCGCAACCGCCACAGTGAGTACGGAGTTGACGACCAGCCCGCCGATCAGCACCGATACCCATGTCCCCGAGGACGCGGCAGGCGTCCTGCCGATGACCGCGACCCACTCGGACACCACCGTGAGCCCGACCAGCGTGACCATCGCCCCCGCCGCACGCAGTGTCTGCCGCACCCGTTCCGCACCCCCCGGCGCCCGCCACGCGAGCAGCCGCAACGCGATCACCAGGGCGAGCATCGGCACCGCAAACTGAGCCAGGGACACCACCACGTCGTACGGGTCGTCCTGCCACGGGCTGGCGGCCCTGACCGTCTTGTCCTGGGTCTCCAGCACCGTCAACGCCTCGAACACACCGGCCGCGCCGAGGCTCGCCCACACCACGGCCGATGAAGCCCGGCCGTCCTCCTTCACGTCTTCCATGGCCCGCAATAGTACGCGTCTCGTACTACGTGACAAGTAGTATCGCGGCTCGTAGTATGTGGATCGGAGGGAAGGAGGCTCATGCACAGCAACGACGCCCAGATGCTCGTGCTCACCGTCCTCGCGGACAGGCCGCTGCACGGATACGCCATCAACACCGCGATCGAAGAGCTCACCGGCCGCAGACTCGGCCCCGGCAGTCTCTACGGAGCGCTGTCCCGACTGGAGGGGCGCGGGCTGATCCAGCCCGCGGACGAGGCGGCCGACCCCCAGGAACGCCACCGCACCATGCGCATCACCGACGCGGGCCGCGGCCAACTGCGCGCCGAACTCCAGCAGATGGCCCGGATCTCCGCCGCCGGCCTGCGCGCGCTCGGGGTCAACCCGGCATGAACGCCGCCACGCTCCTGACCCGGCTCTATCCACCGGCCGTGCGCGAGCGATGGGGCGAGGACATCCGTCACGAGGTGTCCGCCTCCGGAATCCGGTCCTGGCCCGACACCCTCACGGGGGCCGCGCGCCTCTGGCTCCACCCCGGCGACTGGCCCGAGACGTTCACCGGACAGACCCGCCGCGTGCTGACCGTCGCACTCTTCACGCTCACCGCGGCCACCGGACTGCTGCTGCGCTCGGCCGAACCCTCCACCACCCTCACGGCCGACATCCACCACCCCGCCACCAGCCTCTGGCTCGCCCCGCTCCTGCTCGGCATCGGCCTCGCCGCACCGCTTCCCCCGCTGAGCGGCGCAGCGCTCCGCAGCCTGACCGCCGCGGTGGTCCGCACCCTGGCCGCTCCGACCGCCGCGGTCGTCGCCCTGTGCCTGACGGCATGGAGCGGCGTGGCCGAACACCTCACCGGCTTCGCCGACACAGCCGCGGTCACCTGCTACTGGCTCACGCTCGGATTCGTCGCGTTCCGCCTGTGCGTCCTCGTCGCCCACATCGCCCGGACCGCCGCCCTGCCGACCACACGCCGGCTGTCCACGGCCCTGCTACACATCGGGACCGGACTGACCCTCGCCGCGGGCCAGATCCTCCTCGCCATGGTCCGGACCGCTCCTCATCCAGGGTCCCTGGCCGAGAGCACGGCACTGGGCCTCCTGGCCGCCACGGCCATCAGTACCGGCCACGACCTACGGCAGAAGAGGGCGTAGGCCCCAGCCATTGGAGTGCGATCAGCGCTCCGCGACCGCCGAGCGCCGGTACCGCTGAACCGTTCTCGACCTCTGACCCAGGAGTTGCCGATGACCGCCGTGTCCCCGAAGGTCGTTGTCGTCGTGCCGACCTACAACGAGCGGGACAACCTGCCCGTCCTGGCCGGCCTGCTCGCGGACCTGCCGGTGCCGAACCTTCATCTGCTCGTGGTCGACGACAACTCACCCGACGGGACTGGCGAGGTTGCCGACAAGCTCGCCACCGAGTCACCGGACGCCGTCGGCGTGCTGCACCGCACCGCCAAAGACGGACTCGGCCGCGCCTACCTCGCCGGCATGACCCGTGCACTGGACGAGGGGGCCGACGTCGTGGTCCAGATGGACGCCGACCTCTCGCATCCGGCCTCGGTGATCCCGGCGATGGTCGACACCCTGCTGACGAAGGACGCCGCCGTGGTACTCGGGTCCCGCTACGTCGCGGGCGGCTCGACCGCCACCGACTGGCCCTGGCACCGCACGGCCCTGTCCGCCTGGGCCAACCTCTACGTCAACGCGATCCTGCGGCTGCATGTGAAGGACGCCACCGCCGGATTCAAGGCATGGCGGGCCGGGACACTGCGAGCGATCGACCTGCCGTCGATCCGCAGCAACGGCTACTCCTTCCAGGTCGAGATGAACTTCCGCACCGTCAAACAGGGGCTGACCATCCTCGAAGTGCCCATCCGCTTCGAAGAACGCGTGCAAGGGACATCGAAGATGAGCCTGGGCGTGCAGCTCGAATCCGCACTCACTCCGTGGAAGCTCCGTTTCGGCGGCACCTTGAACTGAGACCTCGTGGCGCATGAACTGGTGGGCCTCCACAGTCACTCGGCGGCGGAACCGTGAGAGGAGCGGCAGGCGTCTTCGAAGCGATCAAGCTTGAGGAGTACGCGGAGTGCGGATCTACATCAGCGCGGACATGGAAGGCGTCACGGGGCTCGTGGATGCCGAGGACGTCCAGCCCGGCGGGCGCGATTACGAGTGGGGGCGGCAGATGATGGCGGAGGACGTCAACGCCGCCGTCCGAGGCGCCGTCACAGCGGGCGCCACCGACATCACCGTCAACGACGCGCACGGCCCCATGCGCAACCTGCTGCCCGACGCTCTGCACCCGGCAGCCCGGCTCATACGCGGCAAGCCCAAGCAGATGGGCATGCTCGAAGGGCTCACCTCCGAGCATGACGCGCTGATCTGCGTCGGCTACCACTCGCGGGCCGGCGCGCTGGGCGTACTGAGTCACAGCTTCATGGGGCATGAGATCGAGGACATGTGGCTGGACGGTCGGCCGGTGGGCGAGATCGGCCTGGCCCATGCCACCGCAGCGGCCCTCGGAGTGCCGGTGGCGGTCCTCACCGGTGACGACCGCGCCTGCACAGAGATGACGGAGTGGGGCGCTTCCGTCGCCACCGTGGCCGTGAAGTATGCACGCGACCGCTTTGCGGCAGATCTACGCCCCGCGGACGAAGCCAGGAGGGCGATCGAGGAAGCCGTCGCCTCCAGGCTCTCCGCACCCCTGGATACCCCGTCCCCAGCCTCGGCCCCATCCACCCTCACCGTCCGCTGGCAGTCGGCCTCAGTGGCCTCCACCCTCCTGGGAATCCCAGGGGTCACCTCGACAGGCACCCGAACCGTCCAGGCCCAGGGCGCGCTGCCCAACCTGTACCGGCTCTTCGGGGTGTGGATGCGGGTGGCGGCCTCCCTGACCAACCAGCCGCCGTACTGCTGAACGTCACGGCTCCACAGCGGGCGTGAGCGATGCGTGAGCGGACAGTCCGGCACGAGGTGTCAGTCGCGGGATTGAGAACTACCGAGACGCGTTTCCCCAGGTCAACGCCCATTTCACCGAGAAACCCCAGGTCACCACCTCATGATCAGCGCAGACTCGACTTCCTGTCGAGTCCATTGGCACGCCGCGGGCGCAGATCAAGCACACCATTCCCGAGCGCAGGGACCAGCGGGCCAACCGCCAGCCCCGTGGTAGCGCGGGCGGTCGACCCACCGGCTTCGACAAGACGATCTACAAGCGCCGCAACGACGTCGGGCGAACGATCAACGCGCTCAAGAGCTTCCGTGCCGCGGCCACCCGCTTCGATAAGAGGGCGTACGTCTTTCACGGCACCGTGACCGTCGCAGCCATTCGCCTCCGGCTTCGTTCGTGACCCGCCGGACAGTCGTTGGATCAGGGGATGTCCGGGGCGTCGGCGATAGCGGTGTCGGGGTGCTCGGCCAGCTCGGTGGCCCAGGTGGCGGACCAGTCGACGAGGGGGCTGAGCGCAGTGTGGGCCTGTCGTCCCAGCGCGGTGAGGGCGTAGTGGCCGTTGGGGGTCTGGTGCACCAGACGTGCCTCGATTAGCTCGACGAGGCGTTGACGCAGCACGCTGGAGGACATGTTGCCGCAGCGTTCGCGCAGGGCACGGAACCCCAGGGCGCCTTCGTGTAGTTCCCACACCACGCGCAGGCTCCATCGCCTGCCGAACAGATCGAGCGCGGCCATGAGAGGGCGTCCGGTGGTCGAGCCACGCACCGGCCGTCCTGGTGTCGGTGTGACCATTTCGCGGTCCTCCTGCGCCCCTGCAGATCCACAACCCCTGGCGTTTCGGATTCCGAAACATTAACATCGCCGCGTGATTCGGAAACCGAAACACCCTGTGTGAGGGGGACAGCATGACGACGTTGACCACACCTCTGTGCCGGCAACTGGGCATCGAGGTACCCGTGGTGCAGGCGCCCATCGGGTCCGCGGTCACCACAGAACTGGTGGCTGCGGTGGCGGACGCGGGAGGACTCGGCACCCTTGCTCTGACCTGGGTCACCGCAGAGGAGGCGGTGCGCCGGATCCGGCAGGTTCGACGGCTGACACCAAGACCGTTCGCTGCGAACCTGGTGCTGGACTTCCCAGTCGACGAGCTTCTCGACGCCTGCCTGGCGGAAAGCGTGCCGGTCATCTCGACGTTCTGGGGAGATCCCTCGGCCGTCGCCGAACGCGCCCACTCGGCCGGTGCCCTGCACCTCCACACGGTCGGTTCCGTCAACGAGGCCGAACGCGCCGTTACCGCAGGCGTCGACGTGATCGTGGCTCAAGGGTGTGAAGCAGGCGGCCACGTCCGTGGGGAGGTCACCACGATGGCGCTCGTGCCCGCGGTCGTGGACGCTGTGCACCCGGTGCCCGTCATCGCGGCCGGCGGCATCGCCGACGGGCGCGGGCTCGCCGCCGCACTGGCTCTCGGGGCCCAGGCCGGATGGCTGGGCACCCGATTCCTGACGGCATCCGAGGCGGCCACGCACGAGGTCTACCGTCAAGCCGTGATCCAGGCGACGCCGCAGGACGCGGTGCACACTCGGTGCTTCGACGGCGGCTGGCCCAATGCCCCGCATCGTGCGCTGCGCAACTCCACGCTCCGCGCCTGGGAGGCCGCGGACCGTCCAGCCGTGCCGAACCGCCCCGGCGAAGGCGCCGTGGTGGCTCACAGTGCCGACGGACGGGCCTGGTCGCGTTACGACGACATGGTCCCCGTGCCCGGCATGTCGGGCGACGTGGAGGCTCTCGCCCTCTACGCGGGCCAGAGCGCCGGGCTTGTCCATGATGTCGCCCCGGCGGGCCGCATCGTGGCGGACATCGCGGCGGATGCCGCGGCCGTCATGGGGCGGACGCGGACCCCCTGACAATGTCGGCTCCCCGCACACCACGTCGCTGCACCGGTGAACCGCACTGCGAGATCGCTGGACGACTCACCACCGCCTGTCTTCTCAACAGCTCGGCGACGAGCCCGCACCCCGCCACCAGCAGCACCCACCGGACAGGCCCCAGCCGTGCAGACTGCCGGCCGTTGACAGGCTCCCGGACGGCCCGGTCAGAACGCATCCAGCACACATGAGGCCGGGAACCTGGCCCCCTGGCCGCCGACGAGAACACGGGCCCGCGCCTCCCCCAACTCGCCGCGGCACACCTGCACCGCTGCCGGGGTGCGCTGCCCAACGGGCGGACACCGGCATGAGTTCTGCGTCGGGGAGCCGCACCCACCTGACCGGTTACGACCGTCTCGCAGTGATCAGCGGCAACCGGGCAGGTCCGCGGCAGCCGACGCGGGCGAGCCGGAGCTGGGCCTGGCGATGATCAGCCATGGCCTTCGTACGGGTCCCGTGTACTTCTTGCTCCGGAACACAAGATCAGACGAAGACCGCTCTGACGTGCGGTGATTGCCCAGCCGAGTGAACACGTACGAGACAGGTTCGACACCGGCGGATCAGAGATCGAACTGAAGCTGCGTCAGCTTGCGGGAAGGCTGAACCTGTACCCCTGCTGGGTCAGCCAGGGGAGCAGTTCACGCAGGGCTGCCACGGTTTGGCTGCGGTCGCCGCCGCCGTCGTGCATGAGGATGATGCCGCCGGGACGCAGTTGCCGTTTCGCGGTGGCAAGGATCGAGGCGGCACCGGGGCGCGACCAGTCACGGGTGTCGACGGTCCAGCCAAGCGGGCGCAGACCGGCTTGCTCGGCTATCTGCCGGTTTTCGGGGCTGAAATCGCCGCCGGGGGCACGGAACCACTTGATCTGGGTGCCTGGCCCACCAGCCTTGCTGATCATGTCCTTGGCTCCGGTGATCTCGTGGACCTGCTGGTCGTGCGGGAGAGTGCGCATCGGCTGGGGGTGGTCCACGGTGTGGTCGCACAGCCGATGGCCGTCGGCGATGATGCGCTTGACCATGTCGGGGTTCGCGGCGGCCTGCTTGCCGATCTGGCAGAAGGTCGCCTGCGCGTGGTACTGCGCGAGCAGGTCCAGGATTTCACCGGTGGCCGGCCCCGGGCCGTCGTCGAAGGTGAGTGCCACGCTCCGGCCGCCCGTCGCCGTGCTGTAGGCGATCGAAGTGCTCGGGGCGCCGGCAGGGGCGGTCCGCGCGCTGACGTCGGAAGCGGCACTTGCGCTCGTACCGATGCCGGCCAGGGCGAACGAGACGGTCACCATGCAGCCGAGAGCCGCACGGCGCAGCAGACGGACAGACTTCGGGTTCGGCATCCTGTACTTGCTCCTGGCAGTGCTGGCCATCTCGGGATGGCGACGACGGGACCCCACGACGATGACCCAATACCGGACAAAATCGAAGCTTTCGCCGAAAATTGCGGCTTTTGTCACTACCTGGTGACTGGTGACTCTTCGCTTCAGAGTGGATACGTTTCGTCAACACGAGGCGGAGCGTCGGCCATAGGCTCGGAGTTCGCCGAATCGGGTGTTTGCTGGTCATGCGCAGCGAGGCGGTGGCCATGTCCTCCACCACGATCAAGCCGGGCTCGGGCTCGGCGTACGTCGTACAGAGCAAGGCCGCCGCCACGTAACGGCGCGGCTCTTTCCGACGAGTCGAGCGACGCGGACGTGTGACGCAGGGGTCTCAAGCAGGCAAAAGGCGCGTTTTCGCAGGTCAGGCGATTGATTGGCGCCTTGGGGCGGTTGTCCGAACAACTCCTCGGCGGCGATTCTCGGTGACAGACGCCAGGTGCAAAGTCCGTCTCACCCCGGGGGGACAGGCGACCTGCGCCGGGCTCCGAACGCGCTGTTCGGCGGCCCGTGCCAATACCACCCGGAGATCGAGTCCGTCCCTGCTCTGGCAGCAATTCCGTGAAGGTGCAGGTCAGCGATGGGAAGACATCATCCGTCCCTCGAGTCCGAACCGTCGCGATCAATGCGCTCGGGGACGTGGGACAGTGGCCGGCTGTCTTGTGATGATCGACGGCTCGACCGGTTCACGCCTGGAACTCGGTGAGATCGATGGCGTGAACGCGCAGCGGGTAGCCGTACACCGGGTGTACCGTCTCCCGCTCGGGCACCATGCCGAGCTTGCGGATGACGTTCTCGGAGGCGTTGTCACCTACCCGGTTGATGCTGACGACGCGGTCCAGACCGCGGTCCTGGAGCGCGAACTCCAGCGTGGCGTGCGCGGCTTCGGATGCGTATCCCTGGCCCCAGAACTGTGAGCCGATCCGCCAGCTGATCGCCACGGCGGGCATCACCTCCGGCAGGAACTCGGGCACGGACAGTCCCGTGAAGCCGATCAACTCGCCCGAGCCCAGCAGCTCGACGGCGAAGAGTCCGAAGCCCTCCTCGTCCCACTCCTCCTCCCACCGCTCGATGTCCTCGGCCGTGTCGTCCAGGTCGCGCACCGAGCCGTCGTCGATCCAGCGCATGACGCGTGGGTCCGCGTTGATCTCCGCCATCGGCGCGAGGTCGTCGTCGTGCCAGCTACGGAGCAGGAGGCGGGGCGTGCGGATCTCTGTCATGGCGCCCATCCTGCCGAAGGCAAGGGCCTCATCGGTAATCCGGCACTCACCCGCGCTGCCGCCTCCGGAACCACAAGGCGCCAAGCAGCCTGCACCGCACACCGTGACGGGTGAAACATCGGGCCGACGGCCGGGCAGACGACGTGCCACTTCGGCAGCGCGCTCGAGAGGTGAGACCGATTCGGCGGCAGCCTGCCGCGGCAACGAGATCATTCACGGAATCGCGGACGGAGCCAATCGTGACCGTCGACAGGTCGACCACCTGCTGTGCCTCACCTCCCCGCTGTAACGGCTTCGCGCTTTACGCCCGCAGCACCCAGTGCAGCCGTCCTTCCGACAGATCGTCGTGGCCAAGTTCGCCTGCGTCACCGCCATCGACCCCCCATCTACGTAATCTTGGACAACTTGTCCGCCCACAAGGGCGCCGACATCCGCCGCTGGGCGAAGAAGAACAAGGTCGAGTTGTGCTTCACCCCGACCCACGTCTCCTGGGCCCACCCCATCGAGGCCCACTTCGGACCGCTGAGGCAGTTCACCATCGCTAACTCCAACCACCCCAACCACACCGCGCAGACCCGGGCCCTGCACGCCTACCTGCGGTGGCGCAACGCCAACGCCCGCCACCGCGATTTCCTGGCCGCCGAACGCATGGAACGCGCCCGCATCCGCCGACTCCGCCACGAAACCTGTCCCTTCCTGGCGGCAGCGCTGCCGACCGTCGCTGCCCTGAGAAGAAGGCGCCTGAGCCGTGAAGAAGCTCATCAACTCGCCCGACGAGGTGCTTGCCGATGCCCTCGTCGGGGTGGCTGCCGCGCACCCGTCGCTGACGGTCAACACGTCCAACCGCTACATCGCCCGCGCGGGCGGACCGACCCCCGGGAAGGTCGGCCTGGTCTCCGGCGGCGGATCCGGACACGAACCGCTGCACGGCGGTTTCGTCGGACATGGGATGCTCGATGCGGCCTGCCCCGGTGAGGTGTTCACCTCTCCCGTACCGAACCAGATCCTCGCCGCCAGGCGGGCCGTGGACGGCGCGGCCGGGGCCTGCACACCGTGAAGAACTACACCGGCGACGTACTGAACTTCCAGATGGCCGCCGACTACGAGGTGCGGGTGGAGGGAGGGCTCGTGGTCAACGACGCATCCGGAGCGCGTCACATCTAACCGTCGACGAATGTGGCGGTCTCGTCGAGCGGCGCCCGGCCCGTACGGGTGTAGCCCACCGTGGCGTCCTCGAACCCGATCGACATGCCGCAGAAGAGGATGAGCTCGTCCGGGGGCGACAGAACCTCCGCGACGGTTCGGCGGTACACCGACCAGGCCATCTGCGGGCACCTGTGCAGCCCTTCGGCGCGGAGCAGCAGCATGACGGTCTGCAGATACATGCCGACGTCGGACCACTGGGGCCGCCCCATGTCGCGGTCGACGTAGCAGAACAGGGCGGCGGGCGCGCCGAAACAGTCCCAGTTCGCGGCAGCGGCCCGCTGGCGCGCCTCCCAGTCCTCGCGCGCAATGCCGAGTGCGCTGTAGCGCTCATGGCCGAAAGCGGATCGGCGCTCGTGGTACGGGGACTTCAGCGCAGCCGGGTACATCTCGTACTCCCGCTCGTCCCAGGGGTCGCCTGCTGCCACGCGCTGGCCGGTGCGCCTCTTGAGCTCGGCCAGCGGCCGGCCAGTCAGCACGTAGGCGCGCCACGGCTGGAGGTTCGAACCGGACGACGCCCAGGCTGCGGCGCACAGTACGCGCTTGAGGACCTCCCTTGGGACGGGCTGGTCGGTGAATCCGCGCACCGCCCGTCGGCTCGTGACCGCCTCATATACATCCGAGATCATCTACCTCCCTCATCCGCTCCACCTGTCTACTCATTGACAGTCGGTGGGCCGCTGAGTGGGTCCCAGAACCTCGTAAGTGACAATCGCACCGGGACACGCCCCGCACAGGTGATCACGCGGTGGCACCGCGCCCGGAAAGCCCTGTCAGCTCAGCGGCGCCGACGCGTCCCGCGCCGTGGGCCGGCGGTCGACCGTCGCGGCGTCCGACGGGCCCGACCCGCCCGGGAGCCGTGCCGTACCGACGACGCGGAAGGCGTCGAGCCCGGCGGCGCGCAAGCCGGGCAGGTGGTCGAGCCGCAGCCCGTCCGTCACCATGGTTCGGGGTCGGCAGATGCGATTGCAGTCTCAAGCGGCATGGATCCCCCTGGCCGCCGTGCCGAATTCTTGTCATCGTCCACGACAGCAAAAGCGTGGCTCTCTGCGGTCTGCGTGCCCGAGAGGGCGCGTGCGCGTCAGGAGAGCCAGTCGGTGTAGCGGGTGGCGGCGAGGTGGGCGTCCTTGTCGGTGAGGACGCCGCCCTTGACGGCGGCGAACATGCCGGCGGAGGGGTCGGTCACGACGGTGCGGTTGTCGCCCTTGTGGGACAGGGTGATCCGGCCCAGCTCGTCCAGGGTGAAGATCTCTGGGCCGGCGATGTTGCGGATGCCGTTCAGCGGGGCGCCGGCGGCGACCTCCGCGACCGCGGCGGCCACGTCTTTGGAGGCGATCGGCTGGATCGGCGTGGCGGGCAGCCGGACGGTGTCGGCGTCGGCGGTCCAGGACAGGACGGCGTCCATGAACTCCATGAACTGCGTCGCCCTGACGATCGAGTAGGGGATCGGCCCGGCCGCGAGGATCTTCTCCTGGAGCGCCTTGGCCCGGTAGTAGTCCAGCTCCGGGACTTGGTCCGTGCCGACGATCGAGAGGATGACGAAGTGGCCGACGCCGCCCTTGCGGGCCGCGGCCAGCAGATTGTCCATCGAGGTCTGGAAGAAGGCCAGGGAGGCCTCGTCGAAGGTCGGGGAGTTCGTCAGGTTGACGACGACGTCGGCTCCCGCCACTGCCTCGTCCAGACCCTGGCCGCTGATGATGTCGACTCCGGTGGACTTCGAGTGCGGTACCGCCTGGTGCCCGGCGGCGTTCAGGTTCTTGACGACCTGCGACCCGATCAGTCCGGTACCACCGATGACTGCGATCTTCATAACATGCCTTTCGTCATGATTGCATGCGCAATATGGCATATGAACCGCTATGTGGCTGCGGCATGAAACGGCTCGTTGATTGACCAATGAGGGACGGCGTCAGAGACCGTCGACAAACGTGACCGTCTCGTCGAGCGGCGCCCTGCCTATGCGGGCGTCACCTGCTGTGACGTCTTCGAATCCGATCGACATGCCGCAGAAGAGGATGAGTCCGTCCGGGGGTGACAGGACCTCCGCGACGGTTTTGTGGTACTTCGCCCAGGCCATCTGCGTGCAACTGTGCAGCCCTTCGGCGCGGAGCAGCAGCATGACGGTCTGCAGATACATGCCGACGTCGGCCCACTGGGGCGAACCCATCTCGCGGTCGATGTAGCAGAACAGGGCGGCGGGCGCGCCGAAGCAGTCCCAGTTCGCGGCAGCGGCCCGCTGGCGTGCCTCCAGGTCCTCACGCGCGATGCCGAGTGCACCGTAGCGCTGCTCGCCGAAGGCGGATCGGCGCTCGCGGTACGGAGGCTTCAGTCCGGGCGGATACATCTCGTACTCCGGCGCATCCCAGCGGTCGCCCGAGGCCAGGCGCTCGCCGGCGCGCTTCTTCAGTTCGGCCAGCGGTGCGCCGGTCAGCACGTAGGCGCGCCACGGCTGGATGTTCGATCCGGACGGCGCCCAGGCCGCAGCGGACAGCACCCGCTCCAGCGTCTGCCTCTGGACAGGTTGGTCGGTGAACCGACGCACCGCTCGTCGGCTCGTGACCGCCTCGTAGACGTCCATGATCACCCACCTCCATCTGCTCGACGGGTACATCTTCGTCACACTCAAGATGGTATCACTCGATACCGTATCGTCTGAAACTATCGGGGGTCACAAATCCTCAGGCCCTGACTCCCCGCTCAGGGCGCGGTTCTTTGGAGAAAGCCCATGGCTACGCTGCTGCACATCGACTCGTCCGTGTTCCCGGGCGAGGCGTTCTCGTCCCGTGCGGTCACAGCCGCGTTCCGCGCAACCTGGGAGGAGCAGCACCCGGAGGGCACGGTGATCTACCGCAACCTGGCTGCCGATTCCGTCCCGCACATCACCGCCGACGCCTGGTCCGCCGGTTACGCCGCCCCCGCCGAGCGCACCCCGGAGCAGCCTGCCGCGCTCGCCGCCCGCGTGAAGTTCATCGAGGAACTGGAAGAGGCGGACGCCAGCCGCGGCGGCTCCTACGCGCCGGGCACCCCGCGCGAGGGCTACGAGTTCGTACAGAACTATCTGGAGGCAGTCCTCAAGCGATCTCTCGGCCTGGACCTCGACTTCATCGTCCCTGAACTCACCACGGCTCCCCGCAATCCGGCCATGTCAGAACTGGTCCCCCTCTACGAGGCGTCCCGCAACCGTGCCTTCGAGGATGCGACCGCCAAGGCGAAGGAACTCGTAGAGCGTCTCGCTGAGTAACCCTCGCGGTCGGCGGATGCCGTGTGACGCCTCACCCAGGACGTCACACGGCACCCTCGGGGCCTGCGCCCCCTCCGAGAGCGCCCCGACGCCTCGGCACCTGGGTCAGGCAGCCCCCCGCTGAGGACGGCAGCGGGTTCGCCCTGTCGGCGAGACGCCCGGCGATACGACGGTGATGCCAGCCACGACTGAAGAGCACGCACGTCACCGGCCAGGCATGCGGCACGGCAGCCGTGCCGACTCGCTCCGTCGGCAACGAAGCCCTGACCAACCGCTCGTCGCCAGGTCGGCGCATAACGACGACGGCCGCAGCTCTCCAGGCCGGAGGTCTCCGCGGAAGGCGCACGAGACGAAGCGCGCCGACGCGGCGGGCAACCGGTGCGCGGGCGGGCTTACAACTCGTCGTCTGCGGGATGGGCAAGCCGGGCCAGCAGGGCCGTCAGCTGCTCGGCCTCGCCCGGTCCCAGTTCGACGACCAGCCGCTCGGCCAGCGGCCCCGCCGCCACATGGGCCGCGTCGAAAAGTTCGAGTCCCTGAGGTGTGATCTCCACCGCCCGCACCCGCCTGTCCCCCGGAACGGCCTTGCGCACGGCCAGACCCTTCCGCTCCAGGTCGTCCACGACCCGCATGATTCCCGCCTTGTCCGACCCCGTCGCCGCCACCAGGTCCCGCTGCACCGTAGGACCGTGGTTGACCAGCTCGATCAGCACCGCGAAATGCCGCAACTCAATGCCGAGCGGACGAAGCGCCTCCCCCATCACCGCGGCCGCGCGCCAGTGCGCCCGGCGCAGCAGCAAGCCTAGAGCGAAAGGCGAGGCGTCCCCGGGGCGGTCGGTCGCACGCGAAGGGGTGGTTTGGTGAGGCACGTCGGCGGACATGAGCCCAGACTACTTCATTCGATACGGTATCGATTGAAACTAAATCGGGCAGCGTCTGCTGCGACCCTGCTCTCTTTCGCCAGCGGACTGGCATCCCGTGGCAGGATCTGCCCACGCGCCTCGGGAACGGAAGACGGTGCATGACCGCCACCGGCGTTGGCCGGCGGACGGCTCTCTATATCCGCAGGAACGATATCCGCAGGAACGAAGAGGAAGGAGAACAAGCTCAGCTGGTGAGCACGATCCACACCGCCCCGTCCCCGTCGCCACGGGCGTGAACCTGACGGGTCGGCCCTGCCGGTCGGTGAACGGATGTGCCACGGCCGATCTCGGTCACGGTGATGGTACGGCCTGCCCCGCGGGAGAGGTCCCGGCCATCAACCCCGCCTAGATCAAGGCCGTCCGGACCCGCCCGGATGGAATGGACCACCCGGCCCGGCCGCGGACCCGGCGCCGACCTCGTCGGCCTTCAGGTACCGGATACGACATCTCCGTGAGACGGCGCTGGCCCGGCGGACTCTCACGCATTCTCGTGCGTACCAGCGACCATGGCGCTGGGTCGTCACCGAGACGCGCACCCCGCGTGCGGGACGGGGGCGGGCGTCTTCTTGGAATGCAGCGGCAGAGAATGCGTGACTATGCTGGATCTAGCTTCAGCGTGGGCTTGAACCAGGGCGCAGGCTCCACTGGCCGCCCCACAGCCCGAGCGCACCGCGACGCTCATCAGCGTCGTGTGCTCGTTACCATGCGCTTCTCGGACTTTCCAGGGAGTATTCCCATGGCTGTTCAGACCGCATCGATCGTTCTTGAGGCAGAGGCACAGGAGCTCGCCGACGCAACCTCGCAGCATCCTTTCCTGTACGAGCTGGATCCAGCCGCAGCGCGCAAGGTCCTCGACGACCTCCAGGCCGCGCCGGTCGACAAGCTGCCGGTCGACGAGGAGTGGGTCACCGTACCCGCCGCGGTGGGCGACGTACGGGTACGCATCGTCAAACCGCAGGGCGTTACCGAAACACTGCCCGTCGTGTTGTACATGCATGGCGGTGGCTGGGTCCTGGGCAACGCCGGCACTCACGACCGCCTGGTGCGTGAATTGGCGGTCAACGCACGTGCGGCCGTGGCCTTCGTGGAGTACACGCCGTCGCCCGAGGCTCACTACCCCGTGGCCATCGAGCAGGGCTACGCCACCGCGCAGTGGATCGTCCGCGAGGGAGCGTCCAAGGGACTGGACGCACAGCGCATGGCAGTGGCCGGGGAATCGGTCGGCGGAAACATGACCGCTGCACTCGCCCTCATGGCCAAGGAACGCGGTGACGTCAAGTTCGTACAGCAGTCCATGTACTACCCGGTCACGGACGCGGCCATGAACACCGGTTCCTACGACCAGTTCGCCACCGGCTACTACCTGAGCCGCAAGCTGATGGAGTGGTTCTGGGACGCCTACACGACCGACCCGACCCAGCGCGCGGAGATCACCGCGTCTCCCAACCGCGCTAGCGTCGAGCAGCTCACCGGCCTCCCACCCGCCCTGCTGATCGTCGACGAGGCCGACGTGCTGCGCGACGAGGGTGAGGCGTACGCCGCCAAGCTCCGAGCAGCCGGTGTTCCGGTAACCACCGTGCGCTACGACGGCACAGTCCACGACTTCATGATGCTCAACTCGCTCAGTCAGTCCAACGCCGCCCGTGGAGCCATCGATCAGGCCACACTGTTCCTGCGCAACGCCCTCGGAACCGGCCAAGCCTAGGGCCTGTACACCGAGATGGTGAGCACATCGGGGTCCTGCTCGAAGGGCGCTGGGTGCCGTTGCCGTGGTGGGCATCCCCGTCGAAAGCTCGTCATGGAAGGCTCGGCGAGATCATCGAACGAGCGCGATCCGAAGTGGGCGTATTTCTTTTGCTCGTAGCTTCACCGCCACGTAGGGTCACCGCGTCCCAGGAGGTGAGGCCGTGACCACGTACGGCACGATTCTGATTCCCGTGCCGCTCGAACAGGCGGCCCCCGTCCTGCGCGAGGTCTGCGCGGCTGGTTACGCGATTCCCGCCGGGCCGAGATTCTGCCTCGTCCATCCGGACCGGTCCGTCGACGACAACCGTGTCTTCGCGCTCGCCGGGCCGATCAGCGCCGAGTTGGGCGCCCCGGTGCTGGCCGCCTTCCAGTACGACGGTGACCGACTGGAGTTGGAGGTCTGGCGGGACGGAGTGCGCGCCCACCGCTACGACTCCTGGCCGGACCGGGACGATGAGAGCGCCAACGACGCGCCCCTGGGTGCTGACCCCACTGCGTTCCTGGACTTCGCCGCCGGGCCCGTGGACAGCCGCCGCTTGGCCTCCGCGCTCGCGGACACCCCGATCGACGTGCAGGACATGGACGTCGACGGCGAACCGGGCTACGTCTGGGCCCAGGCCCTGCACTGGGACGTATTGCGCGCGCTCAGCCACCCGGACCAGGTGATCCGCCGCGCGCAGTGGGACTACTTCCACATGCGCGGCGCGTCGCAGGCGCTCGCGGAGGTGCTGGACAGCACCGAACTGGTCGTCCTGGGCACGACCGACCGCCCGTTCTGAAGCCCCACCACCAGCCGGCACGCACTGTGTCAGCCGGCCAGGTCCAGAGGCGGGACGGCCCGAGCCCCGAGATCAGCGGGCCCACCGCAAAAGACGCGGCAGCAGGGGCGGACGGCTCGCCGACTTCGACAAGACGATCTACAGACGCAGGAACGAAGTGGAGCGGACGATCAACGCGTTGAAGAACTTCCGGGCCGTGGCCACACGCTTCGACAAACGCGCCTACGTCTTCCACGGGACCGTCACCCTCGCCTCGATCCGGCTCCGGCTCCGGCTCCGGCTCCGGCTCCGCCCATCATCAGCCGGACAGGCCCTAGGCCTGCCCGGCGAGAGGATGCCTTCACGTCTCGGCGCGGCGGAACTTACGGTTTGTGAGTTACCCAGAGCAGTTCCGCCGGCCAGCGGTGTGCCCAGTCGGGTGGGTCGGTTTCGTTGTAGCCGTTGGGTGTTCCGAGTTCGGGCCGAGGCTCGATGAGGTCGTCGATGATGAGACCCGCGCCGCGCAGGACCTTGACCCAGTCGCCGTAGGTGAGCTGATAGCTGGTCGCGCCGTCGCCTTCGGCGATGGTGTTCAGCCCGAAGTAGTCCTGCTGCAGCGTCGTGGTCACGCGGCTGGCGGCTTCGTCGTAGCAAGCTTCGAACCATGGGCTGGCGACGTTGCACACCAGGCGCCCGCCTCGGCTCAAGACGCGTGCGGCCTGCGGGACGGCCAGGTGCGGGGGCGCCCAGCTGAGCCCACCGAAGTCGCAGAACACCAGGTCGAAGCTGTCGGCGGCGAAAGGGAGTTGTTCGGCGGCGCCTTGCACCAGCGGGTAGCGGGCTGCTCCCATCGCGCGGGCCGCTGCGGCGAGTTGGGCTTCGGACAGGTCGAGCCCGACCACGGTGGCGCCCTCGGCGGCGAGCGCCCTGGACCACTGGCCGGCGCCGCAGCCGAGTTCGAGGACGCGCTTGCCGGTGACGTCGCCCAGGGCGTGCAGGTGCGCGTCGGGGATGGAGTACATCCCCCACAGCCGGGGTGTGGCGCCGATTTGCGGGTCGTGCTCGTGCTGGTAGACGCTGCTGATCTGGTTCCAGAACCGCCGGTTGGCGGGGATGCTGTCCACGTGCCGACTCCAGCACTGCCTGCCGGGGGCGGTCAACACGATTAGGGCACTGGCCGGC
Source organism: Streptomyces sp. NPDC001709 (assembly GCF_053596375.1). Taxonomy (NCBI): domain Bacteria; kingdom Bacillati; phylum Actinomycetota; class Actinomycetes; order Kitasatosporales; family Streptomycetaceae; genus Streptomyces; species Streptomyces sp. NPDC001709. Next base: position 13,638 of record NZ_JBSFGB010000059.1, on the reverse strand, counting down.
CCCCGCCTCGGTCCGGCTCTGGCTCTGGCTCTGGCTCCGGCTCTGGCTCTGGCTCGGCCCATGATCCGCCGGACGAGCCCTAGTCGGCGCGGCCCGTCGCTGCCACGGTCACGCCCAGCCCGATCATCGCGAAGCCGCCCGCCCCGCCGACCATCGACAGGCGGCGGTCCGAGCGGGCGAACCAGGAACGAGCCGCCGAGGCACCCAGTCCCCACAGGGTGTCCGTGATCAGGCCGATGGCCACCGGAACCAGCCCCAACACCATCATCTGCAGCGGGACACGGCCCGCCGAGTGGTTCACGAACTGCGGCAGCACCGCCGCGAAGAAGATGAGGCCCTTCGGATTGGTGAAGCCCACGAAAGTACCGTCCAGGACCGTGCGCAGATCGCCGCGCCGCTCACCCGCCGGGGCCTCCATGTCCGCCACGCGCATCAGCTTGCGATGCCGGAATGCTTGCACGCCCAGGTAGACGAGATACGCCGCGCCAGCCAGCTTCACGCCCGTGAACACCGCCACGGAAGTCTCCACCAGTGTGCCCAGGCCCCACGCCACAGCCGTCACCAGAAGGTACGAACCGATCAGGTTACCCAGGACGGTCGCCAGCGCCGTGCGGCGGCCGTGCGCCAGGGCTCTGCCGATCACAAACAGCACGCTCGGCCCTGGAATCACGATCACCAATAGTGACATCGCAGCGAACGCGAGAACGCTCTCCGTGGACACCATGTGTCTGCCACCTCCTGGATAGCCCTTCAGAGGTCATCCAAACAGACGGCGAACCGTCCCCTCTAGGCCTCGTCCCGAGACTGCAGCGTGGGTGGGCTTTGGCGGGCCTGCGGGTAGTGGCGTTCCATAAATTCTGCGGTGATCTCCATCTGCCGCAGAGGGTGTCGGTGCCACCCACGGCTGTCCTGAAGGAACAACGGTGCTAGGTGTATTGATCACGACCGTTGGTGTGGGCGTCCACGAGTGCGGCGTGGCCGACGTGAACGGCTACGACCAGACCACACCGTGCCGTCCGGGGCAGGAGCGGCCGCCGGCGCAGCTTGTCAGCTGCGCCGGAGAAGGAGGTACAGCCGCAGTGGCAAGTGAGCTCCGGCGAGCTCGCGGTGTCCCTCGGCGACTCGGTCGTCGCGGTGTACAAAACATGCTCCTGGGTGAGGCCGGAGAACGGCGGCGCCGCCTACCCCGCCACGGTGCCGGTGCGATCGTGGAATCCGCCGGCCGTGGGGCGGCCGGTGTCTGCCCCGTGGCTCAACTGCGCGGCACCAGCGCGGTGAAGTCCCTGAAGAGCAGCTCGGTGTTGTCCGCCCGGAGACCGACCCCGCCCGGCGTCAACAGCGGGCCCGGTGTGCGGTCCTCGGCGGCCAGGACGGTCTGCCCGTCGATGTCGAGGCGGAGGAGCACCGTGCCGGAGGGCGTGTTGACCGCGCCGGCCGTCACCCGGTGCCAGGTACAGTAGGGGAAGGTGTGCCTGCGCTCGGCCACCGTGGCGTAGCCCCCGCCGTCCACGGCCGAGGCGTCCTTGGCCGTGACCTTGCGCTTGATCACCACCAGCCCGTCACGCCTGCGGAAACTCAGCGCGTACAGTTCCTCGGGACCGTGACAGCGCAGCCAGATGTGGCCGCCGTCCCAGTCCTGCGCGGGCGTCCGTTCGGTGGTGGCCGGCGGCGCCGGGCACACCGTGGTGCGCACCTTCACCGCCCCGAAGTCCCGTCGGTGGGTGACCAGTCGGAAGACGGCCGAGTCGGTGTGCCGGGTTGAGTCCGGGCCCGTGTCCCCCACGTCCGGCGGGCCGGTCCAGCCGTCGCCGTCGCGGGCGAACAAGGAGCCGCTGGTGACGGACCAGTCCGGCGAGGTGCGCGCCAGCGGGTCGTGCGGATTGCGGTAGGCGTACTCGTTGGTGACCAGGCCGTCCGCGGGGAAGCGGGCCCTGAAGGAACGCGCCGGCTTCGGCCCGGTGAGGAGCTCCGCGGCGGTGCCGGCCGCGGCGCCCGCTGCCGCGGCGCCCAGGAGCAGGCCGCCGAGCACCGCCCGCCGGGACGGTCCGCGTGCCTCGGCCGCGCTCGTCCGCCGGCCTTCGGTGTGGTGGCGGGTCGCTTCGGCGTCGGCCGGGGACGCGGGGTGGCGGCGCCGGCGGAAGGGGGCAGTCACCACCTACACCCCCTTGGTCTGCCGGTTGTCGGAGGCCGGGTGCGCGTCGCATTGCGGCGCTTTACACGAGACTCGCAGTGCGGTGAAGGTCGGCCAGGACGCTTTGGCCCGCTTGATCCCGGTCCGGATCCCGACACCGCCGGTGAGGTCGCTGCTGCTGCCGTGGGAGGTCCAGCTCACCGAGGTGGTGCCGTCCACCTGGACGGTGGTGGTGGCGCCGCTGAGGGTGACCCGGATGGTGTGGGACGACGCGGGGGCCAGCCGGCGTGTCGCGACCCTGTGGCCGCCGTGCGCGAGGGTCAGGCTGCCCCGGCTGACGGTCACCGTCACGGGGTCGAGGCTGTCGTTGCGCACCGTGACCGAGGCCTGGTTCGTGCCGTCGCCCAGGCCTGCGACGGTGGCGTCGACCTGGTAGTCGCTCCAGTCAAGGCTGCTCGTGCGACGGTAGTCGGCGGCGACGTGGCGGGCGCGGGCCGGGAACGGCCCTGCTCCGACGAACGGGCCCAGGCCGCTTTGGTGGGTCCCGTCGTGACGGGTCCACAGGTCGGGCCGGTCCAGGAGGTTGCCGGCGGGTGGGACCTGGACCCATTGCGCGATCCGGGAGAGCAGCTGCTCGGGGGTGGTCGAGCCGGTCACTTCGAGCCGCTGGACCTGGTGCGCGGCCGCGGCGCGGCGGCTGGCGGTGAGCGGCCGTACCGAGACGTCGGTCAGGGTGGCCGTGAAGTACTTGGACAGCAGGTCCTGCAGGGTCGGTCCCGGCAGGGGTACGTCGGCGCGCTCGGTGGCCTCGGAGGAGGGGAAGGCGAAGAGCCGCGGTGCGGGCAGGCCATGTGCGGTGATGTCGTCGAAGGACTGCCCGATGTCGGCTTTGATCCGGGACTGGTATTCCGCCTGTGTCTCCAGGCGGTTGCCGTCCGGCAGCCACAGGCGGTGGGAGAGCGCGGACTCCTTGTGTCCGGCGGCGTCGACCGCGGCGCGCCGGTGGAGGTCGTGGGTGTGGTCCTGGAAGTCCCAGCGGCCGGAGTGAGCCATTCGCTTGATCTCGAGCCAGGACAGGTAGTGCGGTCGGTCGTGGTCCACCCGGCCGGTGATCAGGAACACCGCGCCGTGCATGTGGTGCCGGGCCAGGATGCGGTCGCCGTACACCCACAGTCCGTTGGGGCCGTCGTCGAAGGTGAGGTAGACCGAGCGGGGCGGAACCGGTCCGCCCTTGAGGTAGTCGATGAACTCGTCCGTCGTGAGGCTGTGGTAGCCGGCCGCCTGCAGGGCGCTGAGCTGCTGGTCGAAGGCTCGCGGGGTGACCACGGAGGGGCCGGGGTGCGGGCTGATGTCGTGGTACGCCAGCACCACCGGGGCCGAGGTGGCCGGCAGTCCCTGCCCCGCCCGGCTCCACTGGGCGGGAGTGTGCGGGGAAAGGTTCATGTCCGACAGCCTGACCTGGGTGCTCATGTACTTCTGGTACAGGTAGTACTGGTCGGCCGCGTAGAAGGGCAGGGCCAGTACGGCCAGCGCGAGCAGGCCCAGCCCGAAGCGGACCGGCCAGTACGCAAGGCCGCGTCGGGGGTGCCGGACCCGGCCGACCGGGCCGCCGGGCGGGTTCGCCGGCTTCGACAGGAGATCGGTCCAGATCACGGCAGGATCCCTCCTCGGGAGAGCACGATCAGGTAGACGCCGCAGACGACGGCGATGGACAGCAGGGCGGCAAGCAGGCGCGTGACCGCGCGCAGGGTGTTCATCAGGTGGCGCTCCTCGACCAGACCCCGCGCCGGATGGTGGCGAGGGAATAGGGCAGCAGCCAGGCCAGCAGCAGCGCGGAGAGCATGCTCATCAGCGGCCGGTAGCGCCAGCGGACGTCCCCCGGATTTTCGATCTTGAAGGCGAGACCCCAGACGCAGCCCTTGAGGAACACCCCGCACAGGTAGAGCAGGGTGAGGAAGGCTCCGCCGTGCAGCGGCGCCCAGACCAGGTGCCAGAAGACCATGAAGGGGGCGGCGCTCACCCACAGGGCATGGCCGTAGTACAGGGCGGCCGGCCCCGGGCCACGGCGCCACATGAAGGAGCCGGCGAAGAACAGGTTGCGGATGAAGCTCTTCTTCCAGCGGATCTGCTGCTTCATGAAGGGCCGGAAACGGGCGGGGACATTGGTCCACACCTTGGCCGACTGCACGTAGCCGATCCGCCACTCGCGCTCCGCGTAGTCCTGCGCGGTGACGAAGGGCGAGTCCGCGTACCGGCGCTTGAGCGCCCGGCCCTTCCACTTCTGGCCGAGGACGTAACCGGTGAGCTGACGGTCGGTGGCGAAGCGGAAGGGCGCGCCCAGGAAGCGGTCACCCGCCCAGGCGGGCAGATAGTTGTAGATGGCGTCACGCCGGAAGACCGCCAGCGGTCCGGAGACGCAGGTGACCGAGCCGAACGTGGCCTCGGCGGCCTTCGCCACCCGGAACTGCCCCTCGTACCAGGCGTCCTGGGCCTTGGTGAAGAAGGTGAGGCCCGCGTTGAGCGCGCGGGCGTGGCCGCTCACCGCTCCCAGCTCGGGGTGGGCGACCAGGGCGCGGATGCAGCGGCCCAGGGCGTCCGGGGCCAGGACGCAGTCCGAGTCGGTGAAGGCGATGACGTCGCCGTCGGCCACTTCGCAGGCACGGACCAGGGCGTGCTTCTTGCCGAGGTTCTTGTCCAGGTAGATCACGGTGATGCCGAGCTCGGCCTCCAGGCGGCGCAGCACGTTCCGGGTGCCATCCGGGCGAGGCCAGGTACAACATGAGAGGCGATGAGATCGGGCAGCCGCACTCGCGCCTCGTGACCCAGGACCTCGGATTCATACATTTCGGCGTGGACAGACTCGGAAACCCCGAGATGCATTTCTCCGAGAAGAATCCGAACCTCAAGGACGCCGTGGAGTCGGAGACCAACCCGGTGGAATACGTCCTGCTCGCCAAGGAGATCGCCGGGATCCTGGGCAAGGCCGTCGTGGAAAAACTCTCGGAGGCGGCGGTGAAGGAGGCGGCGAAGGAACTCGGCGAGCTGGCGGTCAAGGAGGGCGGCGAACATATATTCGACCATCTGCTCGAAAAAATCGGCGAGGGGCTCCCGATGGAGCCCTCAGAATCCCCGCTGCCGCCTGTCGAACCCGAGGTCCCCGAGGCAGAACCCGGGGCGCCAGAGCCCGACTCCCCGTCGAACTCGACCGCACCGGCCGGTGCAGGCGACAAGGCGGTACTCGCTGCGGCCGGCCCGCACGGAGACACGGCGATCACGGCACTTCAGACGCCTCCGGAAGCCGTCACGACCGTCCAGGACGCTCCTGCCCCACTCCCGCACGTCGTCACCCCGGCCGACCCCGTCCTGGATGCGAGCACTCCCCACCCAGAACAGCTCCCCTCCTTCGCCCCCGCCGAGCCGGACGCCGTCCTCCTCGATCCCACCCATCCCGCCGGGCCGTCACCGGACCTCGCCGGCCACCCGGATCCGGGCCTCCTGTTCCCCTCATACGAGAACAACGCCCTGTATCCCACACACGAGAGCGACACCTCGTCCGGCGGACCAACTGGCACACCCGACCACCCCCACCCTTCCCTCGACCCCGGCAACGCCCTGACCGGCCCCGATGACACCAATCCTCTCGACGTCGCCACACCTACGACCCCGCCCCCGGACGACAGCGCGCCCCCGCCGGAGCACGCGGACACCAGCTCCTCGACGTGGGACGCAGATACCGCCGAGGCCGACGCCTTCCACCCCGGCTGAGGCAACACGCGGGCCGTCGGCCCGCGGGGAGCGCGGGCGGCGGCCCTCGGGGTCACCAGCGGCCGGGGCCGGCCGGTGGGATCATGTCGCCTTTCTGACCTTGCTCATCAGCATGCCGCCGGCGACGAGCCCGAGCAGGCATACGACGGCACCGGTGATGACGTTGCTCAGGATCGCAACGGTGCCCGGGTGCCGGGCGAGCACCCAGGGGGAAGCGATCAGCCAGGCATCCAACAGGGCTATGCCGCAGCTCAGGTTGCTGAGCGCGAATGTCGGCAGGGCAGCCTGGAAGTCGGAGCGTCCAGCCGGAGATGACGGCGTAGATTCCAGCGAGGATCACTAGCTCCCGGTGGCGCGGGTCACCGCCGCAGGCACCAACCGTGTCTCGATGGCGGGGCTGCTCTGCACCAAAGCCGGCCACCGGCCGCGGCTGATCTACCGCATCCACTTCGACCGCGGCCTTGCGCGGCGATCGTGGACCGGCTCACCTTCTACGCCCCCTGATCGAGACCGGACCCGAGTCCTACCGTCTGGCCCGCACCAAGGCGAACAGGACCAGCACAGCGAAATAGCCCGGCTCAAAGTGCCGAGTGCGATCACGGCCTCGGCCACCTCGGATCCCATCTCCAGCTGACGCCACAGCTCCTGCAGTGCCCGGAGATGTCCCCGCTGTCCGTGAACCGCTGCTGGGCCATGTCCAGGTCGCGGAGCCAGCCGTCCAGATAGGGTTCGGCGTCAGCCGGGATACGTACTCGTCGATATGGGCGGCCAGATGCGCGCTCGCCCAGGCCCCGCCGGTCTCCAGCAGCCTGCTGCGCACGGTCGTGTTCAAAGACGACCAGCGCTCCGCCACTTCCGCCACCGCCGGCACGGCCGCGCTGCCCGGACGCACTGCGGCACGGAACTCCCCCAGGGCCTATTCCAGCGTCCCGTCCGTGAGCTGGTGCCGGAGCTCAGCTAAAGCGCCGTCGTCCCGGTTCGGCTCCCAGCCCTTGAGGGCTGCCTGCGCAGTCCGCTCCACCGTGAGCAGGCCCGCGGCCGCGTCTTCAAGACGAGCCGCGGGCCCGGGGACCAGCCGTGACACGGACGTGGCAAGATCACCGGCCACCCGTATGGCCAGACGCCGCCCGGCACGTGCTTCCACCGACTCGGCCTGCACCATGGCGACCCGGTTGAGGATCACCAGGGCCAGCGGGATGCCGAACGCCGCGGCCGTCAGGGACGAGAGGACATTGGTGAGGAACGCCTTGTTCGCGCCCAGAATCCCGCGTGATCTCCCCAGCAGCACCGCGCCGACCGCCCACAGCGCCACGCACCCGGCACGCAGCCCGCGCGGCGTCTCTTCCCGGTTCCCCCACACCTGCCCCGCCCCTCCCCGAACCGCTTGATCACCAGCTCCCAGAGGCTAGGCCGCCCAACTCGGCGTCGAACTGGGGCCAATTGGGGTCGCCTCGCTGGGGCCGCTGAACGCCGCCCTAGCCAACCAGGCATGCGACAGCTGTGGAACAAGTGCTGTGCGCCAGTAAAACAAGACTGCGGTCAGGTAGCAGGTGATGAAGGCCCGCGGATGACAATCGGTTCTGCGGCCTCGGCGCGGGCGCGGGCCACAGCGCCCCCGATCTCGTCGCGGGTGACCTCCTTGGAGAGGCGTTCGCCGTGGGCATCGGCGATGTCAATGACAATGCCGGTCCACTCCTCGACGGGCTCCTCGGGTACGAGCCCGAGCTGGTATTCGGCATCCCGGAGCAGTTCCTCCGTTACCCGAACCCCGGTCAGCCGCTCGGCGAGGGCGAAGGCCGCCGCCTTGGTATCGACACGCCCGCTCGTCTCGCCCTCGTCGTCCGACAGTTCGAAACCGACCTCACGCATCACCGAGTCGAGGGCATCGGGGGTGCTGCCGTACCTTGCTGTGGGCCACTCGAAGGTGGTCCGAAGTTCCCCGTCCTCATACCAGTTGAAGAAGTGCATGGGCTTGCCTCCATTGCTGGAGTGCACCACGGCGCGCCCGCCCGCCGACAGGGCCTCCAGGAAACGCGACTGCATCCCCATGCCCCCTTCTCCGACGTGCAACACGAGCGTCCAATCGCCGCCGCCTTGGCTCGGCACGGTGAACACGCCCGCAATGAAGGATTCGTCCCAGTAGTCCGTCGGGTCGAGCAGTTCATCCTGCCGCTCGATCAGCGCGTCCACCCCCATACACGTACCCAGGGGCTCCGCCTCCATCACGCGCAGCACCTCCCTCGGGGCGACGCCCCGCAGCAGGGTCAGGGTGTACCCGGTCTCCAACGCGTAGTCGAACCACGGAGAGGAACGTATCCAGGCATAGTCACGTGAGGTCACCGAAGTCATGCACCGCAGTCTGCCTGCTGCCACTGACAAGGTGCCAGGAAAAGCGCACTCGCGGAGCAGCCTGCTCTCCCGCCGCTCCCACGTCCAGGACCCGGTGGATGTGGACACCGCCGGGTACGACCGTCGTCCAGCGCTACCCTGGCACCGTGGGGAAGCGAGAGGGCGCGGTCGTCCTCGTCTACACCGCTGACGGCGACCGGGGCACCGCCTACTTCGGCTCAGGAGGTCACCCTTCGCCTGCCGTCGACTGGCAGTCGCTCCACAGGGCAGCGAGGTGGGCCGGGATCTGGGCAATGGCGGCACACCCCCGGGGGCCGGCGGGGAAACTGTCGCTGGCCACGTAGCGCCAACCGGCGCCCGGGTGATCGACGAAGTACTTCATCGCAGCTCCGTCATCCTGCAGGGCGACCTGCTCCGCCTCCGTGCTGCCGGGAGTGAGGTGGAATCGGGTTCCCGCGTAGAGGACTCCGTCGCAACTGCCGTAGTAGAAAGTGCCCTTGACAGGCGCAATGTGGGTGAGGGACGGTTGAGCGTGTCTGCGGTAGGCCGCCGTGACGCTCGCCTTGACAGTGGGCGACGCCGGCAGCGACCGGCAGCCGCCGGTCTTGGCCGAGGAGCCGGCAGCAGTGTGCCCAGTGGTAGTGCCCGCCGTTGTGGACGCTACGGCCGACGAAGAAGGCGTGTGCGTCGCGTTCTGAGTAGTGCTGTTCGCTGTGGCGCTGTTCTGCGTGCAGCTTGAGAGCAGGGCCACTGCGGCAGCGGCCATCCCCAGAGTGGCACCGCGGTAAAGGGAACGGTTCCAACGTGTCATTTTGAACCAGCCTCTCTTGATACATTCCCATAGGCCCGAGATGGCATAACTCGGATGCGTTCTCCCGGCCTTGGGGATCAAGACGCTGCGCCATGTACCGCGGTTTCACCGCGTCCGTGTCAGTTCACTGGGTGAGTTGGTCACCACGCCTCGCACAGAACACGGAACCTGCGCCAGTATCCAAGAAGCTCGGGTGCTGCCTGGAGTGTTGTGACGGCTCCTTCTACGAGGGCCTGCTGTCGTTGTCGCGGGTGGAAGACACGGCGGACTACGTCGTACTCAAGAGCACGACAGGCCCGGAGACCCTAACCTTCCAGCGCATCGTCGGATTTCGGTCGCCACAGCGGCGCGACCCTGATCGTCCGGCCCAGATGCATGTTGATGTGATAGTCGAAGACCTGGATCCGGCAGAGGCGAAGGTACTTGCCCTGGGCGCCATGCTGGTCGGAGTCATAGTGCGGTGCTGTCACCTGCAAGTCGTGACGGGTTCCAGCCGCAGCCGCCGGATCGGCCAGGGTGGTGCCTCGGCCGGGCCGAACCAGACCCGGATGTCCACCCCGGTACGGACCGGCAGCAGGGGGTAGTCGCTTTCGGCGTGCTCGGTGCGGTGCAGCGCATGGCGCGGGCCCAGGTGCCGGGCGGCGTACGCGTCGAAGGCGGCCTCGTCCGACGGCTGGCAGACCGTCGCGACCGTCTCGTGAGTGCCCGACTCCGGCGCGAAGCCCGGACCGCGCAGCAGCAGGACGTCGTCGCTGTCGATCATGGTGGCGTTGGCCGCGTCGCGGTGCTCCCGCCAGACCGTGCCGGTGTAGAACGCCTCCAGCGCGCGTCGGCGGTGCGTCATGTCGGGGAACGCGCGCAGCCAGACGAAGCGGTCCGGGTCCTCGAGGTCGCGGAACCGGCCGCCGACGGTGATGCCGGCCGCCTCCTGGCCGGTTACGAACTCGCGCTCGAACAGCTCGATCAACGTCTCCCGGGCGCCGGGATGCAGGGTGTACTGGCGGAGTTCGACGATGCTCATGCGCCGGCCGACCCGGTGCGGGTGAGGTCCATGATCCAGTTGAGCTCCCAGCTCCGGCCGCCGTCGCCGGAGAACTCCTGCTCCCAGCGGGCAGCATCCGGGCCCAGGCGGTACCAGGTGAAGTGCACCCGGATCGGGCGGCCCTCGTAGGTGTCCTCACCGTGGAAGTCACCGCGGTCGCCCGTGAAACCGCCGATCACCGGGGGGTCCAGCCGGCCGGTCCGGCTGTCTGACCAGTGGATCGACCACTGACGCGTTTCGCGGTCGAACAGCCGCAGGGTCACGCCCTGGCGGCCGAGGGTGGGGAAGGTGATCTCGTCGATGTTGCCGGCGCCCCCGAACAGGGGCCGGATCACCGAGTGGCCGGAGAACTCCTGCCAGGTGCCGGCGCCCGGACCGCCGAGCGGGGTGGTGAGGCGGCGGTTGGCCACGTTCCAGGAGCCGTGCAGGAAGTCGAAGTCGTCCATGTGCCGCAGGTTAGGAGCACTCCACTGACACCCACTGTCAGTGGATATCGGGCTACTGGGCGCATGCACGCGAGTCGACTGGTCTCCCTGCTTCTGCTGCTCCAGAACCGGGGCCGGATGACCGCCGAGCAGCTGGCCGAGGAGCTGGAGATCTCCGTCCGTACCGTCTATCAGGACGTCGAGGTCCGTACGGGCTACCAGGATGTCGAGACGCTGGCCGCCGCCGGAGTGCCGCTGTACGACGACGCTGGACATGCGGGCGGCTACCGACCGGTCGACCGCTACCGGACCCGCCTCACCGGACCGACCGCGGACGAGGCGCAGGCCGCATTCCTCGCCGCACTCCCCGGCACCGCTGCCGAACTCGGCCTCGGCCAGGCGCTCGCCACCACCCGACTCAAGTTGCGGGCCACCCTTCCGGCGGAGCTGCGCAACGCACACCGGTCACAAGATCTCCGGCAGAGCCGAATCACGTGACCGTCGGCACGGCCGGTCCCCGCGTGGGATATCCGCTGCCTGCGGGCTCGGCTCAGCTTGGCTCTTCGCCGCCGACCGCGGCTTCGTATGCGAGCAAAGTGTCAACGAACAGCCGCCGCTGATCCGGCGTCAGGGGTGCCAACGCTTTGCGCCACGCAGCTGCGCCCGGGGCGAGCCAGGCAGTGATCGCGGGTTGCTGATCGGCCGCAATACCGATGATCCGCCGACGCCGGTCCGCCTCGTCCTCGCGCCGTTCCAGGATCCCCTTCCGGCTCAGGTCGCCGACCAGCAGGCTCACCGTCGTCGGCGCGACCTGCAGCCGGGCGGCCAGTTCGTTTACGGTCATCGGCCCGTCGAAGAGCAGGTAGGAGAGCAGTGAGAGGTGTCGCGGGGCCAGCGCAGAGGACTGCAGCGCTTCGGGCACCGGGATCTTCTTGACTCTGCCGACCATCCGGGGCATGAGCAGCAGCAGGGCCCTGACGGTGTCATCGACCCCGTTCTCGCCACCCTCTGCCGCGTCGCGCGCCTTGGGCCTTGACATCGCACACCTCTCCATATTTATCTTTGACTTCAAAGGTGTTTTGCTGGCAAAGCCAGCTTGCCTTCATCCTACGTACCGGCGTGAACGGAGTTGCCACCATGCCGCACTTCATCGTGCACATCCGTGAAGAAGCCCTGGACGGAACGGTAGAACCGAAGCTGATCAGCGCCCTGGCCGACGCGGTGGGTGCCGTCTATGGCGAAGAGTTCCGCCGCCTCGTCGGGGTGGACCTGATCGGCATCCCGCAGCACCGCCGGGGTATCGGCGGCAACCCGATCGACCACGATGCGCCTCTCGTCACCCTCAGCATGCGCGAGGCCGCATACCACCTGCCCGAGGTCCCGGACGCCCCCGCCCGCCTGGTCGCCACCGTCACCGACGCACTGGCCGACGCGCTCGGCGAGGCCGTCCGCAAACAGGTCATCGTGACGATCGCCGGCGTCCCCGACGGCCGCACCGGAATCGCCGGCGCGGTGGCTTGACGCGCGTGCGCAGGCCAGGGTCGCCCACTCTGGTCTGCGCACGCCCCACTCAAGTGGATCTTGAACTGTGGATGATCTCGGTTCATGGGCGGGGAGATCTCACGGATGAGCAGTGGCGGTGCCGGAGCCGTTGTTGCCGAAGAGGAGGAAGGTGGGGCAGCCGCCGGTCTGATCCCGGCGGCAGTTGATCGACGGCGTACGGTTCCGGGTCCGCACCGGGGTGCCGTGGCGGGACGTGCCCGTCGAGTACGGGCCGTGGGGCTGGATCTACGGCCTGTTTCGCCGGTGGCAGCGAGACGGCACCTGGCACCAGGTTCTCACCCGGCTCCAGGCGCCATGGCCGATGCGGAGGGCGCGATCGTGTGGGACCTGAGCGTCGACTCCACTGTGTGCCGTGCCCCATCAGCATGCAGCCGGGGCCCGCAAGCAGGGTGACCTGCAGAAGGAACCACCGGGCGGTGTCTTCGACGAGCCCGGTGATCACGGGCTGGGGCGTTCGCGCGGCGGGTTCACGACCAAGCTGCACCTGGCTGTCGAGCAGGGTCAGAAGCCCGGGTGCTGGAGAAGGTCCGTGTGCCCCGCATAGGGCCGGGTCGGCCGCGCGTCTGCCCTGGCCACGTGCGAGCTGACAAGGCGTACGCCTGCCGGAAGAACCGCGCCTACCTGCGCCGCCGGGGAATCCGCTGCACCGTTCCGGACAAGGCCGACCAGGTCCGCAACCGCAGGAAGCGCGGGCCAGCGGTGGCCGGCCACCGAAGTTCGGCCCAGAGGACTCCAAGGCCCGGCACGCGGTCGAGTGCGGCATCAAGCGCCTCAAGAGACATCGAGCCGTGGCCACCAGGTACAACAAACTCGGGTCCGCTACGAGGCTACCGTCCTCGTTGCCGCCATCAACGAGTGGTGGTGACGTACTGGTCCGACGACAACTCGAACACCCGTACTCGCCGACCGCCGGTGGGATTGACGGTCTCACGGACCGGATGCATCCCCAGTTTGGTCATGATCCGTTCGGAGGCGTCGTTGCCCACTTGAGTGATGCTGACGATCCGCTCCAGCCCTCGCTCTTCGAACCCGAACCGTACGGCGGCCGCTGCGGCCTCGGTGGCCAAGCCCTGCCCCCAGTGGGAACGTCCCAGCCGCCAGCCGACCTCAACCGCCGGCAGTACCTCCGGCAAGAAGCCGGGCACCGACAGGCCGGTGAACCCGGCCAGCTCGCCAGTGGACCGGATCTCCACGGCGAACAGGCCGAAGCCCTGTGACTCCCACTCGCTCTCCCATGCCTGGATCCCGTCGCGAGTCTGTTGTTCGTCACGGACGCTGCCGTCACGGATCCACAGCATGACCTCGGGGTCGGCATTGATGGCGGCCATGGGCGCAACGTCTTCCTCGCGCCAGCGGCGCAGGATCAACCGGGGAGTCTCAAGCGTGACCATCCCATCATTCTGGATCACAAAATGGGCTCTCCGCCATCCTCACCAGGCACTTTCGATACACGCCTTACGAGCTCGTGCACGGTAGGCAGGGAGACGTCGAGCTCCTGATCGTCGATCATGGCCGTGTGGTGGGGAACGCGTCTCGTGCAGCGATCATCAGC
>NZ_JBSFGB010000058.1:0-35634 GCF_053596375.1 Streptomyces sp. NPDC001709 | reverse complement strand
CGCACGCTCACGCAGCTCGGCAGGGTAAGGGGACGGACGGGCCATGACTCGATCCTCTCAGGGAATCGAGCCTCCATCAGACCCGGAGCGCTTCATGGCGGGGCCGGCGGCATCGGCACGACAGCCATTCAGATCGCCAAGGCTCACGGCGCCCGCGTCGTCACCACCGTCGGCGGCCCCGAGCAGGCCGCCAGGGTCCGAGAACTCGGCGCCGACCTCGCGATCAACTACCACACCGAGGACTTCGCCGAGCACGTCCCCTACGACGTGATCCTCGACGTCATCGGCGGCGACTACCTTCCGCGCAACGTTAAATCCCTGGCCCTCGACGGGCGCCTGGTCATCATCGGACTGCAGAACAGCCTGACGGCCGAACTCAACCATGCCGAACTCCTCGCCAAGCGCGCATCCGTGCACGGCACCACCCTGCGCTCCCGCCAAGCCGGACAGAAAGCAGCCATCGTGGCCGAAGTCCAGGAACATGTATGGCCCACCGCATCGGCAAAATCGTCCTACTCAACGTTGACGCGGCATGACTCCAAGAGTCGGCCGACCGCGATCCCGAACCGGTGCGCGAGGTAATCGTACGGCGCCAAACGGGAGTTGGACGGAGCGGGGGCCGGATCGCGGGACTGGAGCAACAGGGCCTCTTGATACTCGAGTGGCGTCGCGACCCCGAGCTGCCAAGGGGCCCTGTGGCGGACCATCTGGCCGTCGATGTACCGGTCATGTATTTCGAGGACGATGCGTTCGACGCACTCCATCGAGGGCTGCGGTCGTTCGAAGATGTCGGCATCGCCGCCTTCGATGTCCACCTTGAGTAAATCGATGTGAGTGAGGCTGTGGCGATGCAGTAGCTGCTCCATGGGCACGGTTGGAACCCGGATGCTGGGGCGCGCCAGTCTGTTCTCCAGGTGGTAGGGGCGGGCGCGGCGGAAGGCGGCGACCTCGGGCACGCCGGTGCAGGCGGCCCAGTAGCCGCTGACGGTGAACTCCAGGGTGCCGGCTGCACCCATCGCCGCCACCTCTTCCACGATCCAGTCCATGGGAGAGAGGGCAGCGTTGCGGCGCAGCATCGCTGCGCTCTCCGGCACGGGTTCGACGAACAGCAGGGTGCGTAGCCGGTAGCGGGCGGTCAGGTACGAGGCCGCGAGGCCCGTGTTGCCACCGAGGTCGACGATGGTGTCCAGGGTCTCGATCCGTGTGCCGAGCGCGTACGGCGTACCGAGCTCGTAGAAGCGGCGCACGAACATCTGCCACAGGATCAGGAGGTCACTCTGGTTCTTCCGGACAAGGACGCGAGCCGTTCGACGTGGCGTGGCGAACTCCATGGGTACCAGGCCGGCACCGTCCAGCGGGCGGCCTGCGGCCCCCCAGGAACCGTCGGAGCATCCAGTAGGGCGCGGACAGCCGGCTCGCCCCGATCGCGTAGCGGGCGGCGACGGCCATGTCCCTGGCGCATCCCGCGGTTTCCCGGGCGAGGACCCGCGTGATGCCGGTTCCCTCTTCCCGGTCAGTCTCGTTGCGGAGCCCGTCGATACCCATGGGGTCACGCCTCCAGACTGAAATGGGCCTCCAGGCCAATGAATTCACAAAGCTGTCCCCATGGCCCGTTCCGGACCACGTGGGTGTCCGCGTCGATCGGATCGAAATGGTCGAGCCGAGTGCTCGTCCTACCGACGGCGTGATGGACCTTACAGCGCGTCACGGCGCGGGCTCCTTCCGTCAAGGAATGATGACTGCCTCTCAACCAGGTCGTCGCGCATACCGCCGCAAGGATGGAAAGCAGACAGTCGGTCACTCCCCCCTTGGTTCAAGGAGTTGGGAGTTCGTGAGACAGCAGACGTCGTCGCAGGCCAGGCCTAACTCCATTGGTAATTCCGCGTCTGCTACCGCAAGGCCTGCCAGATCTCATCGACCAGCCAGGGGTTCAGCTTCGCCGAACCGCGTCGCACCGGTCTTGTTTCGCGGCCAGCGGGTCGAACCACCGGCCGTCGACGGCGACATGCTCGCCGTCGCCCTCCGTCGCCGTGACGCCAAGGAGTCCGTCACCGCCATCGCCATCGCCATGCATCTCGGCCTCGGCCGCTCCACCCTGTACCGGAGGCTGCCCGTGTACGACGAAGCCGTGGCGCCCCCTGAGAACGCTCCGGCATCCTCGGCTCGTCCGATATCGGATGACCTATGGTGCACGACGTATAGCCCGGAAGGAGCCGAGGTCATACTGGACCACGACCAGGACTGAGAGATGACGACACAAGGGACAAAGCAGGCCCGGTGACGAGCGTGTCATCGGAGGCCCGACCTGTGACTTTCAACGCTTCATGGCGTGTCACTCAGCGGTATATGGCGTAGAAGCCGTACGCGAAGCACGAATCCGTGCGCGAAGAACGGAGCCGCTCACGCAGAGGGCGAAGCCGCGCGCGAAGGACGAACCCGCGCATACGAAGGACAAACCCCGCGCACGGAGGCGAAGCCACGCACGTAATGACCTGACGCGCTCCTGACAGAACCTGTTCCTCCGTGGCACGCTGCCTCACGCACGTCGATCCGCACCGTTCTCATCCCCACCTGCCCCGGCACCACCCCGGCCGGGCACCGCAGAAGGAGACATGCGTGAGACGCCATCGCACTGCCGCAGGCATCCTGTTGACCGTCGGAGCCCTGCTCACGGGCGGGCTGTCGGCCGCCACCGCGGCCAACGCGGCCGCCCTCGCACCCGTTTCGGCTCACAGCCCCTCGGCCGCCGAGCAGCAGAAAGCCGGCACCTTCTGGACCGCGGACCGGATGCGCGGCGCCACCCCGCTCGATCTGCTGCTCACTCCGAGTGCGGCGAAGACCCTCAAGGCCCCGAAGCCCGGCGGGAAGGCGACGACCATCGCCCCCACCGCGTTCCCGCAGGCCGGGGGCCCCTGGACCGGTGGCGGCGCTGTCGTGAAGACCTCCGGCCGGGTGTTCTTCACCTTCCAGGGCCGTACGGCGTCCTGTTCAGGCAACGCTGTGACCAGCCAGAACTCCAGCACGATCATCACGGCCGGGCACTGCGTCAAGTACCAGGGCAGCTGGCACACCAACTGGGTCTTCGTGCCCGCGTACAACAACGGCCAGGCACCGTACGGCCAGTGGACCGCGTCCAAGACGCTCACCACACCGCAGTGGGAGGCGAGCGAGGACATCAACTACGATGTCGGCGCGGCGGTCGTCGCCCCACTGAACGGCCAGAAGCTGACGTCGGTGACGGGCGGACAGGGCATCCAGTTCAACGGCGGCTACAACAAGCAGATGTACGACTTCGGCTTCCCGGCGGCGTCGCCGTACGACGGCACGAAGCTGATCTACTGCAGCGGCAACAGCTCGAAGGACTTCCTGTTCTCGAGGGACCACAGCCTGGGCTGCAACATGACGGGCGGCTCCAGTGGCGGCCCCTGGTTCACCGGCTTCAGCGAGACGGCCGGCACCGGCCTGCAGGTCTCGGTGAACAGCTTCGGTTACACCTTCCTGCCGAACCGGATGTTCGGACCGTACTTCGGCGACGAGGCGAAGGCGCTGTACGACAAGGCGCAGGTCTCCTGACGGCACAGGCGCGTGGCGGCAGGCGCCCTGACGGCAGGTGCCCTGACGCAGGGCACCTTGGTTCCGCAGGGCGGGCCACGCGGTGGTCGGCGCGGGTGCGTGCCCCGCAGCCCCAGCAGTGTCCGTGATCGCAGGTGGTGCACGTCTCGGGGCACTCCTGCGGATCGGGCTCTCCGATCACGGCGCAACGGGTATTTCGGGCCACGAGACCAGCATGCGTCGATCTGCGGCCACCCGAATCGCCCGCCCCCGCCGACCGCTACGACGTCGGCCTCCTCCTGGTCACCGGCGAACTCCACCGCCGACCCACCCACCACAAAATCGGCACCAGACCACGCCGCACCGGATAGACCACAAGCTCACGACTTGGCGCTGCCCCCTTTGAGTTTCTCCAGGATCGCCTTGAGGTCGGGCGGCCTCTGTGCGTCTTCCTTGGGCGCCAGGCCGGTGACGGGTGCTGCAAGGACTCCGTCCAGCTCTCCGGTGGCGGGCTGGACGGTGGACAGGGCTGTGGCGGGGGCGGTGGCGGTCCAGGTGGCGGGAGTGTCGACGGCTCTGGTGCAGGGGGCGGGGACGGCGGGCAGTCTGACGGTGTCGGCGGTCAGAGTGATGGCCAGCGGGGCGCCGGCGCACTGGTAGGTGCCCGACAGGATGACATCGCCGTTGGTGTTGCTGGTGGCGTCATCGATGGTGAGGTCGCTCAGATGGCCCCCGGAGAGCGCGTCGGTGGCTTCTGCGGTGACGGCGCCGGTCACGTCGCGCATGGTGGCAGTGACCGTGACGGTGCCGGTCCAGTCGGGGCCCAGGCCCAGCGGGCCGGTGGTGAGGGTGCCGCTGATCGGGGCGCCGGTGACCGGGGTCAGGCAGAGCCGGGGGATGGTCTCGGTGGCGGTGTGGCCGGCGTCGTCGCCGGCTTGGACAGTGAGGGTCTGCAGGAGGCCTCTGTCGCAGGAGTAGGTGCCCGACCAGGTGAGGCTGTCACCGGATTCGGTGATCGAGGGCAGGTCGATGCCGGTGCCCGCCGGTTCGGCGGCCTGGGCGGGCGAACAGATGGCCAGCAGGCACATGCCGGCTGTCACGGTCGCGGCGAGTACGGTCAGGTGACGTCGGATCATCGCGGCTCCTTGGGGTCAGTGATGGCCACCGACCAGTGGCCGCAGGTTTTGCGGATTCCCGTTCGTCGTCGCCGGTGCCGCTCCTCCGCTCCGGCGTATGACGGACCCCGAGGTGCTGGAGCGGATCGCCGCGCGACGCGCGGAGCTGGACGGACGCGAAGAGCAACTGGCCAAGCAGCTGTCCGTGGTGCGGGCTGAACGGGACGAGTTCGCCGTGCGGCAGTCCGCGGGCCCGGTGACGATCGGCCGCTCGTCGCCATGGCGGACCGCACCATCACGGGAGCCCGGCTCTCTTCATGCCAGGGACGACGCCGCGTGCCCGGCCAAGGAGGACGATGGGAATGGCGGAGGCGGCGAAAGCGGCGCCGAACCGCTACTGGGAGTGTGCGTGTCGCCCCTCGCACAGCCCCGTCTGGACGGCGGCTTCCATGTCGTCGTCCTGAGCGTCCGTTCCACCCGGGTCGACGTTCGTCATGACCGTCGCCTGCCTGCCGTCGGCTGTGGCGCCGCCCACGGTCTGGTAGCCGAAGATGTCGCCGCCGTGGCCCCAGTAGAGGCCGCCGCAGGGCAGCGTCCGGCTCTCCAGGCCCAGGCCATACTCCCGGCCGTCGTCACTGCCAGTCGACCGGGTCTTCATCATCGCCTTGAGCTGGGCAGGGCGCAGCAGCTTGCCGCGAACGAGGGCGTCCAGGAAGCGGTTGAGGTCGGTGCCGCTGGAGATCATCTCGCCGGACGCGCCCGCGATGGAGGGGTTGAATGCGGTGATGTCCATCAGCGGCGCGTCCTCGCCTGAGCGTACGTACCCGCGCGGGTGCGGTCCGGGGAACGACGTGGCATCGCCCGGCACGGACGTATCGTGCAGGCCGAGCGGCTCGATGATGCGCCGACGGATCTCCTCGCCGTACAAGTGTCCGGTCACCTTCTCGATGAGCATGCCCGCCAGCAGGTAGTTGGTGTTGGAGTAGTGCCACTCGGAGCCGGGCTTCGCACCGGGCTTCTCAAAGGTCGGCGGGTGGGCGAGCGCGAGGTCCACCAGGTCGCGGGTGTCGTGGTGGGCCAGCGGTTCCTCGAGGATGTCCTGCGGGTTGAGGTAGTCGAGGTAGTCGGGCAGGCCGCTGGTGTGCTGGAGGAGCATACGGACCGTGATCACCCGGCCGTCGTTTCCGTGGCCGCGGACGACGCCGGGCAGGTAGCGCTCCACCGGGGCGTCGAGATCGACGCGTTGCTCTCCCACCAGCTGGAGCACGACCGTGGCCACGAGGGCTTGGTCATGCTGCCGATCCGGAACCTGCTGTCGCCACGCACCGGCGCCTGGCTGTCCACGTCCGCGACGCCGCTGGTCAGCACCGCGCCGCCGCGTCTGTCCCGCGTCGCGACGAGTGCTCCGGGCGCACCGTCTACGGTGGTCAACCGGTGCATGAGCGCGCGCAGATGAGCGTCATCGGCAGTGTGGGGGGACTGTGCGGTGGTGGCATTGGCCGTGGTCGCCGCGGTGGCGGCGTTAGCCGGCAGGCTGCCTCCCATCACACCGACCGCCGCGGCCAGCGTGAGTGCCCCACCCAGTGCACGCTTGTGCTTGATCACGTGTCCATCCTCCGTCGTCGTAGCAAGATCACTGCTGCGGAAGGCTCTTCACACCCCGCGCTCTCGTCGCCAGCTCACGATGCCCGAGCGGTGCCGGCCGATGCGATGGGGCGATCATCCGGAACGGCAGTGGGGATAACCCCCGGTAAAAATCGATGACTTGATCCTGCGCCATCTTGAAGTCAGGCAGGGCGCGAAGGCGGTGGGTGGCGCGGGCGGGATCAGTGCGGAGTTTGGTGAGGATCCGCCAGTGCTTCAGGTGGGCGAGGCCGTGTTCGACGGGGGCGCGTGCGGCGGCGAGCACCTGGTTGGCCTCCTTTTGGCCGGTGGT
Organism: Streptomyces sp. NPDC001709; assembly: GCF_053596375.1. Lineage (NCBI taxonomy): Bacteria > Bacillati > Actinomycetota > Actinomycetes > Kitasatosporales > Streptomycetaceae > Streptomyces > Streptomyces sp. NPDC001709. Next base: position 29,031 of record NZ_JBSFGB010000058.1, on the reverse strand, counting down.
GAGCTTGCGGGCGCGAGTGGCCTTGAAGCCGGTGACGAGCACGGGGTCGTCCGGATCGTCGTCCAGGCCGACGAAGCCCAGGTCGGCCAGGGCGCCGAGACCGGCGGCGCGCAGGTGGGCGAGGATCTGGTCGCAGCGGGCGGCGGTGATGTCGTGAGTGCGGCCGGGCCGGGTGGCGGAGATCCAGATGATTCGGCCCCGCTCGTCGGTGAGGGCGAGGACGTGCAGGCCATGGCGGTGGTGTTTGCCGGAGTAGTTCGGTCGGTTCGCGGCGCCGGTGCGGCGCTGGGTGGGGATGAGAGTGCCGTCGATCAGGACTACCTCCCCGCCTTGCTTGGCGATCTTCTTCAGGGCGTGATCCAGCCGCGGGGCTCTCGCTGCGAGCAGGCCGATGATCTCGTCCCGCCAGCGCCGCACGGTGGTGGCGGAGATGTCGTTGCCGTCGGCCATATCGGCCAGCCGCTGGTCGTGCCGGAGCACGGCTCCTGGTTCTCCCAGTCCGGCGGGACCACCAAGGCCGCTCAGTGGAGCAACGTCCACATTCCCGACTGCCAGAACGTTGTCGGGTTCCTGGACGTCGACGGCCAGGGAACCTTCTACAACGCGCCTTTGACGGGCTGCTGACACGAGGCCAGCACAATCAGACTGCCCCGCCCGCCCCGGGCGGGGCACGCCTCTTTCGACCCTCCCACTGAGAGACCCGTGATCCAGACGCTTCTCAACGACCACATCCTGATGGGCACCGTCCTCGGCGTATGCGTTCTCGCCGGGTTCGTCGGTCTCCTCGTTGCAAAGGCCACGCATCGGCCGCCTATCGCGAGCTGTCTGACTGCGACGTCGACCGCGCTGATCCTGGGAGCAACGCTGTACCCGCTCTCTCTCAACGCCCCCGCGAACAACGTCTGCTACATCGAAGGTGACCCTCTCATCGGTGCCGTCACCACGCAGGGCCTCATGAACATCGCGCTGTTCATACCCGCCGCGGCAGCCTGAACCTGGCTCACACGACGCCCCACCTCCGTCGCGCTCGCCCTCCTCGGAATGTCCGCCGGCATCGAAACCGTCCAGGCCATCACTCCGGGGATGGGCCGCGCCTGCGACAGCACCGACTGGATCACCAACAGCATCGGCGCACTCATCGGCACCGCAGCAGCCGCGCTCGTCCTCTGGCACCGGCACCGCAGCACTCATCTCACCCGGACCGGCCGACACTTCGTGCGAGCCTTCTCCGCCGCCATGATCGCCATCGCCGCGCTCTGCGCCACCCTAGTGACACCCGTCGTGAAGGTTCAGTTCGCTTCGGGCTCCGGAGACACGGGAACCGTGCAGCTCAGTACCGACAAGGGGTCCCTGTTGATCGACTGGCCTTCACGAGAAGTGCAGTCCGGAATGATCGATCCAGCCCCTGAACGCGGAGCACCCACGCAGGATCACGTATCCGACGAAGAAGCGGCCAAGGTGACGAAGCGCTTCATCGACGACCACTTCCCCTGGGTACTCCCGGCAAAGCAGTCCATCAGCCGGGTGGGACCCCACGACGAGGCGCGCCTGGTGTCCTGGCGCCGCTACAAAAACGACGTCATGTTGCCGATGCGCATGGACGTGGTGATCAGGCCCGGTGGCCACGTCGCGTCATTCACCGCACGTCATGCGCAAGACCCTGCGCTGCCCAAGGTCCGCATCAGCCAAGGCCAGGCTGTCAACGCCGCTTCCGTGGCGCTTGCCGGTCATCCGGTCGCCTCGTCCGTGCTTCTCGCCGTACGCGATGAGCAGGGCTGGTGGCACCCGTACTGGGTGATCACTCCCAAGAATGTTGTACAGGACGGCGCTGCCCTGGACGGCGTACCCAGCGACTCCACAACGGACGCCAGGACAGGCCTTGTTGACGCGGTAACTGGCAAGATCAACGACAGGATCAACCCGGACACCGGTCCAAGCGCCGAATAGGTTCCGTCTCCGGCTCTGCTGGTCCGAGGAGCGTCCCGAGCGTCCGTAGACATGGCAGAACAGGCGGTCCGGGCTGGTCGGCGCGTCGGGCTGCAGCCACGGGGAGACATCAACGGCCAGGACCAGGCGCCCGTCGGCGGCCTTGGGCTGCGGCAGCATGGCCAGTGCCTTCCGCAGCTGTCCACGTCCATGCGGACCTGGTTGAGCGCGTCGTACAACGCGCCGTGTCCGCGTCGGTGTTCGGCCAGCAGCGTCAGGCCCACCGGCGAGGTCACCGGGCCGTTCTCGCGGAGCATCGCACTGCAGAGCTCGAACAAGGTGTCACCTCGCCGGGTCAGGGATGCTGCGGCCTCTGGCCGAGCGCGGCCACCAGGTGGAGGTCTGGCTGTCCCACCCCGGAAGGAGCGAGAAGACCTACGAGATCGACGGGGTGCGGGTCGTTCCCTTCCAGGAAGGCATCGACTTCGCCGCCCACGCCCACACAGCGGATGTGCTGCTCTCCCCCTACGAGAACGTGCCCCTGGTCGCCGGCCTCGCCCGAGACCGTCTCATCCCGCTGGCCGTGATCTGTCACGACAACTTCGCCGCCAGCTTCCACAACGCGGCGGGCGCCGATCTCGTCGTCTACAACAGCGAGTGGATCAGGCGGGACGGCGAGATCTTCTACGCGTGCGCCCGCCGGTGATCGCTGAGGAGTACCGCACGCAGCCCGGCGACTGCGCGACCCTGGTCAACCTCAATGCCGACAAGGTCGGTGAGCTGTTCTGGCAGGTCGCCGCCTGGACACCGCAGTGGAAGTTCCTCGGTGTCCAAAGTGCCTACGGCCAGCAGATCATGCCGCCCCCACGGCTACCCAATGGCGAGGTCCTCGACGGCGTTCCCGGACAGCAGATGCGCGAGCACGTCTACAGCCGCTCCCGCGTGATGCTCATGCCGAGCCTGTACGAGTCCTGGGGACGCGTCGCGATGGAGGCGTTCGCCTCCGGCATCCCCGTGATCGCCCACCCCACCCCCGGGCTGGTCGAGTCCCTGGGCGAAGCGGGCATCTTCGCCTACCGCGACGACCTCAACCGCCTGGATCGACGCCCTGACGTCCCTGCAGGACCCGGACAACTGGGCCCGCGCCTCGCAGCGGGCCGCAGCCCGCTCCATCGAACTGAGTGCCACACCCGACCTCGACCTGTGGTGCGACGCCATCGAATCGCTGGCCATGAAGCGCATGGCCGACGGCGTACGCAAGCGCGCCATCGGCACGCTCGTCGATGTGGGCGAGATGAGCCACAGGTGGACGGCTCCGCGATCAGCGTCGCCGTGAAGCCGACACCAGGCACGCAGCCATCCTGCGGACCCCCGGCGTGGACCAGGCCGTGAGGCATAACCGGCGACGCCCTTCCGACGTCAGCGGGACGTTGGGATGTCCCGCCCTATCAGCCCGTCGAGGTACCAGCTCCGAGCGTCCATCAGAGGCGTCATGAGATGTGCTGCGGAGCCGTGTGTACGGCGATCGTGCACAGTCTCTTGGTTGCACGCGTGAGGGCGACATACAGGTCGCGCTCGCCGCCGGGGCGGGCTGCGGCGATCTCCTCCGGGGCGACGACGACGATCGCGTCAAACTCCAGGCCGCGGGCTTCGGAAGCCGGCACGAGGCGGGCCCACGGCGCTACATCCGCGGACGCCAACTCCTCGACCCGGTCGTCCGCGCAGATCACGGCGAGCAGGTCGTCCGGGTGCGATGCCGCCTGCGCCCGAAGCTCCCCGGCCACGGTGGTGGCGACGGAGTGCGGGCAGGCGGTGAGGTGGCGGGGAGGATCGCCGTGGCGGATCGACCGGCTCGGCGTCTGACCGGGGGCGATCCGCGCCAGCAAGCCGTGGGTGGTCGCAAGGATCTCCTGGGTCGTGCGGTAGCTGACGGTCAACGTGTGCAGGGAGAACCGGTTGCCGAGATGCGGACCCAGCGCCTGGGACCAGTCGCTCGCCGCCGTCGCAGGGCCCGCCTGGGCGAAGTCACCCACCAGCGTCATCGACCTGGCCGGACAGCGGCGCATCACCATCCGCCACTGCATCGCGGTCAGTTCCTGGGCCTCATCGACCACGACGTGCCCGAACGACCGCTCCGGCAGCCCGTCCACCAGGGCCGCCGCCTCATCCAGCAGCGGCACATCGGCATCCGTCCACGGGGCATCAGGCGAACGCAGCAGCCGGGACAGTTCGTCGTCGGTGAGCGAGGGCAGGTGCCTCGCCGACGTGCGAGCGTCTGCCAGCAGGGCCCGTACGACCACTTCGGGCGTCAGTCGCGGCCAGAGGGACTCCACCGCGCGGTCGACGTGATCGTCGCCCGAGAGGTCCGCGCGGACGGCGTCCGCGTCGAACACCTCAGCCGGATCCGCGGCCGGCGCGTCGTCGAAGCCGAGAGCCCGCAGATCGGCTTCGGCCGCGGCATCGAGATCCAGGCCCGTGCTCTCGGCGATCTCGGCGTCTATATGTTCGAGGGCCTCGACGGCGTCGCGCTCCAGGGCATCCGTGACCGCGCCGATCAGGTGATCCTTGAACACCTCCCGCGCCCGGTTGTGCGCCAGACCGCTCACCACCGCGGCCTCCCGCGCCGCCGCGACATCTACGCTCTCCAGCCGGACCCACTGCTGCCCCACTCGGACCGCGAAGCCGCCGGCAGGTGCCTGCCGGGAGCGCACCAGGTCCGCGAGCGCCTCGGCCAGCGCGGAACTCCCCTTAAGGCGCGCGACATCGAACGACTCCACAGCTGCGGGCTCCACCCCGGCCAGCTCCGCGCACGTCGCCATGAGCACATCGTTCTCCCCCAGCGAGGGGAGCACCTGGGAAACGTAGTCGAGGAACCGCGCGTTCGGCCCGAGCACCAGCACACCGTGCGCGGCCGCTCCCGGGAACGCGTACAGCACGTACGCCGCCCGGTGCAGCGCAACCACGGTCTTGCCCGTGCCGGGGCCGCCCTGCACCACCGTCACCCCCCGATGCGGGGACCGGACGATCGCGTCCTGCTCCGCCTGCAAGGTCGCCACCGCCGCACGCATCCGCCCCGTGCGCCGCGCCTCCAGCGCTTCCGTCAGCGGACCGTCGCCGACGATGTCGCCGACCGCGGCCGACGATCCGTCCAGTAGCTCGTCGCTCACCGCACGTACCGCACGGTCCTCGACCCGCAGATGACGCCGGCGCCGCAGCCCCATGGGGTGGACGGTCGTCGCCTCGTAGAACGGCCGCGCCGCGTCCGCTCGCCAGTCGACGAGCAGTGGCAGGTCCCGGTCACCGACGTGCAGGCCGAGCCGTCCGATGTGCAGGACGGTTCCGTCCACGCCATCGACCCGGCCGAACGCCAACCCCTCCTCGGCCCCCTCCAGTGCGCGAATCCGACGTGCCAGACGCTCCGCGGCGACATCGCGCGCGTACACCTCGCCCGCGCCGTCGGCCGACGACCTCAGCACATCTGCCAGCTGGGCCCGTGCATCCGCCAATCGCTCATCGAGCAGCCGGTACATAGCGGCCACGTGAGCCTGCTCCACCTCGACCTGTCCTGCGGCATCCTTATTGAACTGCGGCAAAAGCGGCCCTCCTCTCGACTCGGCCCTCCACTATGCAGCCAAATTTCCATGAAAGTAAGGCTTGACTTACTTGTCCGAGTCAGCCGCCGCGGCCGGCCCGCCGTCACGGCTCAGGTCTGGGCGGCCTTCTGGCACCGTCGGACATGAGGAGCCGACCGGGCTCGATCCCGGCCTCAAGAGATTCGAGCTCAAGGACGCTCAGCACTTCGCCGCCATGCCACAGACCCTGCCCAGACCGCCTGACGCAGCCGGCCCCACCCGGACACCGTCCATCGGCGCGTCGTTACCGCCGCTGAAGCGGCACCAACCTCATGAGACGACACAGCTAGGGTCGGCAGCCGGCCTACGGTGCATCGATGATGTTTCCTTCCGTGTCCAGGGTGTGGGTGTTCCAGTAGCGATCCCACTTGTCGTCGACCTGCTTCGGCACCTTGCCCTGCGGATATCGCACAAATCCCTTCGGCGGCTTCTTGCCCTCCGCTACGCAGGCCGACCCGGTCGAGCCCACCGCCATCACCGGGTACTCCCCGCTGGAGCAGACGTCTTCCCGGTACTCCAGGCCCGAACAGGCCCCAAGCCCCAGGGCGGCCGATACGCTCACTGCTACGGCAGCGACCACGCGGTGCGGACGCTGTGAACGCGCAGGCCGGGCAGTCCTCCAGGTGAACGGCATGTTCGTCTCCCATTCGTCGGTGGCCGGCAGCCGCACTGCAAGATGCCTTCCACTGTGACCGCCACCAGGTTCGCGGGCCTGAGCACCTGTACTCATCACCGTTCACCCTCGTGCTCACGCGGGTGAGTACCGTCGGCCGAGCGCACCGGTCGACGCTCTCCGCGATGCGTGCAGTTCCGTGGGTGGGAAGGGCCGACCGGGCGCTTACCCGGCGAAAGCCTGAACACCGGAGCGCGCGGCCAACTGCGTGGCACTTTCGGCATGTTGCGGCGCGGCCGACGACCAGCCGCAGCCCGATCGCCACGGCTGCGGATGTCCTGACCAGGACATGAACGAAGGCACAGGCCCGGCATGCCACTTGACTGCCCTAAGCTGACACCCTCAGTTGACGGCCGGCAAGGAGACAGACGAATGGCGGGCGCGAGCGTACTGCCGCCGGACGAGGTCCTGGTCCAGCGGCTGCGTGACGGTGACGAGGCGACGTTCTCTCTGGTGCTGGACACCTGGTCAGGTGGCATGCTCAGGCTGGCCATGTAGTTCGTGTCGACCAAGGCATCCGCGGAGGAGGCCGTCCAGGACACCTGGCTGGCGGTCATCAGGGGTATCGGCGGCTTCGAAGGCCGTTCATCGCTGAAGACATGGGGGTACCGGATCCTGGTCCACACGGCCAAGGCACGCGGTACGAAGGAGAGACCCTTCGTGATGTCGAAGGGTACGGCTCGCAGGCAGTGTGCTCCTTGCCGGAGATCTCGCCCGGCAACCAACGCGTCCTCCTGTAGAGCTGGTGACCGATTTCCTCGAGGGTGCCCTGCCCGGAGACGACGAGCGGCGCTTCATCGAGCACCTGGCGGAATGCTCCGGGTGCGAGCGCTACCTCGATCAATTCCGTCGGACGATCGCCACGACGGGCGAACTGACCCCGGACAGCATCTCGCCGGACGCCAGGCAACAGCTGCTCTCTGCTTTCCGGGACTGGCCGCGTCAGTGATCACCCGTACTCCGTAGGACGGCCCGGCCTCAGCCCGACCTACGCCGTCTCCGGACGCTCCACGCGCTTGCCGGCGCCTTTCTCCCCAAGGGACTTGTAACGCTCGGCAGGCATGCCCGCACTGAACGTCTGACAGCGGGCGCTGGAGCCCCAGATCTCGCATGGTCTTCGCCCGTCCCCCCGGGCGAAGGCCATGCGGCTACCGGAGACATTCATGACTCTGCTCAGAAGAATCTTGTTCGGCATCATCGCCGGACTGCCTTCAGGCGCGATCGTGGCGGTCGTGTCGGATCCGTCGTGGATCCCATGGGCCGTGCACACGGTGGTGCTGGGAGCCATGCTGAGGCTCCTCTTCGGCGACCACAGGCAGAGCAACTGCCCGGCCTTCTCCGTCGGTCTACTCATCGGCTGCTCGAATGGGTGACCTGGACCCTCACCCTGGCTCCCGCGCTGGAAGGGCAGAAGCCGTCATGGACGATCGCGGTGGCCGGGTCGCGCTTCCCCGAGCTCATCGGCGCCGCTCTGTTCGGCGCGACGGCCGGGCTCACCTTCCACGCCCTCTCGGTCTGGCGCCCGCATCGGCCGGCGCCCCCGCGGGCCAAGCCTCATGTGGTGATCGTCGGTGGTGGTTTCAGCGGGGTGGGGGCCGCGCGGGAACTGGACCGGAGGGTCGGCCGTGGGCTCGACGCCCATGTGACGCTGATCAGCGACTCGAATTTCCTGCTGTTCAGGCCAGCTCTTTTTCCAGGGGGCACCCGCTCTTCAGCCCGCGCAGAGGAGCTCCCCGCACATCCGAGTCGCCAGGTGCCCACAGCGTGCCCAAGACCGGTCAATCACCGTCAACAGCGGCGCGATCCTGCCCCTTCAGACTCAACCCCAGAGCACATACGCCCACTTCAGAAACTAGGCGGCCCGGCAAGCGCCGTCGCTTCCAAGCTGAGAGCGCGAGTTCGATTCTCGTCACCCATTCCAGAGAGAGATCCCAGGTCAGCAGTCCAAGGTTGTTGCTGCCCGGTGAGTGCCGACGCCTTGCCGATGCGTGCGGTCGCCTCACGGACTTGGGCGCAGCCGTGGGTGCGCTGCGACGGCAGCCCGGGCGAGCCGGGCCGGGACGCCCATGCCTCGGTGACCCCGGCGCACCGCTGTCCGGGCGGACCGCCCCGCACCCCGCGCCGGGTCCTGTCAGCTGTCGGTCTTGACCGGTGCGGGTCCGGGTGTCTTGCCGTGCTGGTCCACGACTGCACGCTTCATGACAGCGTCGGTGCCGTACAGCGTGTCGGTCGTGATGCCCTTGACCTTGTCATGCGTGATGTACGAGCGCGAGCCGAGGTAGGCGAGTGTGGCCTTGTCGAAGATCCACTCGTCGCGTGTCGCGGAGGCGTCCTCGCGCGTGACGCCGATGCCGTGACGGCCGGCGGCGTCGACGGCGTCGGGGATGACGGTCACGCCGGGTATCCGCTCGACCGCCTTGTAGAGGGCGGAGGCATTCGCGGGCGGCATGATCGTCGAGCTGAGCAGGCCGCCGATCGTCCCGAAGACGGCCTGGTCCTTCGACGTACCCTTCTCCGCCGAGGTCTGGGCGTAGAGCAGCTTGAGCAGGGCGTCGGGGTCGGTGGGCAGCGAGGCCAGCCACTTGTAGGTGGGGTGATCGATGCCCGCCGGCACGGGAACGGCGGACTCGACGGGGATCTCCTCGCCCGGCATCACGGCGTCCTTCCCGGTCTCTCGGAGCCAGCCCGTCCTGGTGATGGGGCGGGGGCTCTGCGACGTCCAGGACTCCCGCGTGTGCAGGGCGCCGAGCTGCACAGGGCCGTTGAAGGTGCCCGTGTTCTCGCGGACCAGGGTCTTCACGTACACGAACTGGTCGTCCTTCACCGGTGTCGCATCGGTTTCCATGGCCGCGGCGGCGATCCGGTCGAGGGTGACGGACGCACTGTTCACCTTGGCGGCCCCGGAGTTGGCTCCGGCCGCCGGAGAGGAGTCGTGACCCCCACCGGAGAACGTGATGACGAGCGCCCCGGCCAGCGCCATCGAAGCGATGGGCAACACCAGTGCCGGGCGCCGCAGTCGGCGGCGGCGCGGTGCCGGATACGCCTGTGCGGAGGAAGTGAGGTCGCGGTCGATCTGCTGCATCAGAACTTCCTTGTAATGGAGATGACTGCTCGGCGAGAGGTCCCATTCGGCGGGAGCCGCCAGCAGCTCCTCGGCCTCGCTCCGAGGCGAACCGGCGTGGGGCAGGTTGTCGGCGTTCATGGGGTTTCCTCCTGCAGAAACAGGGCCGCGAACGCGGCCTCACTCTCCATCTCTCCGCGAGGGCTCCGCGGTTCCGCCTTTCCGCGGCCGGGTTGACCGGAGCTAAGCCGGGTCAGTCGGGCACGGGCGCGCGACAGCCGCGAACGCACGGTGCCGACCGGGATGCCGAGGGCCTCGGCGGCCTGCCGATAGTCCAGCCCGGCCGTTACGCACAGGGCGAACACCTCCCTGTCCTGGCGCCGAAGTTGGCGAAGTGCTTCGTGGACCGCCGCAAGGCGGCGCGCGTCGTCGATCCGACCTGCCGTCTCGTCCGCGAAGTCCTCGACCGGAGGTGGGGCCGGCTGACGGGCCAGGAAGGAGAGCCGACGGCGCAGACCACGGTTGACGTTGTGCGCCTTGTGCGTGGCGATGCCGAGCAGCCAGGGTTTGAGCGAACCGCCCTCGGGCTCCACTGCCTCCCGGGTACGCCAAGCAGCGAGGAAGGTCTCGGACATGGCTTCCTCGGCCTCTGACCAGTTGCCTGTCAGCCGCAGGGCATGGTTGTAGACCGCCCGCGCGTACTCGTCGTACAGGCCGGCGAACGCCGCACGGTCCCCTGCCCGTATGCGCGCACGCAACGACTCTTCTGGTTCTGTATGCCTCACACTCGTTACTCACTCCGCACGCGCACGAGTTCCTGTGGCCTTCGCCACACCCGACCGGGAAGGGGGTTCTCAACAGCCGACCTTTCGCCACCCGCCCATCACAGCACAGGAGTTCTTCCACGCTCACGGCCGAGTTGCAGGGGCAGTTGTTCAACACCCGTGCCTACAGCGTGCCCGCAGGAGTGGAAAGCCGCGGTCAACCAAGGTGTGATCCGACCGTGCGACCACCCGGGCACATGCCATCTGCCGACGTCAGTGCCATACGGCCCGCCCAAGCGCCCGTCCCAGGCCGAGAACGCGAGTTCGATTCTCGTCACCCGCTCGACGCCGAGCCCCCGGGCAATGAGGTGGACTCCTCTCCTCATGGTGCGCACTCCCGTCCTTGTGGTGCTTTCCATGACCGCCCTTGCGGCAGTTCCCACACCCGACGCGAACCACGAGCGCGAACTCGCCCAGCTCGACGACCAGGGTCACCGGCTGCTTCGGAGCGTGAACGTGGACGAGCCGGGAGCCGGGCTATAGGCGGCGGCCGGCCGGTGCCGCCACGGCGTCATGGTGCGCCTTCGACGTCCGGCGGGCCGGGGCTGTGAAGGGCCGCCGTGGCCGCACGTCAAGTGCTCTCCGCCACGACCGCGTAAGCCCGCGGAGTCGATGTGCTCGCGCGCCTTCGTGAACCATCGGGCTGCGTGCCGCGTCCTCCTGATGCGCGGCCCGTGCCGAGCGGGCCCTGCGCGAAGGAGAGCAGGGGACGGATGACGGGGGAAACCATCGGTATCGGGCTGGCCGTGTTGGCCGGCCTGGTGAGTCTGTGGGCCGGTGCGCGGGAGGCACGGCTGCGGATGCGGCTGAGCCGCTACGGGCTGCAGGCCGAGGGGGTGGTGGCGGACCAGGAGCACGAGCCGGGAGACGATTGTTCGAAGCCCGTCATCGAGTTCACCGAGCGGCAGGGCCGACCCGTCAGGTTCCGGCCACCCACGACGGGGACGGGGCTGGCCCTCGGAACCCGTGTACCGGTCGCATACCTGCCCGAAAGGCCGAACAACGCACGGGTATTCACCCGAAAATACCGCCTATACCCGACCGTCGGCCTGCTCTTCGGAGCCATGCTCTGGCTCGGCGTCGCGGCTGGGTGCGTGCTCACGCGCTGAGCTTGTACTCCCTCGGCACGACAGCCCCCAGTTCCAGCCGGTTCTGGACGGCATCCGCGTGCCGCGGACCAAACCGGGCCGACCGCGCACCCGACCGGTCAAGGTCCGCGCCGACCGGGCCTACGGGTGGTCCCGAGCGAACCGCGCCTATCTGCGCCGACGCGGCGTGCAGTGCACCATCCCGGATCAACTGGCTCAAGCGCCACCGCGCGGTCGCCACACGGTACGACAAACTCGCCGTCCGCTACTGACCAGCACTCCTGTACTTTGCAGTGAGCTGCCGCGACGCGCGCGGCGCGGGGATCAATGCGTCGTTGTCCGTCCGTCGTGATGCCGGTGTCGCGCCGCCGTGGCGCGGTCATAGCCCATCACAAGATCAGCCCGGCGTGCAGGTGGTCTGCGAAGTCGGCCGTGTCGGTGAGTCCGAAGGCCACGCGCTGGAGGAGGAGTCCGTGCAGCAGCCCCATCACCACGCGGGCTGCGCGGTCGGGGTCCGTGGCGGCGGGCACCGTGCCTGCGGCCCGGCCGCGGCGCAGAGCGTCGGCGACAGTGACGCGGACCTTTTCGAAGCCCTCCGCGGCCGGGCCGCGTACCTCGTCGTTGCGCAGCACCTCCGCCCATGTCTGCACGACGCAGCGCAGCAGTTCCTCCACTGCGACCTCGTGCCCCGCCGCGTCCTGCACCGTCTCGCCGCTGATCGTGCCGAGCGCGGCGGCCACCAGTTCCGCGACGGACGGGGCGTCCGCGCTCTCGGCCAGCCGTTCAACCGGTTCGAAGATCAGCCGGAACGCGTCGCCCGCGATAGCGAGGATGATGTCCTCCTTGCTCGTGAAGTAGCGGTAAGGCGCGCCGGCCGAGACGCCTGCCTCCGCGGCGATGTCCGGCATCGAGGTCTGGTGGAACCCGTCGCGGGCGAAGCAACGACGGGCCGCGGCGGCAATCTCCGCACGCTTCGCCTCGCGGCGCTCGGCTGTGATGCGCGGCATGGTCGCCTCCTTCATCGTGAATGAACATTCATCTTGACAGCTCCACCGTTCCGGAACACCCTAAAAGTGAACGGTCATTTACGGAAGCGGGCCACTTTGCGGGCTCCCGGAGGGGAGATCCACTGATGAGCACCACGCTGAGCATCGGCGTCTACGCCTACGAGCACACCGAGGCACTGTTCGACGGCCGGGTCACGGTCGACGGGGTGGACGCGACGTTCGAGACGGCACCGCTCGTGTCGGACATCTTCCGCCGCACTATTGAGGGGCACTACGACCTCGCCGAGTTCGGTCTCACCTACTTCCTGCGCACCTTCGACCTCGACGACGCGCCGTTCCTGGCGCTGCCGATCCTGCCGAACCGCAACTTCCGCCACTCGGCGATCTTCGTGAACACCGCCGGCGGGATCGTGAAGCCGCAGGACCTGGCCGGCAGGACCGTCGGCGAGTTCGCTCTCTACGGCCACGACGCCGGGATCTGGCCGAAGGGCATCCTGGCCGACGAGTACGGCGTGACCCCCGACCAGTGCCGCTGGGTCATCGGCGGCACCAACCACCCCATCCCCGCCTTCGACTGGATCCCGCAGCCCGTCCCGGACGGCGTCGACGTGCGCCAGGCGGAGGACGGCCAGACCCTGGGCGCCATGCTCGAATCCGGCGAGATCGACGCACTGATCTCCGTCGACGTACCGCAGGCGGTGCTGGACGGCTCCCCGAAGGTCGCCCGCCTGTTCCCCGACTACGAGGCCGTGGAGCGTGACTACTACCGCCGCACCGGGATCTTCCCCCCGATGCACATCATCGCGATCCGCAGGGAACTGGCACATCGGCCGGGCCTCGCACGGGCCGTGTACGACGCCTTCACGCAAGCCAAGGAACTCGCCGAGCGCACGTACCTCGACGACGCCACGAAACAGCACATGAGCGTCATCACGCCGTGGTTCAGCACGCTGTTCGAGGAGAACCGTCGGCTGCTCGGCGACGACTGGTGGCCCTACGGCGTCGCCGCGAACCGCAAGGCCATCGACACCTTCTTGCGATACCACCACGAGCAGGGCCTGTCGAAGCGGAAGGTGACGTGCGAGGACATCTTCGTGCCGGAACTCCTCGACACCTGAGTCGAGCGGCAACGGCGTTTCGCGCTTGTCGATCCGAGAACGCGAGACCGGTCGTCGTCATGGCCGCCTGCCGATTGCACATGATGAGCGCAAACCGCCGGCTCCCCGCAGGCGCAGCCGGAGCCGGGCCGGTCGGGGAGTGGGGCCGTGCGGGGTACCGGGCCGCTCCGCGTCGTCGCAGAGCGTCCGGACAAGGCCCACGGGAAACTCTGGAACGGCCCGGAGGCCGCCCAGGCATGGCGGCGAGGCGCGCCAGGCATCCCCGAGGTCGGCCGGCACCGGCAGGTGGTGGGCATCGTCCAGACGCCGGGCCGACGGGAGTGCCCATGGCCATGCCAGTCCTGCGGGCCTCGGCTGAAGTGGAGCACGAAGCGGCGTAAGCGTCAGGCGAAGTCTCGCTGTGGGACATGCACTACAGCCGGGTGTATACCCATATGTATGGGTGCGGGGCAGGCGATCCCCCTTGCGCTGATCGTCGTGATCACCGTGGTGGACATCCATTCCCCGCCAGACGTCCACCTGGGCCCCTTGCTGGTCATCGCGCCGGCCCTGACCGCGTCCCTGGCCGGGCCGCGACTGACCGCCCTCGTCGGAGCACTGGCCGTGGCGGCCCAGGTGCTCATCGGCGTATTCCACGGCGGACTGACCACACCCAACCACCTCTCGCAGATCACTAGCTTGACCCTGCTGTCCGCGTTGGTCGTCTTCGTCTGCCACGTGCGCGAGCGGCGCAGCCGTGAGCTGACTCGGGCACGGTCGGTGGCCGAGACGGCGCAGCTCGTATTGCTGCGGCCACCACGCCGCCGGATCGGTCCGCTGCGGTGGCGTGGCTGTACCTGGCAGCCGAGGACGAGACCCGTATAGGCGGCGACCTGTTCGCGATCGCCCGCTCCGACCACGGCACCCGCGTGATCATCGGCGACGTCCGCGGCAAGGGACTGGCCGCCATCGGTGAGGCATCCATGGTGCTGGGCGCGTTCCGCGAGGGCGCGCACCACTACGACACCCTGCCCGAACTCGCCGCGGGCCTGGAGGTGAGCGTGTGCAGAAGCCTGGAAGACGTCGCGGACGCCCTCCACGACCCGGGTGAGCACTTCATCACCGCCCTGCTGCTCGATGTCCCCGACCACGGCACACAGGTCGAGATGGTCAACTTGGGCCACCCCCCGCCCCTGCTGCTGCACGACGGCGAGGTCACCGTCCTGCACGCGCGACGCCCCGTACCCCCCTTGGGCATGTGCGAGCTGCCCGTTCCCAGCCACCGCGCCGACCCCTTCACGTTCGAGGACGGCGACACGCTGCTGCTCTACACCGACGGTGTCATCGAAGCCCGCTCGCCCAATGGAGCCTTCTATCCCCTCACCGAGCGCGCCGCATCCGCCCCTACGTCAGGATCCGAAGCCCTGATACGCCACATCCACCGTGACCTGCTGAACCACGTCGGCCACGAACCCGGAGACGACGCCGCGCTCCTGGCCATCGAACGCTACGGCGCCCACCACCTCCACCGACCGCACACCACGGCCCGCGCCCTCGACGGCCGCCGTCAACTCGACTCCGACTCAAAGCCGGTTCCGGGGCCCCTTCCTAAGCCCTCCGAAAGCCCGCCCTCTCATAGAGCCCTCAGCCGCGCGGCCCCCTCCTTCGGCCCGTGGCGCGGACAGTGGTGAGCGCGTTGCAGCGGTCGAGGCCACCCTGGGCATCGAGGCGTCGGGCGAACTGACTCCGGACAGTATCTCGCCGGACGCAAAGCAGCAGCTGCTCTCCGCTTTCCGGGACTGGCGGCTTCAGTGATCATTCCACCGCGCAAGTGGGCCCGGAGCTGAGAACGCACCCTGGCGGCGCGGCCGGGAGTCGTCGTTCTCCCGGCCACCTGGGTGAACGCGAGTCCGTCGTCGAGCCATGACCAGGACGCCTCCTCGACTTCGTCGTCATGGGCGGCAACGCCGCGCGACGTGGTGCGTCAGGCGCTCTGCTTCAGCTCGGCCGCGCCGAACGACACGTTGAAGCGTTTACACCAGATCGTCACCGTGGAGAACTTGTTCAGGTCGGTGCCCGCCGGGATCGCGTAGTTCTGGTTGCCCTGGCTGCCCTTGAGGCTGCCGAGGTCGACATGCTTGCCGTCGTCGAGGTTGCCGCCGCCGTCCCGCTTGACCGGCTGGTCGCTGAGCCAGACGTGCAGGGCCGGGCCGTCGGAGGTACGCAGGTTCGTCAGGCGCAGGTTCGCCTTCCCACCGGCGAGCGGCTGGATCTGCACCGAGCCGCTGGTGGAGTGCTCGTGGGAGATGAAGCTGCCGGACGCCAACGGCGCGGCGGCAGCTCCCTGTTGGCCGCCGACCACGGGAGCCGCCTCATCCACGCGGTGCGTGGTGAACAGCCGCCAGGGCTGGAAGAGGTAGAGCCCGACGGCCGCCACGACGACGACGGCAGTGGTGATCCAGAGGACCGGGCGCTTGGGGCCCTCTCGCGGCGCAGCGCGTCGGTCTCGTCGCGGACAGCGTCGAGTCGGACCTCGAGCAAGCCAACCCGCTCGCGGTAGCGCTCCAACTCGGCCCGGACGAATGCGGCGTCCGCCACCTCGCGGGCCGCCTCCTCGCGGATCGCCGTGGTCTCCTCGACGAACTTCTCCTGCGCGCCGTCGAGCGCGGCGACGGCCATGTCCGCCGCCTCCTCGGCGAGCGCGGCGCGCTCCTCGGCGGCCAGGATGCGCTGCGCGGAGGCGCGGGTGACCGTCTCGATCCGGGCCTCGGCCGCGGCGGAGTCGGTGATGATTGCCAACTCCTCGATGTAGACGGGCAGATCGGTGGCCAGTTGCTCGATGAGCGCGACCAGGGAGTCGCGTGACCGAGCCTCCTGGTCGGCCTCGACCGTCGCCATCGCTGTCATGGCCGTCATCTCACTGGTCATGGCTTCCGCCAGGACCTGCTCGGACGCATCGGCGACGGGGGCATGTCCGGGCTGCGGGGGCACCACCTCGCCGGCCGGGACCTGCCCGGCGACCGGCGCCTCCGCCCCCTCGGCCGCCTTCTTGGCCTCGGCCGCCGAGCGCTTGTCCTCCTTGCGCTGCAGCCGCTTGGCGCGGAACTTCCTGAACGCGCCGAGCGCGTTGTGCTCGGGGTGCCCGCAGTAGCGGGGCGCCGGCCCCTGCGCGTCGGGTGCGTGCGGCTCCGGCGGCATGGTGCGGCCCGGGTAGCTCGCTGGTACTCGGGCTCAGCGGTATTCGGGATTCTCGAAGTCGAACCGGCACCCGTCGTCCCACTGCGACTGCTGGTTGCCGTGCGCCGGAATGCCACCGGCGTCCTTGAGCAGCCGGGCCAGGTGCAAAAGGTTCCACGTCATGAACGTGGTGTTCCTGTTGGTGAAGTCGTTGGCTGTACAGGACGTTCATGGCGCAGTGCGTGGCGCCGTCCTCGTTGCCAGCCGTGCTCGGTCATGTCCGGCCACACGCCGGTGGCGATCTCGTGGTCGATCGGCCGCAGGTGCCCGACCTGAACGCCCTGCTTCTCCATGATTCGCGAGCTGAGGTCGATCAGGCCGTGCGTGTGGCTGCGCTCCGGGCTCTTCTTCAGCGTGCAGTTGAGGAACAGCGCACGCAGGTCGTCATGGCTCATACCCCTCAGTGCTGCGCGCGCGTCGGACGTTACAAGTGACGCTCGAACCGTTCACGCCCGCCGAGTCCGGCCGAGGGGACGGGTACGGATCTGCCGGGGACGGTCGGCCCGCCCTAGGCGGTGGCGGGCCGCTCAGGTGTTCGGTGGCGTGGCGGTACGCATGCCCCCGAGCAGGGTGGCGAGGTAGCGGTGGGCGGTCTCGAGGCGGTCCGCAAGGGTGCCGCCGTGGACGGTGACGGCGTGGGCGATGCCACACATGAGGGGGACGAGGTCGGTGGCGGCGAGGTCGGGGCGGACGGCCCCGGCGTCGCGGGCTCGCTCGAGGAGCGTGGTCCCGGTCGACTGGAGCGACTTCTTGAGTTCCGTGGTGTGCGGAAGGGCGTCCGTGGTCGTGGCGGCGACCGGGGGCAGGGCGGCGTCGGTGATTTGTGCTTCGACGATGCGGGACAGGAAGTCCTCCAGGGCGTGCCCGTGGTCGGTGTCGGCCAGGGCGTGCCGGCCGTGTGCGGCGAGGGCTTCCAGGCAGGGGGTGGCGACGGTCTCCAGTAGCGCTTCGGGAGTGGGGAAGTGCCGGTAGACCGTGCCGACGCCGAGTCCGGCCCGGCGTGCGACGTCGTTGAGCTGTAGTTCGGTGCCCTGGTCGACCAGGTCTCGGGCGACGGCGACGATCCGCTCCCAGTTGCGGGCGGCGTCCTTGCGCAGCGGTGTGGTCGTCATGGGGAACAGTCCAGGTCGCTCGTCTCGAGGCAGGCTTGCCGTCCGATCATATGCGGGCGTTTCCGGGTGAGGTGCCGTCGGGGGCGGGTCGAGCGGCCCGCCCTCGACGGGGCTGTCAGCGCTGGTCGTGCTGCTGGCTGAGGAAGCCGGTGATGATCTCCAGCCAGTGGTTCGGCTGCTCCAGGAAGGGCAGGTGTCCGGTGGGGAGCTCGACGGTCTGCGCTCCGGGGATGGCCGCGGCCAAGTCGTACTGGAGGGCGGCCGGTATCAGGGTGTCGGCGGTGGTGACGACGACCAGGGTCGGGGCGGTGATCGCGGGGAGGTCGTGGCGGACGTCGGCGCGGCGGACCATGTCGACCTGGGCGCCGGTGCCGGGCGGGAGGGCGGAGGCGGTCTGCTCGGCGGCCGCGAGCACCTGGGCGGGAGTGAGGGAGTTCAGCAACGACGCGCTCACGGCCAGCTGGGTCAGGTACTGGGCGAGCAGGAGGTGCTGTCCGGTGTCGTAGAGCTGCTGCCAGATCGCGGCGGCCAGCTCGGTGCGGGTGTCCACGCGGGCGAAGGTCGCGCTCAGGACGAGCGCGGTGACCCGCTGCGGGTGGCGGACGGCCGCTCGGATCGCGACCGGGCCGCCGAGTGAGTATCCGCAGACGGCGAACGTGTCGAGCCCTTCGGCATCCGCCGCGGCGACGAGCTGGTCCGCCATGAGGTCCAGCTGCAGGGGTGTGGGCGTGGTGGGGGAGTGCCCTGAGCCGGGGTAGTCGACCCCGACGACGGTGTGCCGCGCGGCGAGCCCTTCCATGATCGGCCCGTAGTTGGCGTCGATACCGCCGCCGGCGCCATGGGCGAGGAGGAGGCCGGGGCCGGAGCCGTGAACGGTGCGGGCATAGGCGGTCGGGACTGCGTTGGTCATGTCGTGTCCTCGGTCGGGTGGGGATGGGGGCGGCGGTGGTGCGGCGTGTCTCGGGGTCGGGCGCGAGGGGCCGACGCGACCGTGTGACCGGTGGTCGGCCTTGTCGGCGTTATGGGCGTCGAGGGCGAATGTTCACGCGTCTGTGCCGGCCGGCGTGGGTGCGTGGGCTTCGCTGAGCCGGCGCACGGCCTCGGCGAGACGGCGGTCGGTCGCCGCGCGAAGCGGGGCGACCGGGTGGCCCTGGGGGCCGATGACCAGGCCGGCCCGGCCGGTCAACGCGTTGTCGGTGGCGGCGACTATCGAGGGCCTGGCTGCCGCCGACGCCGGGCCGGAGGTGGAGCGCTCGAACTTGCGGCGTACCAGCGGCCACAGCAGCCGTAGCGGCGGGGAGACGATCTTCGGGTCGGTCAGGGTGCCGTTGGTCATCGCGGTCGCGGCGCCTCCGGGGTCGGCGGCGAAGACCGATACGCCCGTGCCGGCCAGTCGGGCGGCCAGGTCAAGGGTGTAGGCGAGGTTGGCGAGCTTGGCGCGGCCGTACCAGTGGAAGCCGTAGTAGCCGCCGGGCGGCTCGACGGCGTCGAACACCCGCTTGCCGACGGCGACCGCGCCCGAGGTCACGTTCACGATCCGGCTGGGCGCCCCGGCTGTGAGGGTGGGCAGCAGCAGTTCGGTCAGCAGGTACGGCGAGAGGTGGTTGACGACGAAGGACGCCTCGACGCCGCCCAGGGTCCGGTGCTGCGGGAACATCGCTCCGACGTTGTTGACCAGCACCGTCAGCGGTTCCCCCGAGGCGTCGTGGTCGGCGGCGATCCGGTCGGCGAGCGCGCGCACCTGGTCGAGTGAGGAGAGGTCGGCGGACAGGAACTGGCCGGCGCCGTCCGGGCCCGCCGCGTTGATCCGCTTGACCGCTCTGGCCCCCCGTTCCGCGTCGCGCCCGACCACGGTGACCGCGAACCCGGCAGCGGCCAGCCCGAGCGCCGTCTCCAGGCCGATGCCCCCTGTCCCCGCCGTGACCACAGCTGTCTTCGTCATGAGTTCCTCCACCCCGACAGGAAAACGGATAGTCCATCCGGTTGATCGAGACGGTAGCACACATCCGGATCACCTATCCGGTTAGGCGTCACGGGCCCGTCTACACGGCTTGGGCCGTCGCATGGACGTCGTATGCCCCAGCCGCCCCTGCCGGCGCTCCTCAACGTCGCCGTGACGTACAGGGGGGCGCATGCGTCAGAACTTCGTAAGGTTGCAGGGGCAGTTGAGGCCGCTCTGTATCCGGTGGCGTCCCGAAATGAACCAGCGGCACCGAACGAAACAGTCCGCACTTCGATGCATCGGAATACGAAAGGGCTTGACCGCGCAGAGAGCTGGAATAGCGAAAAAGGCATGGGCGGTAGTCGGTGCGACCGTCGCTTTAGCGGTCGGCGGAATTCTCACGGCTCCCGCCTCCCAAGCCGACGACGTCACTCCCATGACCGTCACACCGGCCCAGACCGCCGCCCCGACCACACCCGGCCAACTGCTTCGACGCCAGGGAAGTCAATGTCGTCAGCCGCCAGTACCGCGACTGCGGAGTCGAACGCGCCGCGCTCAACATCACCGGCCGTGTACTCACCGAGTACGACAGGGAACATCTATTCCTCGGCAATGACTTCAACGTCCGAGGCGGCACCATCAACCTGGCGGGTGGCGTCTACCAGGGCAACCGCTTCGTGGCAAACACCATCATCATTCAGGGCGACGCGCTCTTCGTAGGCCGCAATACGTTCGAAGGTCAGGTGTTCGTCAAGGACCCCAATCAGATCGTCGGGCAAATCTACCGAGTCGACGACATCACGACCACGCACCAGGGCCAGGTGGCCTCCCGGGTCCGTGATCTGTTGCGTTGCACCAACACACTTCTCGAACCCCAGGTGTTCGGCCAGCTCGACAGCGCAGGCGAGTTCGCGAACCCCTCCATGGACGGGCAGGTCCGTATCCACAACCTGATCGCCGCCGGGGGCGGGAACGACGAGGTCGGGCGTTGCGCCCAGCTGCTCGGCGAGGACGACTACGCGCACTTCAGCGCCATTGCCACGGTGGACGGCCCGCGGAACCCCGCGGCGACCGACGGCATCACACACGCCGAACTCGAACTCTTCAAAGACGAGTTGACGGAATGCAGTGAACAGATGCGGATCGCCTCTGGGCATGGTCCGGGCGCGGCACTCGCGGCCCTGCTCGACTGCGGACAGTCGAAGACGGTGCAGGGCAAGCCGGAGGCGTCGTCCCCCTGATGCCAGCCCGCCGCACTGCGTCGGCCGGCACAGCGCCGGAGATCGCTCCCGCGATCTGGGCGGGGAGGCAGGCCGCCAGGGCGTGTGCGGGCGATCCGTCGCCGGTACGGCGGCCGTTCTGATGGCCCGGGGCCGTATCGCCCTGGCACCAACGCCGTCCGCGTCGTCCGTGTCACCCAGGCCGCGACTCCGTTGCCGCGCAAGTCCGACCATCACGCTCGGCCGGAGTTCACTCCACCGGCAGCGTGTCCGGCAGGCCCAGCGCGGCGGACACCTGGCGCCAGATGGCAGTGAGGGCCGTGTCCAGGGTGACCGTCGGGTCGCGCAGCATGAGCCGAATGCCGTAGCCGTCGCTGAGCGACAGGACCAGTGTGCTCAGTTCGTCCACGTCGGTCGGCGTGAACTCGCCGGACGCGATGCCGCGCCGTACCGCTCGGGCCACCCAGGCGTGCAGCTGCGCGTACAGGTCCACGGCGAAGGCCCTGGTGGTCTCGTCCCGCAGAGCCCGGACCCACAGTTCCTGCCACAGCCGCCAGTCCTGGTGCAGCTCGGGGTCACTGGGCAGCAGGCTGCGCAGGATCCGGGTCAGGACGACCGCGGCCGGTGCCGTCTCCGCGTCGCGTTCGACGTCGACGGCTGTGTGGGCGAAGGAGTGGGTCATCGCCTCGGTGAACAGCTTCTCCCGCGTGTCGAAGTGGTAGTGCAGCAGCGCGGTCGACACGCCGGCGCGCTCGGCGACCATGCGCATGCGGATCTTCTCGAAGCCGATCTCGGCGATGACCTCGCACGCCGCGGTCAGGATGCGCTCGCGCGTGTCTGCCGTGCGCACCTTGGTGGACACCCTGGCGCTCCCCTCGTCCGGTGGTCGTACGCCGTGGCCATTTTCCCTCACCGCGGTCTCGCCGGTGCCGCCGCCTCACGCTGCGGTTCTGCGGCGTACGTGTGGAAGCCGCGCCCGGACTTGCGGCCCAGCAGTCCGGCTTCCACCATCCGGTTCAGCAGCGGGGGCGGTGAGAACTGCGGCTCGCGGAACTCGGCGTACAGCGACTCGGCGATGGCCCGCGTGGTGTCCAGGCCGATGAGGTCCGTCAGGGCCAGCGGGCCGAGCGGGTGCGCGCAGCCGAGGACCATGCCGCGGTCGATGTCCTCGACGCTCGCGCCGCCCGACTCCACCATGCGGATGGCCGCCAGCAGGTAGGGGACGAGCAGCGCGTTGACGACGAAGCCGGCCCGGTCCCGGGTACGCACGACCTCCTTGCCGAGCCTGCCCGTCACGAAGGTCTCGGCCCGGGTCACGGTGGTGCCCGAGGTGAGCAGGGAGGGTACGACCTCGACCAGCCGCAGTACCGGTACGGGGTTGAAGAAGTGCACGCCGACGACGTGTTCGGGGCGGCCGGTCGCGGCGGCGAGCCGGATGACCGGGATGGAGGAGGTGTTCGTCGCGAGAATGGTCTCCTCACCCGTGACCACGGCGTCCAGGCGGGTGAAGACGTCGCTTTTGAGGAGCTCGTCCTCCGCCACGGCCTCGATCACCAGGTCGCGGTCGTGCAGTGCCTCGACCTCGTCCACGACGGTGATCAGGTCGGCGGCAGCCTCACGCCGTTCCACGGTGAGTCTGCCGTGCGTGGTGGCCCGGTCGAGCGAGCGGGTGATGCGCAGGCGGCCCGACCGGGCGGCCTGCGCATCGCGTTCCACCACGGTCACCGGCAGGCCGGCCCGCGCACAGACCTCGGCGATGCCCGCGCCCATCTGACCGCAGCCGACGACTCCGACGCGTTCGATGCCGGTCATGCAAGGTTCCCTTCGGTTCGTGTCGGCCGATGTCGTCAGGCGGTGGGCAGGTCCAGGACGCCCGGGCCGCGCTTGATCAGCTCGCCCGCGATGATCAGCCGCTGGATCTCGGAGGTGCCCTCCCAGATCCGGTCGACCCGCAGCTCCCGGTAGAGCCGCTCGACGGCGTACGCACGGTCGTAGCCCCGGCCGCCGTGGATCTGCAGGCACCGGTCGATCACCCGGCCGGAGGCCTCGCTCGCCGCGAGCTTGGCGATGGCCGCCTTGGCGTGCAGCGTCTTGCGGTCGTCGGCCGAGGCCTGGTCCACCTCCCAGGCGACCTGGTGGGTGTAGGCACGGTTGACCGCGATGTCCACCGCACAGTCCGCGAGCATGCCCTGGATCAGCTGGTACGAGGCGATCGGCGCCCCGAACTGCTCCCGCTCCACCGCCCAGTCACGGGCCAGTTCCAGAGCGCGTTCGGCGGCGCCGGTGGTGCGCGCGGCGATCATCAGGCGTTCCTCGGTGAACCACGAGCGCGTGATGTCGTACCCCTCGCCGATGCCGCCGAGCACGGCGTCCTCTCCCACCTGTACGTCGGTGAAGGTGAACTCGGGGTGCTCGTAGACGAAGGTGTGCATGAAGCGCGGTACGCGCGTCATCTCGATACCCGGGGTGCCCTTGTCCACGAGGAACAGCGTCGGCGCGCGCTCCGGTCCCGCGGCGGCGAGGACGATCATGAAGTCTGCGTGGTCGCCGACCGTCACGAACCACTTCTCGCCGTTGAGTACCCAGCCCCGGTCGTTCTTCGTCGCCGTGGTGGCCAGGTTCTGCGGGTCCGAGCCGGCGCCGGGCTCGGTGACGGCGTAACAGTCGCGCCGCTCGCCCCTGATCACCGGGACGAGGAAGCGCTCGCGCTGCTCCGGGGTGCAGAAGCGCAGGGCGTTGGCGGGGCGCCACACCATGTCCCACAGAGCGCCGGTCAGCCGGCCCAGCTCCTCCTGCACGGTGACCTGCTCGGCGATGGTGAGTCCGGCGCCGCCCCACTCGGCCGGCATGTTGACGGCCTGGAGCCCCGCGTCGAGGACCGCGTCGCGGATCTTGGCGTGCGCGTCGGCGGGCAGACCGTTGTTCTCCTCGCACGGGAGCTCGTAGGCGGCGATGAAGTCGGTGAGGGCGCGCGCCTCGGCCTTGAGCTGTGCCTGGCGCGGGGTGAGACGGAAGTCCATGGATGTCCTCGCTGTGCGGTGATGAAGGGGCGGGCGGGTTCAGTGCGTGGGCAGGGCCAGGGCGTGGGTTCCGCGCTTGATCAGTTCGTTGGCGATGATCAGCCGCTGGATCTCGGAGGTGCCCTCCCAGATCCGGTCGACGCGCAGCTCGCGGTACATGCGCTCGACTGGGTAGCTGCGGTCGTAGCCGCGGCCGCCGAAGATCTGCAGACAGCGGTCGGCGACCCGGCCGGCGGCCTCGCTGGCGGCGAGCTTGGCGGTGGAGGCCTTGGCGTGCAGCGTCTTGCGGTCGGTGTCCGGCTGGTCGGCCTCCCAGGCGACCTGGTGGGTGTAGGCGCGGTTGACGGCGATGTCCACGGCGCAGTCCGCGAGCATGCCCTGGATCAGCTGGTACGAGGCGATCGGCGCCCCGAACTGCTCCCGCTCCACCGCCCGGTCACGGGCGAGCTGCAGGGCACGCTCGGCGGCTCCGACGGTGCGTGCGGCGATCATCAGGCGTTCGTCGGTGAACCATTCCTTGGTCAGCTCGTAGCCGTTGCCGACGCCGCCGAGCACGTCCGCGTCGGCCACGAAGACATCGGTGAAGGTGAACTCGGGGTGGCCGTTGACCGCGGAGTGCATGAAGCGCGGGACGCGCGTCATCTCGACGCCGGGCGCGGCCTTGTCGACGAAGAAGAGGGTGGGCAGCCGCTCGGGGCCGGCGTCCGCCTGCACCAGCAGGAAGTCGGCGATGTCGCCGCAGGTGACGAACCACTTCTCCCCGTTGAGCAGCCAGCCGCCGTCGGTGCGGGTGGCGGTGGAGGTGCCGGAGGACGGGTCCGAACCGGCGCCGGGCTCGGTGACGGCGAACGCGTCGAACCTCTCGCCCCGGATCACGGGCAGCAGGTACTTCTCGCGCTGCCGCTCGTCGCCGTACGCCAGCACGTTGGCGGGTCGCCAGGGGATGTCCCACAGGCAGTTGGTGACCTTGCCGAACTCCTCCTCCACGATGACCTGGTCGAGGAGGCCGAGGCCGGCTCCGCCCCATTCGGCGGGCATGTTGATGGCGTAGACGCCGGCGTCCATGGCGGCCCGGGTCAGTTCGGTGACGAGCTGCTGCGGCAGCGGGCCGCCGGCCTGCTCGGACTGGTCCTCGTACCGCATCAGCAGGCGTGCGTAGTCGGCGGCCCGGCGCTTGAGGTCGGCCTGCTCGGGGGTGTAGCGCATGTCCATGGGGCCTCTTCGGTGGTGTCGCAACGGGGTGGGTCAGGCGAGAACGGCGCGGGAGTCGAGGGCGAGGACTCCGTGGGGGCTCACGAGCAGGGGGTTGACCTCGATCTCGGCGATCTCCGGGTGGGCGGCGCCGAACGCCGTGATCGTCTCCACGGCCGCGGCCGCCGCGGTGGTGTCCACGGCGGGCCTGCCGCGCGCCCCGTCGAGCAGGGCTGCGGCGCGCAGTCCGCGTAGCAACTGCAAGGCGTGGTCGGCGGGTACCGGGGCGAGGGCGAAGGCGACGTCGCGCAGGGCCTCGGCCAGCACTCCTCCCAGGCCCACCATGGCGACCGGGCCGAATCGGGGGTCGCGATGGACGCCGACGATCAGCTCGACGCCGTCGGTCAGGTCCGCCATGGCCTCGACGCAGTAGGAGGGTGCGCCGAGCCGGGCGTGCATCTCGCGGAAGGCGGCGAGCAGTTCACCGGGTCCGGCCAGGCCCAGAGCCACACCGCCCGCGTCGGACTTGTGCAGCAGGTGGAGGGCTTTGAGGACGTAGGGTCCGCCGAACTCCTCGGTCGCGGCGAGCAGTTCGGCCTCGTCGTGGATCTTCCGGGCGGCGGGGAACGGGAGACCTGCGGCTTCGAGGGCGCCGCGGGTCTGCAGGTAGCCGCTTTCGTGCAGGGGGGCTGCGGGCGGGGGAAGGGGTGCGACGCCGGTGCGCGGTGCGCCGGGTGCTGTGGTGGTGAGGGCGCGAGCGGCGTCCTCGGTGGCGGAGAAAACCGGGATGCCGGCTGCGGCGAGGGTGCGGCAACTGGGCGACTCGGGATACATCGACTGCACCACGAGGGGCTTCGCGGTGGCCCGGTGCCGGTCCGCGATCAGGCGCGCGGCCTCCTGTTCCCCGTCCGCGAGGACCGCACCTCCTCCCCCCAGCCCGCCGCCTGCGGCCGCGTAGCCGCCGAAGTAGCCGGTCATCAGGACGGCGTCGACCTCCTCGGCCGCCAGCAGCGCGGCGACGGTCTGCGCGTACGAGCCGGGGTTCTGCTCGCCCATTCCGGCGAGGTCGACCGGGTTGGCGACGGCCGACTGTTCCCACAGGCCCGCGCGAAGGCGTGCGCGGGTCGGCGCGTGGAGTTCGGGCACGGTCAGCCCGGCCGCCTCGACGGCGTCGGCGGCGATGACGCCGTGGCCGCCGCCGTCCGTGAGTACGGCGACCCGGCGGCCGGCCGCCCTGCGTCCGCTGTTCAACGCGGCCAGGGCGACAGTGAGTTCGCGTGGGGTGGCGACCAGTTCCACACCGGCGTCCCGGCACGCCGCGGTCACCACGTCCACCGAGGTGGTCAGCGCCCCGGTGTGCGACTGGGCGCTGCGTGCGGAGGCGTCGCCGCGTCCGCCGGTGAGGAGCACCACGGGTTTCCCGGCCTCCGCGGCGGCCTCGGCGAAGGCGCGTCCGTCGGTGAAGTCCTCGGCGTAGACGGCGACGGCCCGGGTGCCCTCGTGCCGGGCGCAGTCGGTGAGAAGGTCGACGAGCGTGACGTCGGCCTGGTTTCCCAGGGAGACGAAGCGGGAGAAGCCGAGGCCGTGCGGCCGGAAGCGGAGCTGGAGTTCCAGGGCCAGGTTGCCGCTCTGGCTGAGGAGGGCCACACCGCCCGGGGTGAAGGTGTCGGAGGCCAGGAAGAGGTCCGTGGTGTTGTCGGCCAGCCCGAGGCAGTTGGGTCCGACCATCACGGCACCCGCCGCGCGTACGCGTTCGGCGACGGCGTGCTGGCGGGTGCGTCCCGCCTCGCCGGTCTCCGCGAAACCCGCGGTGATCGCGACGATCGCCCGGGCCCCGCAGCGCAGAGCCTCTTCCACGGCGTCCTCGAAACCGGTGGCGGGCACGGAGACCACCGCCAGGTCCACGGGTTCGCCGATCGCGCTCAGGCTGGGGGCCGCGGTCCGGCCGAGCACCGTGCCACCACGGCGGTTGACCAGGTGGACGGGGCGGCGGCCGTTCGCCCGCAGGGCCTGGGCTGCGATGGCGTGGCCGTACTTGGCCGGATCGTCGCTGGCACCTACGACGGCAACGGAGACGGGGTCGAAGAGTGCGGACAGGTCGCGTCCCATCTCACTTCACCAGCCGCAGAGCCGAGTTGGGGCAGGCGGCGACTGTGGCCTCGGCGGTGTCTTCACTGCCCGGCGGCACGTCGTGCCCCCGCACCCGTGCATAGCCCCACTCGTCGAGGTCGATCAGTTCCGGGGCGGGTTCCTGGCAGAGGCCGTAGCCCTGGCAGCGGGTGGAGTCCAGCAGGAGTTTCATGGTGCGGTCCTACCTTTCAGGTCCTTTCAGGGCGCCGGCTCGGGCGACCCGGCGGGGGTGGCGTCGGAATTGCGGGTCAGGGCACCGGCACCGTGAACCGGCGGCCGTCCTCGGGCCGCTCACCGTCGCAGGCGGGGCAGCCGGCACCGCGGTGGGCGTCGATCCGGCCGGGGAAGTGGGCGAGCAGGGTGGCGACGATGCGGGCGGCGGCATCGAGCAGCCCGCAGGCCCCGCGGCCGGTCAGTTGCCCCGACCAGCGGCGCAGCTTGTCGGTGGTGTCGTGGGCCGCCCCGCCGTGTGCGGCGGCGGTGAGGGTCCGGGCCAGCGCGCCGGTGCCGGAGACGCACACCCCGCACTGCCGGGCGCTCTGTGCCGCGAGGTAGGCGGCGGCCTCGGCGGCCACGGCGACCGGGCACTCCTCGGGGTGCAGGAAGTGCAGCGCTCCGCAGCCGAGCGCGCCGCCGGCTGCCTTCAGACGGTCGTGGTCGAGCCGGAGGTCCGTCCACCCGGGGCCGTACAGCCCGCCGAACAGGCCGCCCAGCAGGACCGCCGTGGCCCTGCCATGTCCGACCAGGTCGGCGAGGACCTTCAGGTGCGTGCCGGCGGGCACCTCGACCAGCGCGGCCGCAGTACCGGCCGGCCCCGAGAGAGTCACCAGATGAGCACCGGCGACGGCGGCCGCTGCGTCGGGGCACGCGTGGATCACCGCGATCCGCGCCAGCGTCTCCACGTTGCTGACGAGGGTGGGCGCACCGCCGACTCCCGCCTCGAAGGGACGCGGGGGTTTGGCCGTGGGCAGGGCCGGACCGCCGCCGATGCGCCGTACGACGGCGGTCTCTTCCCCCGCCACGTAGGTGTGCTCGGTGCGTACGACCTCGACGGGCAGGCCGGCGGGATGTTCGGCGAGGGCCCGGCGGACGGCCTGCTCGGCGAGGGCGTCCGAGAGGTAGACGACGCCTCGCGCGGCACCGGTCATGACCGCCGTCAGGCGCAGGCCGTCCAGGATCAGGTGCGGTCGGTGGCGCAGCAGCCACCGGTCCTTGACGGAGCCGGGCTCGCCCTCCTCGCCGTTGGCGACGACGACGGGCCGACCGGGGGCGTCACGGACGGCGTGCAGCTTCACGGCCGCGGGGAACCCGGCGCCGCCGCGGCCACGCAGTCCGACGGCGGCGATCCGGTCGGGCAGCCGGTCGCGCGGGGTCAGCGGCGCGTACCCGCCTGCGGCGAGGTACCGGGCGAGGTCCTCGACCCCGCGGCACGGCTCGGCACCGAACACCGGCGATACGAGCAGGCCGGGCTGTCCGCCGGGGAGGAGGGAGTAGACGCCGGTCATGCGGTGCTCCTGGGCTCGGAGTGGCCGGAGAGGGCGGGGTGGCGACGGTCCCGCAGGCGCGTCAACGCCAGTTCGAGGTCGCGGCGTTGCGTGGCGGTGCGCGCGTAGGCTGCGCCGGGCAGGCCGATCAGCATGCGGTGGTGGTCGAGGACGACCTCGCCGGCCACCAGCGCCGGGCCGGGGTCGGGGGCCGGCGAGCGCGCCGCGGCCTCGACGACCAGGTCGGTGACTTCGCTCAGGTAGCGCAGCCAGCCGCGCTGGGTGCCGCGCAGTACCAGCCGCTGGACCCGGCGTCGCTCGGCGGTGACCAGGGCCGCCGGTGGGCGGCCCGCCGCCGTGGCCGCCCTGCGGGCCCCGGCAGATCGG
>NZ_JBSFGB010000057.1:0-38874 GCF_053596375.1 Streptomyces sp. NPDC001709 | reverse complement strand
CCACAGCTTCATCCGGCGCCACAGCAGGAACGTGGGGACCGGGGAGAGGAGCCAGCGCGCGATGCGCACGCCCTCCATGTGCTTGTCCGCCGTGATGTCGGCGATCCGCCCAATAGCGTGCCGGGCCGCCTCCACCGCGACGACGAACAGGACCGGGATCACCGCGTGCATGCCGACGCCGAGCGGGTCGGGCCAGGCGGCCGCGCCGTTGAAGGCGATCGTGGCAGCCGTCAGCAGCCACGCCGTCTGACGGAGCAGCGGGAACGGAATCCTGATCCAGGTCAGCAGCAGATCGAGCGCCAGTAGCACGACAATCCCGGCGTCGACGCCCACGGGGAACGCATACGAGAAGGTCCCGAACCCCTTCTTCCACGCGAGTTCGCGCACGGCCGCGTACGAGCCAGCGAAGCCGATACTGGCGATGATCACAGCGCCCGCGCAGACGACTCCGATCAGCACCCGGTGAACCCGGGTCAGCTGGGGTACCGCTTTGTTCTCGTCCTGGGCAGTGGCAGACCCCGGGGGATCTGTGGCCCTACCCTGGTAGTGACGCATGTGAGTTCTCCGATCTTTCAGCGTCCCGAGCCTCGGTGGTGCTTCCTCACCGCCGGGGCTCTCCCCTTGTCTCAGCCGCCGTTTCTGGTCAGGAATTCGTCGATCGCGCGGTCGAGGAGGTCTTGCAGGTTCTCGTCGTGCGCTGCGGCATAGAGCCGCAGACGCTTACGCACGGAGGCCCGCACGCGCCCCGAGATGAGCACGCGGTCTTCGCCTTCCGCCGATTCGCCGGCCGTCCGGTCCCGCTGTTCGGGCACTGGGCCACTCCTCATGGGTTGTTCCAACGTCTGGAGCACCCTAGAACTCCCTTCTCCTCGGTTCGATCACGACAGTACACCTAACAACGTAGAAAGTCATCAACGTAGCTTGTTGACAAGCTACGCGGAGGGGAGGTTAATGGAAGTGCGAGAGGGCCGGGGTTGCAGCCCCGACCCTCTCCACCCGGGCGAGCGAGCCACCGCCCCCGGGCTTGGGACACCCCTGAGTGGAAGGGATCTCCGTGAGCAAGTCTGTCATCTCCATTGCCGCTGCCAGGACCCCCCTGGCGACGGTCAACCTCTCCATCGGCGCCGGCCGTCGGCTGGTCGCTGTGGGCAAGTGGGGCCCGGCGTTCGAGCAGTCCAGCTCCAAGTGCGGGGACTGCCGTGACTTCCAGCAGGTCACGGTCCGCCGCGAGGGCTGTCTGATCGCCGTCACCTGCCAGTGCGTCAGCACGGGCACAGGCGACGACGTCCCGGCACGTATTCCCACCGGTTCCCCGAAGCCCCACGCGGTGCTGGCGGTGAGCCCGTGAGCTGCATCCAGGACCCCGCCGCGAGCGAGGCCCTGCGCCGCGCCGAAGAGGCCCGCCAGGCCGCCGAGGCCGCCCGGCAGCAGGCCGAGGCCGCCAAGCAAGGGGCGAGTCGATGAGCGACACCCGCCCGCCCCTGCCTGTCCGCCCGCAGCCGCACGAGCGCGACGGACGCCAGCCGCAGCAGCAGCCCGCGCGGCCGCACCCCGCCCGATAGGGCCCCTGGCAGATCGCCCGATCACCGTGGTTGAGCGGAACCCGGCAAATTTGCCGGGTTCCGCTCAACCGGGCGGTCTGCCTCCCCCTTGCTCGCCTTGTTGGAGAGGCACACCCATGTCTTTGATCGAACCCCTCGTGGCTGCGGCACCCTTAGCGGTCGGCTGGACGACCCACGGTCTGCTGTTCCGCCGCCGTCTCAGCGCCGCCCGCCACTGCCCCCTGACCCAGCTCCTCACCCGTGACGGATGGGAGAAGGCCGCACTGCGGCGCATCCTGCGAGGTGGCGCCGCCCTAGCCGTCATCGACCTGGACGACTTCAAGGCCGTCAACGACAGGTTCGGCCACCCCGCCGGGGACGCCGTACTCAAGGCCACCGGGCACCGCCTGCACCTGTGGGCCGGAGCCGCGGATGGCACCGCCGGCCGTCTCGGAGGCGACGAGTTCGCCCTGGTGATGACCGCCGACGACTTCGAGGACGGCATCGAGCAGCTGCATGAACTCTTGACCGCCCCCATCGACTGGCAGGGCGTGCAGCTGCAGGTCGGCGCCTCCATCGGCGCCGTGCCCACCGACGGACTCACCCTGTGCGAGGCCCTGAGCCACGCCGACCAAGCTATGTACCAGGTCAAGGGCAGCGGCGGCCGCCGCCAGCACCGCCGCCACCAGGACGCCGCCCAGAGCAGCCCGGAGGTGGACCGGTGAGCATCGCCCGTGAACGCCTGATCGCCGCCGCCGCCCTTGTCCTGGCCGTGCTGGTCCTGGCGACGTCCGTCGAGATGGGGCGAAACGCGATCCTGGCCCTGGCCACCGCCGTGACCACCTACGGCACCGCCGTGCTGGCCGCCGTCCTCGTACTCGCCCTCGTCAAAGCGCCCGTGGGCATCCGGCCCGTACTGCAGGCCACGCGCACCGTCATCACCGTCTCCGTGCTGGTGGCCCTCGTCCTGTACGGGATGGGCCGATCTCTCTGGGCGGTGATCGCATGATCCGCGCCCTGACGATCCGCCAGCCCTACGCGGCCGCCGTGGCCCACGCAGACAAGCGGATCGAAAACCGCACCTGGCCCACCTCGTACCGGGGGACCTTGCTCATCCATGCGGGCAAGACCGTGGACCGCCGCGCTGGCCGCCTGGCCTCCGCAGTGGTGCGCGGGCTGCAACTGGACCTGGGCGCCGTGCTCGCCGTCGCCCGGATCACCGACTGCCACGACAGCGCCGAGGAGAAGACCCTGTGTAGCGCGTGGTCGCTCACGAGCCAGTTCCACCACGTCCTGGACGACCAGGTGACCGCACTCCCGCTCCCGATCCCGTGGACGGGCGCCCAGGGCCTGTGGGTGCCTCCGACCGACCTCGTGCACCGGGTGTGCGAGCAGTTGGACGCCGAGGCCGCCCGCGCGCTGCGCGAGGAGGCCGGGCTGTGAAGGTCCTTCGCCGCGATCCCCGCCAGATGCAGGGCGGATACCAGCTGTCCATGTTCGAGCCCGAGCCGGAGCCCGCCACCCAGGCGGGCCCCCAGTCCCCAATCGGCGACTGCCCCCCGAAGGCCACCACCACGGTGGTGGACCTCCATGGCCACCAGAACGACCCCGACTACGCGGACGTCGTGTACGTCGGCCGCCCCAACTTCCAGGGCGGGTGGCGCCTTCACGGCCACGTGCTCGCCAACCCCTACCGGGTGGGGAAACACGGCGACGCCGCCGAGGTGGTCGAGCGGTACCGCGCCTGGCTCGCCGAGCGGCCCCAGCTTCTGGCCCGCGAGCTGCCGAAGCTACGCGGCCGGCGGCTCGGGTGCTGGTGCCCCGAGGGGCAGCCATGCCACGCCCGCGTCCTGGTCGAACTGGCAGACCAGGAGGTGACGGCGTGAGCGCTCAGGAGGAGTTCAACCCCTGGAAGTGGGACCGCAAGAACTACATGGCGGGCAAGTCCCGCCTGACAGTCGAGCGGCACGGCCATGAGGTGACGCTGGACCACCAGGGCGTGTCCATCGACGGTCAGCGGATCGTGCGCGACAACCCCGGCCGAGGGGAGCACGGATTCGAGATCACCCCGTCCGGGAGCGTGCTCTACCGCGGCAAGGAGATAGCCGCCATCGACCCCCCGACGAACGGCACCGCCAACCCCGGCGAGGTCACCGTGCACGGCGCGAACGGCCCCGCCGCCGGCGAGCGGCAGGAACGCGAGGAGGCCGAGCGACAGCAGCGGGACGACCGGTACCGCGCCAGCCAGCAGCACCACCAGCAGCAGGAAGTCACCCGAGACGGACAGGAGGTGACGCTGTGACCGAGCAGCAGAGCCCCGCGCCGTTCGATCCGGCGCTCTACCTGATCGAACAGGCCCACCGCCAGCAGATCCCGGCGACGTTCCGCCCGGCCCCGCAGCTGCCGCCCCGGCAGTCCGCTGGCCGCTGGCTCTGGGACCACGTCGGACGCCTCGCGCCGGGCCTGGCGACCACCACCATGTCCGCGCTCGCGTGGAGCTGGCACACCCAGCTCCCGGACGGCTCCACCCGCCCGCTGTGGATCACGGGCACCCTGGCCGCACTCGCGGGCTGCGCCGGGTGCATCGCGGCCGCCAAGCCGCACGGCGACCACGAGACCGTGCGCCTGGCATTCTCGGTCGCCGCCGTGCTGGCCTTCGCCGGGGTGACCGCCTGGACGCCGGACTGGCAGCTGGCCGCCCTACTGTGGGCCCTGTCCACCGCCGCGGTGTACGCGGTGTGCGCCCCGCTGTGGCGCAAGGACCGCAGCCAGGCCCGCATCCACGCTCACGAGCTGGCCATGGAGGAGACGAAGGGCGCCAACGAAGCCCGGGTGAAGGCCATCGAGGTGTCTGGCGCCGTAGCCACCGCGCAGTGGGAGTATCAGCAGGAGCGAGCCCGGGTGGAGGCGATCGTGGCGGCCGCCCACGCTCGCCAGCAGCGTGCGATCCAGCCCGGCGAGGAGCTGGACGTGCAGGCCCTGCTGAGGGCCGCCCAGGCGGCAGAACTCAACTGATCACACGAATTTCAGGGGCCCCCACCGACGTGGGGGCCCTCTTCGTTTGTCGGCATGGCAGCATCATGCGGGCCACCGCCAATCCGAGGGAGAAAGAAGCCCCGCCGTGCTCATCGCGAACATCAGCCCGAGGTCCATGGGCAAGACCACGGATACGGGCTTTATGGCCCACGCCCTGCACGAGGTTGGCTACGCCGTCCGGGCGTGGGACGCCGACGAGTCCCAGCACCTCACGCAGTGGTCGGAGGCCGCCGGCGGTTTCCCGTTCCCCGTCGAGAAGAACGCCACCGCGACGTTCGCCACCGACGTGGAGCCGTTGAAGGACGGGATCGACATCGTGGACGTCGGCCACACCGAGAACCACCCGCACATCGCCGACTCTGTGTTGAAGGTCGCAGACCTGGCCATCCTGCACATGGAGCCGTCCATGGCGGACTGGCAGCGGGTCACCCAGCCGCGCACCTCCACCCCCATCACGGACATCGTGGCCCGCTCCGCGTTCGCACGCCCTGGCCGCCAGGCCCCGCCGTTGTGGGTGCTGTTCAACCGCGTTCGGACCGGTGTCCGGTCGGCGAAGGACATCCGCGACATGATGCGCGAAGAGGGCTGGAACCTGTTCACCGTGATGATCCCGGTTCGGGACGAGATCAAGCAGGCGACAGCGTTCCCCGTCGAACGCGCACAGAACGGCCCCTTCGGTGAGTTGGTCACCGAGATGGAAACGAGGGGACTGATCAAGCGTGGTTAGGCGCGACCTGCGGGCGGGGGCCGCTGCGACAGCCGCCACCCAGGGCCCGGCCAACGGTTCGACCGCTACCGCCGCCTCCACCGGCACCGCCCTGGAGACCACCCAGGACACGAGCCAGTCGAAGCTGCGGGACCAGCCGTTCACCCTTGTGCACTGGGGCGCCACCCTTCCTGAGCGGGACGTGACCCCGGAGGAGGCGAGCGGACCGCTCAGCCCCGACGAGTTGGAGCAGCTGGCCGAGTGCCACCGTGCTATCGACAACGCCCGCAGCGCCCAGTGGATGCTCGGCCGTGCCCTGGAGATCGTGCGTCGGCGCCGCCTGTACCGCGGTGACGGGTCCCGGACCTGGCTCCAATACCTCGAAGCCGAACACGACGGCATGACCGAGCGGGAAGCCCGCCGGCTGCAGGAGGAATGGCGACTGGCTCACGCCGTACAGGAGGCCCTGGGCAAGCCTGCCCCCGCCTCCCACGTACGGGCCATGCTCGACTACGCCGACACCACGTCCAACGAGCAAGCCGCCCGCGACTACGTGATGCTCAGGTCTGCATTCGAGGCCGCCCAGGTACGCCTGGCCGCTCACCAGATCACGGCCCGAGTCACCAAGGCCCTGGAACCCGCCGCCGCCGAGAAGAATCCCGAGAACCGACGCCAGGCGGTCGAGGACCGGTGGCGCGAGATCCACGCCCCCCAGCCGTCGATCCCCGCCCCCACGAAAGCCCCGGACGCCGCGCAGACAGCTCCGACAACGAAGGAAGCGCCCGATCCCCTCGCGGAGGCAGTCAACGCCGTAGAGCGGGCTCTGGAGCGGGTGGACAACGCCCTGATGGACGAAGGCGCCGCCCTGCGACGCTCCGCCGTCGACGCCGAGCACCTGCAGAAGCGACTCCGCAAGGTGGGCCGCATCCTCACGAAGGCCACAGTGCCAGCCGATGACGTCATTGACGCCGAGGTCGTGGAGGACCAAGCCCATGATTAAGGGGAACCCGGCAAAATTGCCGGGTTCCCCTTAATCAGGCCCTTCTCAGCTCAACGGCGTTGAGCGACGCGGGGGCGGAACCGCCCGCAGCAGCTCCCACAGCGGCCGCGAACCCGCCGCCCACACACCCAGCGTCTGCCGGTCGACCACGTGCAGCCGCTGCTGCTTGGCGAACGTCACCGCCGGCGCAGTCACCCGCCCGTTCGTCACGATCACCGCGACGTCCGCACCGTGCACCTGCCGGGCCGTCCCGTTGAGCACCTGCAGGTCCGGCGTGCCCACCGCCGACCCCCGGGCCCCGTTGCGGCGGTGCTTGCACTGAATCACCCAGCGCCGCCCGTACGGATCGGTCGCCTTCACATCCGCGCCCAGGTCCCCGCCGCCGCCGACCTTCTGCGCGTCCCGGCAGCCATCCCGCCGCATCAGGTCCCGTATCGCTTCCTCGAACCGGGAGTGATGCAGCGCATCCAGCTGCGGCAGCCCGTAGCGCAGCCCCTGCGCCCGTACCGCCTCCCAGCGGGCCCGCTGCCGAAGGCTGTACAGCCAGCCCCCACCCGCCAGCACGGCGAGGACCAGGACCAGGACGATCACCCACCAGTGGGCCAGCAGCCAGTGGACCACCGTCACCACCACCGCGAGCACCACGACCGCCGCCAGCAGTAAGCCGATCAGCTGGGTGTCCCTCTGCTGCTGCCGCCTACTCGGCCGCCTCGTGCGCCGCCGTGCCGGCGGCCGCCGCGTCACCGGGTCCCCTGCTGGGACGGGAACTTGATCGGGTACGACACCGTGGGCGCCGGCTGAGGCCCTCGCTTCCATGTCGGGGTCGTGTCGAACTTGATCGGGTAGTGGACCGTCGACCGCGGGCCCGGCACCGTCTTGCCGCCCGCCCCGTCCGCCGAAGCGTGACCGTTGCCGACCCCGACCACGACTAACGCGAACAGAGCGAAGATCGATAATTCCCGTCTCGCGCCCGGAGCCCACCGCGAATGCCCGCGAACCGGTGTCCCGTCAGAGCGCACGTACGGCCGAACCCAAGGCATGGACGCCTCCCCCTCGTAGCACCATTGCTGCAACCAGCCATGATGACAGGCACCACTGACAACACGTCAGAGCATGTGGGGCTCTGCCCCACGCCCCGGCCCCCCACAGAGGGGGCAGGGGGAAGCCGGTGATCTTGCGGTGAGTGGGTGGGGACTGGCGGGTGGGGTCGGGTGCACTCCCTCCACGGCTGGGCCCCCCGAAGGGCAGCACACCGCCCGCCGGCCGTCCAGGACGCCCAAGGGCGCCGCGCGAGCGCGGTCGGGCGGAGCCCGATCCTGGACAGCCGACGAACGGCGCGCTGGACTGGCGTCTGCCCAACCGCGGAGGGAGCACCCCCGACAGGCCGACCTACGGCGAAAGGCTCGCGCGACACCCCCACTAGCCGGTTACGGTGCTGACCATGGCGAACAGCACGGCAGTACCGACCGAACACCCGGGATACGCACTGCTGATAGCCGCCGAGCCGCCCGTGCGCCACCCGCTCGCCGTCGCCACACTGCTGCCCCAGCTGTCCGCGATCCCGCCAGCGCGATTCGTAGGCACCGCGTACGCCAGCGCCGTGCAGCTGGCCAACCCCGACGACCCGAACACCGTGCTGACTGCTATCCGCACCGCGGCCGCCGTCGAGGGCCCCCTACTCGTCTACGTCGCGGGGCACCTGGCCGTCGACCACCGCCAGCACCGCCTCCACCTGGCCCTGGCCCGTACCACCGCCCGCACCGTCCGGTACACCGCGCTCCCGTGGCACTGGCTCACCGCCGAGCTGCAGCACCGCCCGCCCGGCACCACCACGGTGGTGGTCGACCTAGCCGCCGACACCGACGTCTGGCAGACCCTCGTCTACCAGGAGCAGACCCTGGACGGACCGTACGCCCTGTACGGCGCCGTGCAGCTGCAGGACCGCCGCCACCGGCCCAGCCCCTCGTACACGCACGCACTTGCGCACATCCTGCGCGCCGCCCCGGAGAGACCGACCGCCGACGACCTCCACCACCAGGCCGCCCGCGCCGCCGTGCTCGAGGAAGCCGCCACGCTCTGGTTGGGCCCCGCGTCGGCGACCTCGACGCCGTCGGCCGCAGTCGATGCGCACCAGGTCGCCCTCCCCGCGCCCAGGCCCGAGACCGCGCAGCCGGCCGTGCCCTCCCCAGCAGCCGCCGAGGACGACCCGCACCGCGCCATCACCCAGGCGAGCCAGGCCGGACGTCACGCCGAGGCCGCCGCCATCGCGGCCGCATGGGAGCAGGCGGCCCTCCGCCAGCACGGCCCCAACTCCCCCGAGGTGGCCCACTGGATCGAGGCCCGCGCCGTCATCGCGCTGGAGGAAGGCGCCCCGGACCAGGCCTGTCAGCTGTGGATGCGCGGCGCCGTGATCCGGCTGACCGCCGACCAGCCCGAGACGCACCCCGAAGTTGTTGCAGCCGTCGACCGCGCGCACTACGCCTGGCACCGCGTCACTGATGCCGTCAGGGCATGCGAGTTGGGCTCCGAGCTGTTGACGCTGCGGACCCAAGTCATCGGATCGAGTGGCGCCCGGGAAGACGTCCAGCGACGCCTGGCGAAACTGTCGACCGCCCTACTCCCCTGACGCCCCAAGGATTTGCGGCCTAACCACTCGACAAGTCGCCGCCTGGGTCACGGGAAAACATCCAAGACACGGTGAGAAGTGTGATCCACACAAACCACTTCCCCGCTAAGATCCCCCTGTGGCAGTACGTGGACGCAAGCAACCGCACAGGCACGGGACGGGGCACCTCCCGCCCAACGAGACTGTGCGCGCGAGCGTTGTGCTGAAGCCTGGCGACTACGTACGCGGACTGTACGAGGAGCTGGTCAGCGACATGGGCGTCTCCGGTGCTGAAGTCCTCCGAGAAGCCCTCGTGGAGCTGCACAAGCGCGAGTCCCGCCGCAAGGCGCGCCAAGCCGCAAAGAACGCCGCCGCGACCCCCCAGGAGCTGCCCAAGGCCGGATGACGACAACATCCGGACGTCAAAAGGCCCCGGCCTTACCAGCCAGGGCACTTACGACGTCCGGAGGGATCCCAGCTCAGTTCGCGTGCCAGCGTCCCTGAGATCCCCATCTTCTGCTGTTAGCCGCGTACCAGGTGTCGGGTTACCAAGCCGCCACCGGGCTTTCGCGTGCCTTCCAGTCCTGAACCAGGAGGCTTTCGCATCGTAGCTCATGGCTGCGGTGTTGGCCCAGTGCTCCCTGGCTCCGGTGTGTCCATCCCACCGGGATCGGTGCAGGCCAGCCCGCATGAGTTGATTCAAGACCACGTTGCTGTACTTCGGTTTCCCGCGATCACCTTGACCATGTGGTATCGGGTCGCGGAGCTGTCGTACGGGCGTGGCTTGCTGCCCGCGACGAAGTACCGCCTGGCCCGGTTCCTCTCTCAGCAGGAGCTGGACCCCGCCACTGGCCGCGTGGTCGGCCAGTGGGGCACTGGCCGCACGGACGGAGGCATGACCCTCGCCGCCCGCTACGCCTGGCAGTTCGGCGTAGGGGAGGACCGGTTCTGGGATGACCTGAAGGGGCTGTACCGGTATGGCTTTGCCGCCCGGGTCGTGGCCCCGGCCCCCGGCCGGCGGGCCGTCTACGCCCTCGTCCTCCGGGTCGACGCCATCCCGCACGACCTCCCGGACGACCTGGCCCGGCAGCTGAAGATCTGGGACCTTCCCGAGTCCAAGGACCCCCACGAGGACGCCCGGTACGGGCACCTCACCGACGACGCCGGCGCCGCGGTGCTGTCCGGCGAACCTGCCATCGTCCCCGTGGACGGACAGGAGGCCGCCACGCTGGACGCCACTCCGCGCTGGGAGCACCCCGCCGATTCCCCGGCCGCCGCCGTTGCCGAGGCCATCCACCGCTCCGCCAAGGCCCTGGGAAAGGACGCCAGGCCCCGGGACGCGCGGTGCTGGGCCGTGGCCGACTGCGACCGCGCGGAGGCCCTGACTCAGCACCTGATGACCAATGGCAAAACGTCCCCTTATAACGCGAGGGCGGTTTCACCACTATCCGGTGTTTTGTCTAAAGGTAGTTGGAGGCTGAGCTGGCCGAACAAGATGGGAGAAACAAAAACGACGCCTTCGGCGGCGCCTGGAAAGAAGTTGGCGTTCCTGTCCGGAGACGACCCCAGCGCCGTGGCGGACAGGGTTCTGAAGCGTGCGTGGCACGCCTGGCGGGCCCAACTGGGCCACGGGAAGGTTCTTTTGCCCTCCGGGCACTGGGATGAGCTTGGACACTGGCACAGCGCTTCCGCCTGGACTGACCTGCAGCGCACAGTCCGGATCGCACTTCGCCGCTCCACCGAGAGCGAGTTGGTCGACCTGCTGTCCCACAACGTGGCCGGGGTGGATGACGTGGGCCGCCTGTCCGCATGGAGACTGTGGCGCCTCATCAAGGCCCGGCGCGACGCCCACGGCTACGGCGGTCGCCGCCGGACCGTCGCCCAGGCCGCCCACGTCACCAGGTGGGACCACATCCCCACCGCGGTGGCCGAGCGCGCCCGCATCATGACCGCCCCCGCCACGCAGCCCGACCTCCACGACCGCAAGGCCGAGCTGCGCGAGCAAGCCCGGCGCCGCGAGGCCGCCCGCATCGCGGCGGAGGCCGAACTGGCGCGGGAGGCCCAGCGCGCCGAACTCACCGGCCGTTGGGGGCTGGACCGCTACGCCCCGGCTCGGCGCCCGGAGCCGGAGCAGCCCCGCCGCTGGGCATCACGCGAGCCAGAGCACGTCCACGACACGCAGATGGAGGACCGCCGCCTTCTCGACATGCCCCTGACGCGGTCCCAGGCCGAGGAGTCCCACCGTGCGGCCCTGGCCAGGGCCCGCGCCGAGAAGCGAGACCGCCGCAGGGACTGAACCGGCATATGCCAACACCCTTGAATGTATGGCAACTTGAGTTGCACGCAACTATGGTTGCAGTCATGGTAGATGTGTACCGGGATCCGACACCGGATCAACTCCAAGACCTGCACGACGCCGTGGTGGACGCGGTGACCACGCTCGCGGACGGGATCAGCATCCCGTACGGCGGACTGTCCAAGGGGGACCCCCGCTGGGGAAAGTGCCTCAACACCCCGGAGTGGCAGCTGGCCATGCTCCGGGCCCTCCGGGAAGTCGAACCGCTCGCGCAGGAGCTGGGGGAACGCTGGGCTCGCACCGCGGGAATCATGGGCGCGACGTACACCCAGCTCGGGGACGCCGCCGGCATCACCCGCCAGGCCGCCACCAAGCGCTGGCCCGGAGCCGTCCCGCCCAAGGACGCCTCACCCGTCGAGATCAAGACCGCCGGAGGTACCGGCCGAGTCTTCTACGACCAGCAGAGCGGGACATGGGCCTGGATAGCCCAGGGCGCCAACGGCACCAGTGCCGAGTCCGAGAACGACGCGGGACACCTCACCAGCGAGGCGGCCGCCGCCGAGGCTGGCGCCTTCCTCGCCGCCAGCACCAACTGATCGGAGGAGACCAGCATGGCCGACGAGCCCGAAGAGATGACACCGTACGACGACCCCTACGACCTGGACGCGTTGCACCGGCAGGCACAGGGCGGGGGATGGGAGACCACCCAGAGCCCCGACGAGGACGACTGACCTGTCCCACGCCCCCGGAAGACCAGCGCGTGAGCACCGAGTAGCAGGGACGCCGTCCGCCGGCGCATACAACTGCCCAGGGCCGGACCGTGAGTTACGGTCGGGTCCCGGGCAGTAACGTGTGCGGAGCTATCCAGAGGAGGGGGCGCCGTGAGCCTGAAGGGCAAGTTCTACCTGTTGCTCGCGATCATCGTGATCGGTGTGCTGATTGGCGTGGCCAACCCGCAGCCTGGCCCCTGACTCAGTTCCCTCGCCGGTTGTCTTGGTTCGGCACATCCTGCCGCGCAGGGCCAGGCCCCGAAGAGGTCGGCCGCGTCGAGTGTGCGGCGATGCCGCTACTCGCGTGGGCCACGGTGCCGGACGAGGTTTGGGACGGAGCGGGTGCCCGCGAGGCAGCGTCCCGGCCGGCATGGGTGTTGATGCCCTGGGTGATTCCCGTGACCGGCCGAGTCACGACCGCTGCAGCCTGACGGGATGCCGGGTCGTAGGAGTCCCGGCGGGCGGCGACGATTTCGTCCCCCATGCCCGGCACCATTCTGAAGATCATGGCACTGGCGATGATGGTCAGCAGAATGATGGCCAGGCCGGAGATGATCGCCGACACGGCGTCATTCGGTCCGCCGCCCGTGAGTGCGCTCGCCAAACGCAGCACGATGACCACGATCGGCTTGACCAGGATGATCGCGGCCATGATGCCGACCCAGCGGCGTACCCGGGACCACAGCTCACGGTCGACCAGGCCTGAGTAGACGACCGTGCCGAGGACCGCCCCCGCGTACAGCAGGGCGGCACGGATGGCCATTTCGATCCAGAGCACACCGGCCGCGGCCATGCACACGAGGCTCATGACGATCTTGACGAAGGGGCCGCCCTGGTTGTTGTCGGTCAGCGCCTTGGCGAACGAGGCGAAGAACTTCGCGTGATCCGGGCCGCCGGCCAGAGCCTCGGTGATGCCGTCCACGGCGGAGACCACCGTGTAGAGGATCAAGGGGGTGAACGCGGAGGCCAGCACGGTCAGCCACAGCAGGCCGACCGCCTCCGCGAACGCCGTGGTGAACGGCACCCCTCGTACCGCTCGCTTCATCACCGCCCAGAGCCAGATCAACAGCACCAGGAACGTCGACGCAGCGAAGACGATCGCATACGTCTTCAGGAAGTTGGCATTGGTGAAGTCGACAGCCGATGTGGCCGTGACGGCATCACTGAGCCGGTTGACGACCCAGGCGGCTCCCTCGGAAATTGCCTTCGCGAGCGACGACATGGGGTCGAGCTCCCCCGTCGGATCGGTGACCCCGCCGCCCTGGTCCTGCTCACAGAACACCTTCGCCTGATCATCTAGCTTGGAACAGGTGTCCTTGGCCTTCTGCTGCTGCTGGCCGCGCTCGCAGTACTTCTTTGCGTTGCCGAGGATCTGATCGCAGGGATCAGCCGATTTCGACGGCGCCGGCGTCGCCGAGGAAGACGTCGTTGGAGTCGGCGACGGAGCGGCGTGCGCTGAGGGCACAACGACCAGTAGGGCCATCAGCACGCCGACAGCACCTGTTATCACCTGACGGACCGCAGTACGACCGCGTGCGGACACACCAACCCCCAATGAGCTCACGGAGATAGCAGCTTCCCACGTCAGCCTTGGTGGCGACACCGGCCTGTTACGGCCGTGCCCGTCCCGGATACGGTCAGGCCATCAGCGATCACGAGACGGGGAGTGTAGGGATGGCCACCGGCGGTCAGCACCAGGTCATATGGACCGCTCTCGACAAAGAGCGGCGGATCAAGCGCCGACGGCAGCGCAGGCTCGCCATCGCTGTGGGGGTGCCCGTGGTGCTCATCGCAGTCATAGCCCTGGCCGGCCGTGGATGGCCGGGCACCGGGCGGGCAGCGGCCCAGAATCAGACCACTCCGCAGATGACCCACAGCAGGCAAGGGGCCCAGACCACCGGCCTGAAAATCGCCCTCGCGTTCGGCAGCGAAGCCATGTTCATACCCTCCGAGCGCCACAAGCTGCTCAGCAGCATTGTCGAGCCCGACCAGCTGTCAGAGACCATCAGCAAGTACGACGCCCAGTACACCCCGTTCACGAAACGACTCGGGCTTGATGAAGAGGGCAATGCTCCCGTCGGGGGACGCTTCGTCAGCCGTGCGATGCCCGCAGGCGTAACCATCCGCACATACGCGGGCAACACGGCCATCATTGACTATTGGTGCGAGACCCTCTTCGGCCTCACCGGCACCCACAGCGACAAGGACATCCCCCTGAAGCAGTCATGGCTCACCGCGCGCGTGACTCTCCACTGGACGAGCCACGGCTGGCGACTCGCCGACTACGGCCAGACCGACGGACCCCAGCCCGAGGCCGGGCAGTTCGGCACCGCACCACAGCTGTAACTCCAGGTCGGCCCGTACGATGCTCGCGTGACAGCCCGCCGCACTCTTGGTACCGGCCCCCAGGCCCCGCGCGGCATCCGCGCCGCCAAGGCCGATCTGCTCGATGTCCTCCCCGGAGTCCACCTCCCCGACCTGGACGAGCTGCGGGCCCGTGGCGTACTCGGCGCCCAGGCGGCGACGATCCCAACCCCGCGGCGGACCCTCGGCGCCGGCGGCCGCGCCGATGAGGAACTGCTCCACCGAACCGACTGACGCGCCCTCAACAGGGCCGCAGGGCTTCCTGTCCTACCGATCCGCACGGTGTCGGCGCCCCGGTGTGCGGTGTACGGCCCATTGTCAGACCCTGCGGGTAAAGTACCTCCGCTCGCGGGCGACGCCGGTGAGCGGAGGGTTTTCCGCATGACGAACTCCCGGCAAACCACCCCATAGTCGGCCGTTCGCGTGTGCAGTCCCTCACTCCATCCGGCCCCATTTGGAGTGTGACCTTCCTCACTCTGGGGTCGGAAAGGGCCGCCTAACCTGGGCTGTTACCGGGATTTAGGACTTGAACTGATCAGACCAACATGTGGCTACGTGTCGCACGATCACCTCAAGACAAGGCAAGATGGGGGCATCGTCGCCACCGGGTGTGACAGGCGTCACAGATTGCCGGATTCGCTTGCGTACG
Organism: Streptomyces sp. NPDC001709; assembly: GCF_053596375.1. Taxonomy (NCBI): domain Bacteria; kingdom Bacillati; phylum Actinomycetota; class Actinomycetes; order Kitasatosporales; family Streptomycetaceae; genus Streptomyces; species Streptomyces sp. NPDC001709. Next base: position 23,907 of record NZ_JBSFGB010000057.1, on the reverse strand, counting down.
CGGCGGTAATCGCATTCGGACATACAGAAGGCCCCACCCGACGCCGGCCAGCATCCTGGTGAGGCCTTCCTCAGCACACCGTGTGCAGCGCGGCCCCGACCGTTAGGTCGGGGCTTTTCGCGTTACCAGGGCCAGTTCCGCGCGATCTCGTAGACCACGTGGACCAGGATCCCCAGCCATCGGGCGGTCTGCTTCGACCGGTCCCGCTTGCTGCAGCAGCGGCAGTGCCCCTCCGACTTGTCCAGCTCAGTCATCGGGACCCATCACCCCATTTCCGTGAGGACTGCGGATCTCGCAGCCCCGTGGAGGGTCCACATGCCTTCGTGGACTCCCCGGGGAGTCACGACCGTGCGCGAAACCCTGGGATGACAGGTAGCGGCACCTTACCCGAGCGCTGCGGAATCCGTTTCCGCGTCAACCCCCAACTGACGACTGGCAGTCGGGCACTGCGTGCCATGCCAAGCGGTCGCATAGGTCACTCGGGCGCAGTTTCCGTGACCTTCACGCCCCCGAGCTGGGGCGGTTCCTGACGGTACGTCGGGAACCGCGTGCCAGTTCCCGCCGGGGGAGTGCCGAAGCTCACAGAAGGAGCGCGCGTAACGGTGAACTCGCGCCCCCCTTCTGCCGTCGGCCTGCTGGAACCGCGCGAGTCCCGCCCGTGGCGGATCCGCCCCCGGCCGGAGATGCACGGGGCCCTGCCGTCCAGCGTGCGCGTCAGTGCGACGGCGGTCCGCCGTTGCCCGGTCCCAGCAGCATGTAGAGGAGTGTCACCACGGCTACGCCGACCAACAGGGCGGCGCCGGCAGCCGGGTGGAGGTACGCGACGTATCCGACGAACGCTCCGGTGAGGAGAAGGACGAGGACGCGCAGGTCGAGGGGACCGTTCACCGGGCCACCGCCGAGCTGACCGAGGGGACCACGATGACGCCGGCCGCCGCGAGCTTGCGGGCACGGCCCCGGACCCGGCTCAGGCGTCGCTCGACCGACTTCCGCGTGGTCCCGAGCTTCTGCGCGATCTCCTCCTGCGTGTCCCCGCTCAGCATCGCCTCGCAGGCCGCCTGCTCCTCCAGCGACGCCTCCGACAGGATGATGCTCAAGGTCTCCCGCAGCACGGTCTGGTGCTCGGGTCCGGGCACGGGGACTTGCTCCCACGCATCCCATCCGGGATACCGGAACGCTTCGGGACCGAGGATCTCGCGCATCCGCTGCCGGTGGCCACCGGCCCACCGGCGGTAGGCGTCGCGGAAGTGGTACAGGGCGTAGTGCAGGAAGAAGCTGGTCAGGTTCCGGCCGCCCTCCGGGTCCCACCCCTCCACCGGGCCGCCCTCGGCCATGAAGGCGGGGACGGCCCTGCCCAGGCAGTCGATGGCGAGGTCCTCGCGGACGTCGGCCCGGCGCATCAGCTCCTCGACCTCCGTGTACGGCGCCGGGAAGTAGATCCGCTTCTCGCGACACCGTTCGATGATCGTCCCCTCCCTCATCCAGGAGCGCAGCACGTTCCACCCGTAGAGCCAGAACCGGTCCTGGAGCAGGCTGAATCGGGTGCCCCTGAACCCTTCCGCCTGTAGCTGCGCGAACAGCTCCCGGTCGGCGGTCCGCTGCTCGGCGTGCCGGTCCGTCGGAGGGGTGTCCGCGGGCGGGCTGGACGCCGGGGTGGCTTCGGTGAGCACAGTCAAATCTCCATCTCGCACTTGAAAGTCATAGCCCACTTGTATGAAGAGAAGTCGAAGTCGTCCCCCGCGAAATCACGGATCAAATTTCGGAGGCATTGCCGGGCCGAGCATGGTTCCCCGATAAGCTCACATGTCGGGGATCCAGACGACACAAACCCCGGTACGGAAAAACGGGCTTGACGGGCACTCAGGGGAGAATAATGACAACTGCGGACCTGTCGGTCACGACGAGCAGCACCCCGCGCCCGCCGGCCACCCGGGCGCCCGCACCGTTCGACCCGGCGACCCAGGCCCGGCTGAACCGGCTCGACCACGAGGCAACCGCCCACGTCGAGAACAACCGCCCCGAGCGCACCCGCACCGGCTACGCCACCGACTGGAACACGTGGCTCCGGTTCTGCGCCGAGGAGGACCTGCCCCCGGCCGCCGTCCGCACCGGCACCCTCGTGGCGTTCGTGGAATGGTGCTGGCACCAGCCCGCCCGGCCCCCCAAGCCCGGCCGCGAGCCGGGCAAGCTCACCGCCCCCTCCACCATCGACCGCCGCCTGTCCGGCGTCGTCGTCACCGCCCGCCGCCAGCTCAAGCTGCAGCTGCAGGAGGACATCGCCGAGGAGGCCCGCGCCCTGCTCAAGGCGAAGGTCAAGGAGATGGAGAAGGCCGGTCAGACCCGCGGCCGCGGCCCGGCGCCCGCCCTGCTGGTGCGGCACATGGAGAAGATCGCCGCCACCCTGCCCGACAACCGGTTCGGGATCCGGGACCTGTCGCTGATGACGCTGCACTTCGCCATCGCCGGCCGCGAGCACGAACTGGCCCACCTCCGGGTGCGGGACATCACCGAGGACCCCGAGGGCCGCGGGCTCATCGTGGACGTCCGGGTGTCCAAGGTGGCCCCCCGCGTGGTCGCGGTCCCGTTCGGCTCGCGCGCCCACCTGTGTCCCGTGAGGGCCTGGCGCCGCTGGAAGGACGAGCTGGGCGAGGACGCCGACCCCGACAGCTTCGCGTTCCGCTCGGTGCACAACCGATGGAAGACCGTCCTGCAGAGCGGGCTCGACCCCGTGACCATCGGCGACATCCTGACCCGCATCGCCGCCCGCGCCGAGCTGGACATCCGGCCCACCGGGCACAGTCCCCGCCGCGGACTGGTCACCGAGTCCTCCCGCGCCGGCAACCCCGACGCCGTCATGGAGAAGCAGGGCGGATGGGCCCCCGGCTCCACGGTCATGCGCCGCTACCGCGAGGAAGACGAGGCCTTCAAGGAGAACGCCCTGCACGGGGTGCTGTAGGCGAGGTCATCCCCGGTGGGCACGCATCTATGGATGCGTAAGCGCGGGCGACTAGCCCTCTGACCAGCTGTTTCATGCCGGATCTGGCTTAAAGCTGGTAAAGTTATACGCGTTGGCAGGGGGTGACTCCGGCCGGCGCAGAGAGACCCGACCCGGCGGCATCCGGGCCAGGCCCCTCCACGCAGTTCACGAGCCCGGTCGATCTCTAGGCGGCCGGGCTCGCTGCATTTCGGCAGCGGGACCGTAAACCGATTCCGACGGGTCGTGAGGCGGACTCAGTGACGTCACTGAGCGAACTGCACCGCCAGCGCGATGATTGCCACGAGCAGACTTGCCACCGCCAGGAGGACCTGCCACTTATCTGGCTCGGGCCACTTCTCCCTGTCGGGCTTGTCCCACGGCGCGCTCATCAGCACCACCTCACTTTCCCCTCCGGCCCGGCACCGCGTTGTACTGGTCCCGGAGGTCTGTGAACTGGGCGCCGAAGCAACCCAGTTCGGGAGGATCCGTGAGGCAGGATCAGAATACCTTGCTTTCGAAGGGTAGGTGCGCCCTAGGCCACGTAAGTTTTGATGTCGAGCCGGTCACAACCACAGAATCGAAGGTGGCGGGCTCGGTGGCGCTCTAACAATCATAGGCAGTGCACCGCGTCCGCCTATGAACGTGGGGGGCAAGGAAGCTTTTTCAGCGAAGACGCCAACCCCGTACCGCTACCGCGGACTTGCTCCCGTTCTGCCCATAGGAGGAGGGGCCCGCCGAGAGAAGGAGAGGCCCGCCGAGTTGGCGCCTCACACGAGTCGCAACACCGGCCTGGTGTCCGGCATCCCCAGCAACTCCCTGACCCGCGCCAGCGGCCAGGCCAGCTCCTGGGCCAGCTCCCGTACGCCCAGTCCCGTCTCCTGAGCTGCCAGGTCGAAGGCCTGGGACAGCAGGACCGGCTGTTCCCCGGGATAGCCGCTGACCGGCTCCGCGGCAAAGCCGGGCTGGCCGTCCAGGGCTCGCAGTCGCTGGTACGTCCGGCTCGCCGTGGCGTCGGAGATCAGCCCCAGTTCGCGGCAGCGGTACACCAGGGAGTGCACGGACACGCCCCAGGTCCGGCGCAGGCCCGCCAGATGTCCCAGGTCCATCCGGCGCGGCAACAGGGGCAGGATGCTCGCCTGTGGTGTGAGGAACTCCGCGGCGAACGCGTCCGCTTCGCGCTCCTGTCTGCTGTCGCCGGTGGCGTCGCCGTGCAGCACCAGATGGCCGAGTTCGTGGGCCGCGGTGAAGCGGTGGCGGTAGACGTCGTTGGCCCGGTTCCTGGTGAGCACCACCAGCGGGCGCGCCGAGCGCGAGGAGAAGGCATCGACCGTCGCGGCGGCGGCATCGGCCTCCGCCGGCAGGACCACCACGATGCCATGCGCCTCCATGCGCCGCACGAGATGGGTAACCGGACCCTCGCCGAGACCCCACTGACGACGCAGTTCCTGGGCGGCGGCAGTCGGCTCCGACGGCAGGGCCACCCCCGGATGCACCTCGCCGCCGGCGAAGCCGGGCAGGTCCACGAGCGGCAGCTGCACCCGGCGCTCCAGTGCGTAGGTCAGCTCCCACACCTGCTCGGCGAACGCCAGGGCTCGCTCGCGCTGAGCCTTCGGCGTGCTGCGCAGGCTGCGGAAGTGGGCCATCGAGGAGTCGAGGCGCTGGCTCGGCCTGCCGGCGATGAAGAACTCCACCGGCACGTCGAGGACCTTCGCCATCCGTGGCAGCAGGTCCGGCCGCGGACGGGAGACGCCCGTCTCGTACTGGCCCACCGCCGCCGGGGTGACACCGAGGTCTTCGGCCACGTCCTTCTTGGTCAGGCCGGCGAGACGCCGGGCCTGGGTGAGGCGGGCGGGGTCAAACGCATCGGACACGGCGCGGGGGGTGGCGGAGCGGTCCTCCAGTCCCGGAAGGACTGGGTGGTCAGTTCTCATCGTTCTCGTTCGTCAGAGGTTCGATCGGGGCGACTTCGCTCACCGGAGGGATGTCCAGCTTCCGCTGCGCGTCCGGGCGGGGCGCCAGGGCGACGATGGGCTGCTCGCCCTCGTCGAAGCCGGGGTGGCCGGCCAGCTGCTGCGGGATCGTCAGCTTCGACGTCGAGGCCTCCGGCAACGGCAGGGGCTCCGGGTCGATGACCCATTCCAGAGAGCCGCTTTCGTCCGCCAGTGCCGCAACGCCCCAGTAGGGCTTGAGGAGTCCGGCCGCGTTGCAGGCGAAGGGTACGAGGACCAGACGCGTGCCCTTCGGCAGGGCTGCCAGCTTCGGCCGGAGCTCCACCGCGCCCGGGTCGAAGGCGTATTCCCCGAAGAGGTCTGCCTGCTGCGAGGGCGGGGCGAAGGCGAACAGCTCCCGGATCACCGACCACACGTTCTGGATCCTCGCGGTACGGACGTTGCTGTCCTTCTTGGAGAAGCAGAACGGGTACAGCAGCCCGTTCCCGATCCGCACCAGGTCGAACTGGAAGCCGTTGGGCTTCACCAGCTGGGTGCCCGGGAGGTCCGCCAACTTCTCGCTGACCCGCTCGAACGCCCCGCGGTAGCGCGCGACACCGTGGACCTGGGTGGAGGACACGTCGGCATCCTGCTGTGAGGAGCGAGCGTTGGCCTGCATGTCGACCAGCGCCTGGCCGATCCTGTCGCGCACCTCCCGAGCCGTCTCCTCGCCGTTGAACAACTCGCTGGCCCAGGCTGAAGCAGCAATCTCCATACGGCTGACCCCTCCGGTTCAGCGCTTCACATCGAAGCGTACAGACAGTGCTACCACTTTAGTTGATCTCAATCAACTTGCGCCTGTGCTTTCGTAGAACAGCTCGAAGCGAGCTGAACACCCTTGTTGGACACCGGAAGCCCTCGGGCTCGCCTGGCGTATCGACGGCCGGGCACCCTTGTTCGGCAACCGATCAGTTGTTGGACGGCTGCTGAATGTGGTGCGGTCCCCAGACGTGGACCGCACCATGACGGTCATCGGCTCTGCCACCACCAGGCGGCCCAACCAAAGGCCGCCGCGCCAGCCGCGCCGGCGGCTCCTCTGATCAAGCCGTGAAGAACGGCTTGGGCGAGAGCACGTACAGACCACCTCTCCTGCACCGACGCCTGAAAAGTCGCGCTCCGAAGAGGTGGCGTAGCACTCCCTGACTCCGTACGGTGAAACACGACGAGCCTCCAAGGCATGGTCGATCAAGCCCTCGCGCCGGTTCTTGACGGGACGTAGCGCGGGGGCTTCGGTCAACCGCAATGCTGGACCGCGGCGCCGACAGCAATCCGCCCGGTCCTATAACTGCAGCAGATGATCATGGGAGCCGTCATGCGCTTGATCGGGCTGACGTTCAACGCAGTGATAGTGGGTTGTGACCTGGAAGGCTTCGCATCCACTAAAGAAGAGCAAGTCCACGAGGTCCGCCGCTGGGCACGCCGCTACGGCCACGAAGTCATCGCTATGTACGACGCACATCAACCGGGTCTACTCCAGCGCACCCGCACGGCTCTGACTGAGGGCAGCGTGAAAGCCGTCGTCATCCCCTCCGAGGTCCTCGCTGACTGGGTATGGCTACCAGATTCGCTCTCTTCCCCGCCCTATACCGGCCGGGTCATCGCTGCTGACACCAACAAGACGGTCTCCATCCGCTCTCGGCAGGTGGAAGCGCTGACGCGTTGGAACGAAGCCCACGACGTCCCCATCTGGTGGGCAGAGGACAATTGGAGACGGCTACAGCCAGCGGCGATCGAGCGTATGAAGGAAGGGCGTCGCCGCAAACATGAACAGGGCGGGTACGCGTATGGTGCCCCTCCGTTCGGCTGGGTAGCAGTGGAAGGCGGTTTGGCGCCTGATCCCCGTGAACAGGAGACGCGTACACGTGCTATTCAACTTCGTGACCAGGGACTTCCTCTTCGCGTGATCTGCGAGCGACTCGATGGCGAAGGCCATCGCACGCGCAGCGGCAGGCCATGGTCCTCGGGCACGCTGAGCAGGATCCTTGACCGTCCGCCTCCACCCGCAGAGAGCATCGTGGACTTGCGCATTGCCCCGTGGCCACGGCAACGGGACGGTTCGCGAGGCAGGGGCCGCGTCAAATTCTTGTTCCGTCGCAGCAGTGGAGACGACCGCGCAGGAGGCGGGGCGCCGCCACGCTGAGTGCGTCGCCGAGGGACACGATCGGTTCACGGACACCGTCAGAGCACGGCCACGGTGGGCGGTATACGTGGCCCGAGCGTCGCCGTGTGCGGCGGCTCGGTTGTGACGGAGGCAGGCTGGCGGCGGAGGGGATGGGGGAGCGGTGCCAGCTTGGATGCCGTCGAGCCGGCCGGAGCTGAGCCGCGCGCCGTGCTCCCGCCGTCGCGGACGCGCGAGCGTGAGGAGAGGGCACCGCCCGGGGAGTGGCTGAGGGGGAGCAGCTACTGCCGCGATGTGGCCGGGCCCGTCGTGGGCGCTCCGCTCAGCGCGGCGCCGTTGTGGTGACCCGTCCGGCGAACCCGCCGCAGGGCAGTCGCTGGCACCCTGCCGGGGAGCGCCCGAGTGCCCGCCCCACGGGGTGATGCAGAGCGGGCGCGAGGGCGATCACGTGTGCTGCCGGCGGTCAGCGAGTACAACGGCCGCCGTGGTCACGGCGAGCACGACCCAGCAGGCCCACAGCACCCACAGCGTCAACTGCGGGCCGGCCGCGACGGTGGCCGCGATCATGGCCACCAGGCTCGCCGCCGTTGACACGGTGAGTGCCTTGAGGGGTGTCGGCACTGGTTCCTCCTCTCCTTGATGAGGGCGGTGCTGAGCTGCGATCCTTGGGGGAGGCGGGCCCCGGAGTTGCTGTGGACATCTCCGGGGCCCTCTTGTCACTCCTTGCGGTGTCGGCCTCGGCGCTTGGGCTTCCGGATGGCCTTGACGGCTGCTACCGCCGCCACCGTGTTCACCACCAGTGTCGCTACCGCGACCGCGAGAGTGATCTCCCCACTATTCAGTTGTCTCACCTCCTCTCTGAGGAAGTGGCTTAAGCCTATCAAGGTTGTGTAGCGTTCGCAACACGTGTAGCGTATGTGACATGGAAATGATCCGAGTCACCCTCACCCACCCCGACGGCAGCACCACCACGCTGCCCGGCGGCCTCACCCCCTACGCCGCCGACGTCCTCGCTGCGGCACTCGCCAACGACCGCAGCACCCCGCCTCCTCACACCGCCGACATCTTCGATGACCAGCTCGCCGCCATCGCCCAACTTGCCCGCACCATTACGCACTTCGAAGCCGCCCGCGACGAGGCCATCGCCGCTGCCGACCGCGCCGGCGGTCCCTACGCCGACCGCAAGGCTCTCGGTATCGCCGCGGGCATGCCCCGCTCCCGCCTGTATCGCATCCTTGAGCGCTTCGGTCGGCCCACGAACCGCAAGGCAACGGACGGGGCCTGACGTGCCGATCACCGTCACGCCGGCCCGGTAGTCCTCCGGACGCGGCACAGGGCGCGGTGCCGTCTGGCGCGCACTGGCCCTCACCCCTCGCTGCCTTGACGCGCCGGACGGTACTGCGGGAGCCGGGGGCGGTAGCTCCTCAGCCCTGGCGGGCTTGCGGTGCTCCCCGCAGGGTGGTCGTTCGCCGTGGGCGGCGAGCGGGTTCGCGGCGGGCTTCAAGGCGGGAAGCGTGGTTGAGACAGGGACGGGGTTGCTGCAACATACGCGCGCCTGATCCGTCGGCGCACCGCATCGCCGTGGCTGGCTTTCGGTGGTGCAGGTCCAACGGGCGGGAGGGGGCACAGGTTCGGGTTGAAGCAGCTGCATTGGCTGGCGAAGGCCCAGCAGCCACTTCCCCCAGCCCACCGCGCCCTCCTCAAGGCGCGGGACGCCTGCGGCGTTCTTAGGCTGATGGTGCTCGGGGCTATTGCGGAGGTCTGCCATGCCCCGAACCATCTGGTCCGGCGCCATCTCGTTCGGCCTGGTCACCGTGCCGATCAACGTGGTCGGCGCGACCGAGGACCACTCGATCCGCTTCCACCAGTACCACCTGGTCGACCAAGGCCGGATCCGCTACCGGAAGGTGTGCGAGCTGGAGGATCGAGAGGTATCCCAGGAGGAGATCGGCAAGGGTTACGAGCTGTCGAAGACGCAGGTCATCCCCATCACAGATGAGGAACTAAGCAACCTGCCGCTGCCGACGGCGAAGGCCGTCGAGATCGACGCCTTCGTGCCGCTGGAGTCGATCGATCCGATCCGGCTCGCTGAGGGCTACTACCTGCAGCCGTCCAGCCAGGTCGCGGCCAAGCCGTACAAGCTCCTCGTCCAGGCCCTCGGCCGCTCGGCCAAGGTGGCCGTCGCGAAGTACGCATGGAGCGGCAGAGAGAGACTGGGCCTACTCCGCGTCCGCGACGACGTCCTGGTCCTCCACGCCATGCGCTGGCCGGACGAAATTCGCGACCCCACCGAGCTGCTGCCGCCGCCTGTCCAGGTGTCCGACGAGGAGATCGAGGGAGCCCTCGCACTCATCGACACCCTGACCGTGGGCAAGCTGGAGGGCCCCGACTTCCAAGACCGCTACACCGAGGCGATCGCCCAGATCATCGAGGCGAAGCGCGAGGAGCGGCCGCTCCCCGAGGCGCCCGAGCCGGAACAGCCGACCCAGGTGCTGGACCTGATGGCCGCGCTGCAGGAGTCAGTGTCGAAGGTGAAGGCGGCCCGCGGCGAGGCCGAGGCCGAGGTGCACGAGCTGCCGAAGCCGAAGAAAACCGCCGCCAAGAAGACCGCGGCGAAGAAGACGACCGTGAAAAAGACGACTGGTCGGCGACCGCGCAGTGCCTAGTCGAGGATGCCCAGGTCAGTGTCCGGGCGGCAGTGCGGGCACGCCGGCACCTGCTGGCGGAGCGCCTCCATTGCCTGCTCCCGGGTCGCCGGTCGGCACCGCCCACTCTTCTTCGCCGCCCAGCAGTCACCCATGTGTACGGCGTCCACGTTGGTTCGGTTGAGGCCGTACTGGATCAGCCAGTCCGCCGTCCTTGCCTGCCGCGCCTTGGCGGCCCGTTCCCGCTGCTCCTCGTCGGCGATCCACCGGTCGATGAGGGTCAGCTGCCGTACCGCCTGCTGCTCTACGACGCGACGGGCGAAGCGCAGCATGTCGAGGCGGGTCAGCAACCGTGGTTCGTTCACATGTTCGATAATAGGAGGTACGCTGCCCACGAGCATCATCAGGGGGCAAGCGCCAAGGAGGCGGTCATGCGGGATGACCTGCAGATCCTCGCAGCCCTCGGTACCGACCCCGCCGCCCTGAACCCAGCGCCCGACGGGCCGCTGCGCCACTCAGGCGTTTGCGCCCGCATCCACCCGCCCGGCCGGTACCCATGCTCTACCTGCGGAGCGCAGCCTTGGCCACCTGCCGCCGCACCGTCTCCAGACTGGGCCTGCAATGACAGACTCCTGCCGTCACTGCATGATCGCCGGGTGGGCGCTTTGAACCCCGGCCGCTACCACCTCACCCTGACCGCCGCCGGCACGACGATGATGCACGGCTGGTGGGGGAGCGAGACGACCGCGCGCCGCCAATTCTCCACCTGGGTCGGCGAGCGCGGCACCATCCCCGGCGCACGCATCACCCTCACCGACGAGGAGACCGGCACCCAGTTGGTGACCTGGCCGACCGAGCCGTAGCCCTCTGTACGGCCACGGTGGGCGGTTGCAGACGTCGTAAACGCGCCCTCAAACCGGGGCCCGTTTCTACAATTTCCGCAGGTCACCCGGTAACAGTTGCAGCGGACTGTTACCCCCGGCGGAGGTGACAGAGCTGGCCATCGGCCCGGAACTCGGGAGGTTCCGAGGAAGCGTCAGCCACGAAGGCCCAGTTCGTCCAGGGTGGCGCCGTTGGCCCAGTGCTGCAGCTGGTGGCCGTCGAGGAGGTGGACGCCGCCCTGGCGGGAGGCCCAGAGCACGTCCGCGCGACTGTAACCACCGCGGTGGACGACGACCCGGATCAGGCGGTCGACGCTGGGCCGGCAAGCCTCCCGCAGGGGAGCGGGCCCGCTCGCGGCCGCGCCCTCGTCCGCCGTCGTCACCGGACGGAATGCGACGTCGAGTTCACGGCCCCGGGCATCCCGCGCGTACAGACGCGGCCGCCCCTGGCGGGCGGTCAGGTCGACCACCCGCCAGCCGTCGCGCCGAAGCATCCGTGCGGCCGCAACAGCCAGCCCCTGGTCATCGAGCCGGGCGAGTTCGGCCGGGGTGTAGCGGCCGTCGCGCCGGCGGACGACTACCCGACGCACGCGCAGACCCGCGGTCGCGGAGGCCGCCACCAGGACGACGCCCAGCACCAGGCCGCCGACGCCGAGGGCGCGGTAGAGCCAGACGAGCAGCAGGACAGGCACGAGCACGGCCATGCCGAGGCCGACGAAGCCCGGGAGCACGTCACCCAGTTCGGGCCCGTACCGGCCTTGGGCCCGCAGCTCCGAGACCGCGCGCTGACGCTGCGAGCGCCGGGACCCGGGCACGGGCGGACGCCTCAGCCATAGAGGGATCTCCGGCCGCCGCCACCGCACCACCAGGGCCAACTCCCCATCACCCGCCTGTCTCGTCGTGCGGTAGAGATACCCGCCTCCCTCCCCGTCGCGCCAGTCGGTGTGAAGTTCGGCCACTGATATGGCCGAAGACCCTCGTGTAGGAGCGGACGGAAGGCCCGCACCGGTTGATGCGGGCCTTCGTGTTGAGCTTGATCACGCAGCGAGGAAGAGGGCAGCGACGACAAGGGCCACGACGTGGGCGGTCTGGTCGACCTGGGCGGCACCGCCGTGCTGGGCGAAGCCCGTCTGCCTGGCGACGCGCATCCACCACCGGATGGGCCAGCGGCGGTCAATGAACGCATGAGTGCCGCCGATCCAGACGAGGGCCGCGACGTTGGCCCAGACGCTGGCGCTCTCGCCCAGCACAGCGGCCCCGATCATCAGGGCCACCCCGCACACTACGACGTGGGTCACGGCGTGGGCGAAGGTGGCCCGCCAACCGGTGGCCCCGGCGCACGCCTTATGGGCTGCTTGGTGGTCAGTCTGTAACGGGTAATCGGCTAGGAGATGGCCGACGTACAGCAACACGAAGAGCGATGCGAACATGGGATTCCTCCCTGGTCTGAGACGGGCTGGGGGCTGGGAGGGGCGGCCGTTCGCCTGGCAGTGAGCCGGCCGCCCTTTCCAATGAGTTCTCATGGGCTGGATCGCCGAGTAGCAGAGCCGTTCCAACTCTGGTTGGACCCTACTCATAATTAGCGTGTGCACGCTAGGATTTGAGACATGACAGCTCAGGAGGGGACCCGGATCATCACCGCCCTGGAATCGACCTGGGGCGCGATCCAGGCGCATCACCCGGACGTTCCAGACGTGGTGATCGTGACCGGCACAGGACGCGGCCGCCGGAAGAACAGCCTGACCTGGGGGCACCACACGGCGGACCGCTGGCTGGACGCGGCAGCCGCTGGACGCAAAGCCGAGCTGTTCGTGTCCGGCGAGGCCATCGCCCAGGGCGGCGAGATGGTCGTGGAAACGATGCTGCACGAGGCGGCTCACGCGCTCGCGGCTGTGCGGGGCGTTCGGGACACCTCGTGTGCGGGCCGCTGGCACAACCGCAAGTACGCGGCCCTGGCCCAGGAACTCGGGCTGGAACCTCCGAAGAAGGCAGCGAAAGTCATTGGATTTTCGGAGGCCCTGATCACGGCCGCCACGGTCGGCCGGTACGCGGCCCAGATCCGGAAGCTGGACGCTGCGACGCTCGCGCACATTGAAGCCCCCAAGGACGACGACGAGGGCGAGCCCGGCGGGCAGGACCAGAAGCAGACGCAGAGCGAGGACAATCCCGGCCCGCGCGGAGGACGCGGCCGGGCCGGGAAGCGGACGGCCGTCGAGTGCGGCTGCGAGACGCCCCGCCGAATGCAGGTCACTCCCGCGTTCCTGGAAGAGGCGCCAGTGCTATGCGGGAAGTGCCGCCAGGAGTTCCAGCCGCCGGAACCCGGGGTGGGACTGATGCCGCAACAGCGGACGGACGCTGAGCCGGCCGAGCCCGTCGCGGCCCGAGTGGAACCGTGACCGCGCCGACCCCCACGGTTCCCTGGCAGGCCCTGGCCGACGACCCTGCGACCGTGGAACGGTATGAGGCCAAGGTCTACAGGGGTGCGGGGCCCACGGACTGCCACTGGTGGCTGGGCGCCATCAGTGACTCCGGGCACGGCAAGCTGAGGGCGGGCAGCCGCCCGGCGGGAACGTCCCGAGTGGTATCCGCCCACGTTCTCGGATTCGCCATCCACCATGGCGCGGCCGCACTGCGGAACGGCCTCGTGGTCAGGCACACCTGTGACGAGAGCAGCTGCCAGAACCCGGACCACTGGCTGGTGGGGGAGCGGCTGCAGAACATCGTGGATTATGCGGCCCGGCGCGGGCTGACCGGTCACGCGCTCGCGGACGTCCGCGGCGCAGCCGGCCGGGCCGTCGCCGTCCGGGACGCCATCCTGGCGGCCGCCCCGGGCAAGGAGTCGGCCGCCATCGCGGCCGCCCTGGCGGCCGGACACCCCTCCGGTGACCGTCAGGACACACTCTGGTGAGTGAAGCGTATGCACGCTAGGCCGGGCGGGCCTAGGTGGTCGGCCTCGCACCGCCGGCGTGTGCGTTGGCCGGTGACCGCGGTGACCGTACAGGTCGCGCGGCGGACCGACTTGCCGGGCTAAGTAAAGCGTGTGCACGCTAGGGCTGGAGTCGTCCGGCTTCGCCGGACGCGCGGCGCGCATGCCGCCGAAAACCACGCTTGGTAACAGTCGAGGCCTGCCCCCGCGTGCGGGGCCCGGGCCTCTGTCGTCTCCGGCACAGCGTAGCGGGCAGCCGCCCGCAGTCGTCAACGGCACACCCGCCAGCGTCCCGAAGCATGGCCACTGACCCGCTCAGGTCCATCGGACAGGTAGCACCACAGCACCAACCCAGACCACCAGCAGCACGTAGGTCATCGGAACCACGACAGCCACCTAAGGACCCAGACCAACTAACGATCCGTCATTCCTCAGGTACAAGCATCTCTCTAACACACCCTTGCATTCTCATCCGATGGCCACTTACAGTGATCTGCATGACTGCCACCGTGAGCCCGGGATCTGACCCCGGGTACCTGATCAATCAGGTCGGTAAGGGTGGCGAGCACTACTACCTGAAGTCGATCGAGCAGGCGGGGGAGCCCGCCGGGATCTGGCTCGGAGACGGTGCTAAGGATCTTGGTCTGACCGGCGAAGTTGATCACGAGCTGATGTCAGACATGTACTCGAAGCTCACGAACCCTCAGCTCCACGCGAGCGTTCGCGCGTCACTCTCCGCAATCACGGCCGAGCCCGGATCGGACGAGTGGCGGGCGGAAGTTGCCGCCGTCTACGACGCCGCCCGGGTCGGCAGGAAGCCGTACGACTACACGAAGTCGACGGAGGAGAAGGTGGCGGCCGCGCTGGAGGAACTGGGTCCCAACGCCACCCCCGAACAGCGCCGTGAGGCGGAGCTGAAGGTGCGCCAGAATGCCCCCTCCAGCCGCTCGTACTACGACGTCACGTTCAGCGTGCCCAAGTCGTACAGCCTCTTGCACGCCGGATTCCAGATTGAGGCTCAGCGGCTCCGCGCGGCGGGCGACCTGGAGGGCGCGGACGCGGCCCAGGCGAAGGCCGATCAGGTCTGGGAATCCGTGATGGAAGGCGTCCAGGCTGGGCTGGAATTCCTGCAGACCGAGGCCGGATACGCCCGCGATGGTCGGCACGGCGCCAAGGACGCCGCGGGCGCTCCGACCGGCCGCCAGGTCGACGCCCACCACTGGACGATCGCCAGCTTCCGCCAGCACACCAGCCGGGACAACGACCCGCAGCTGCACGTCCACAACGCCATCTGGAACCGCGTGCAGGTCGAGGAAGTCGACCAGGTGACAGGCGAGATCCGTTCCAAGTGGCTGACCATCGACGGGCAGGAGATCTACCGGCACGCCAAAGCCGCAGGTCACATCGCGGAGAAGGCGTGGGACGAAGCGCTGTACCGCAAGCTGGGCATTCGCACCGCGATGCGCCCGGACGGCATGGCCCGTGAAGTCGTCGGTATCAGCGAGGAGACGCGCGACAAGTACAGCAGCCGGCGGAAGACCATCACCAAGGGCACCGCCGAGCTGGCCAAGGCGTACGAGGACCGCGAGGGCCGTCCGCCGGGCGCCCACGAGCTGGCTCGGATGGCGCAGTGGGTGAACCTGGCAGAGCGCAAGGGCAAGACCGCTGCTGTTCCGCGCGAACAGCTGTTGGAGGAGTGGGAGGCGGACATGGTGGCCGACACCCACGAGTCTCTGGCGGACATTCCAGCTCAGGTGGAACACGCAACGGCGGAGTTGGAACAGCGCACCGCCGACCTGGAATCGGGGCTGGAATTCGACCCCGCGACGGTGGTCCGGACTGCCGTCGAGAACGCCCAGGATTCCAAGAGCGCATGGCGCCGCGGTGACCTGATCGTGGAGATCACCAAGCAGCTTCCAGACTGCCTTGGTGGGCTGGAACGCAACCAGGTGCGCGCCCTCGTCAACGAGCTGGCGGACGCTGCGCTGCAGTCGGGCACGGACACCGAGGTGGTGCGGCTGACCGCCCGCAACCTCGTTCCGCTTCCCCCGGAGCTGACCCGCGAGGATGGGCTGAGCGTGTACGCCCGCCACGGTGCCGTCCGGTACGCCACGAAGGCCCACCTGGAGCGCGAGGGACGGGTAATCGAGCAGGCCACGGAGCTGGGCGCCCCCGCCGTCTCCCGCGCGGCGATCGAGGCGGCCGTGGCCGAGGCCGGGCTGAACGAGGGCCAGGAGCAGGCACTCCGCTCCATCCTCGCGTCCGGCCGGCGCATGGAGGTTGTCGCCGCCCCCGCAGGCACTGGAAAGAGCCGCCTGGCGGGTGCGATCCACGACACCTGGACGCAGGAATGCGGCCCCGTGATCGGTCTGACTGTCAGCCAGCGAGCGGCCCGCGTGCTGTCCGAGGAGGGCGTGCGGAACGCGCAGAACATCGCCAAATTCCTGGACGTCCACCGCCGCCTGGAATCCGGCGCGCCCGTGGCCGAAGACGAGCAGGCAGCGTTCCAACTGCAGTCCGGTCAGCTGATCCTCGTGGACGAGGCGTCCATGGCGGAGACGGGCCAGCTGGACGAGATCCGCCGCCTGGCCGCCCGCGCAGGCGCCAAGGCCTTGTATGTGGGCGACAATGCCCAGCTGGACAGCGTGGGTTCCGGCGGCGTTTTCTCCCAGCTCACGGACGAGCTGCCGAACGTGCATCGCCTGGACCAGGTGATGCGGTTCAACTCCGAGTGGGAGAAGCAGGCTTCCCTCCGGCTGCGCAAGGGCGACGCGGCCGTGCTCGGGGAGTACCACGCCCGTGGCCGCCTCCGGGCTGGAACCCGTGAAGAGATGCTGGAAGCCTCGTACCAGTCCTGGCTGGCCGACCACACGGCCGGTAGGGACGCGGTGCTGATCGCCCCGACGAAGGAACAGGCGGACGAGCTGGCTGCCCGCGCACGGGCTGACCTTGTGCGGCTCGGGCAGGTCGAGGCCGAGGGCATCGAGCTGTTCAAGCGCGGGCTGACCGTGGGCAAGGGCGACCTGATCCAGCTGCGGCAGAACGACAGGCGGATGACCACCGCGTCCGGCGAGCGGTTCGCCACGAACCGGGACGTGGTGAAGGTGCTGGGCATCGCCGAGGACGGCTCGGTGACCGTCGCCTACGACGACGGAGACACCCTCCAGCTGCCGCCGGTCTACGTGCAGGAGCACGTCGACCTTGCGTATGCGGGCACCATCCATTCCACCCAGGGCCGCACGGTTGGAACGGCCCACAGTTACTGGGACGGCACCGGTTCCAGGGAAGCCTTCTACGTCGCCATGACCCGCGGCCGCGAACGGAACACCGCCTACATGTCCACGGACATGCCGGGCGTGCCCGCCGAGCAGCGGCCGGACCCGATGGCCCTGTTCAAGCAGACGCTGGAAAACAGCAGCGTCGAGAAGTCGGCCACCCAGGTGCAGCGCGAAGAGGAAGAGTGGGTGCGCTCCCTGGCCAAGCACACCTTTGAGCTGGAAGACCTGGCGACCGAGCACGCCACCACGAAGCTGGGCCGCGTGCTGTACGAGGAGCTGGGCCCTGAGCGGTACAGCGAGCTGGCCAGCAGCGAGGCGTTCGGCTCCCTGATCCGTCTGGGCCGGGCCGCCGAGGCAGCCGGCCACGACGCCGAGGGCATCATGCGGACCGTCGCCCAGGGACGGCTGGAGGACGCCAAGGATCTGGGGAAGGTGCTGCACTGGCGGGCGGAGCGCGAGCTGGAGGACGCCGAGCGGCGCCAGGTCCGCGCGGACGAGCAACGGGTGCGCGAGGCCGTCGAACGGCAGGAAGCCACGGTCAACGACCTTATGGGGCAGCAGGCGGTTATCCAGGCCCAGGTCATCGACCCGGCGGAGACCCAGCGCGCAGCCGAGGCGGCCGCCGTCGAGCAGGCGCAGCAGCAGGCAGTCATGGACCAGGTGATGGCCATGCAGCTGGGCGCCGAAGTGCTGCACGGGCAGCAGGAGGGCCAGGAGCGCCACCGCATCGCGGAGGAGCACCGGGCGGCCGCCGAGGAGCGCGCCGACTGGCGGAACCGGGTTGCCGACATCGAGGGCCGCAAGGGCGAGTACGCCCGCGCCGTGGCGGAACTGGCCGAGGAGAAGCGCCTGGAACTGGGCCGCCAGCTGTTGGAACAGGCGGAGGCCGGGGAACTGCCGCAGTGGGCGCAGCATCTGGGACCAGTGCCGGACGCCCCCGAGTGGCGGGAGCGCTGGATCGAGCGCGCCGGCACCGTGGCCGCGTACCGCGAGGCCCACGAGCACGACCACGAGCGCGATCCGATCGGCACGCGGCCGGGCCGCGGTGCGGTCGACGTCCGCCAGGACTGGGACCGGGCGTACCGGGCCCTGGGCGAGCCGGAGGACCGGATCGAGCTGGTGGGCGCCACGGACGCCACGCTGCGGCGCATGGTCGAGCAGTACGAGCGCGAGACCGAGTGGGCGCCACCGCACGTGGCCGGGCAACTGCGCCAGGTCTCGGAGTCCCTGGCGGACATCGAGCGGGAGGCAGTGCAGAAGCTGATCGAGGCCCGCGAAGTGGAGGACCCGGCACGCGCCGAGGAACTGCAGGCCACCATCGAGGGATACGACTCCCTGGCCGCCCAGCTGGCCGAGGACCGCGAGGCCCTGGGAAAGGTGCACGAGGCCCGGCAAGCGTGGCACGACCACACCGAGGACGTGCGCGCCCAGGCACAGGAGGCCCAGCGCCAGCTGGAACTCCGCACGCCGGAACCGGAGACGCTGGAACTGCAAGAGGACGTGCAGGAGCCGACCCTGGAATCCGAGCTGGAACAGCGGGAGGCCGGCGAGCGCGAGCGGCTGCGCGATGCCCACGAGCGGGCCCACGCGGACGGGCGGACCCTCACGGGCGAGGAACTGCGTCAGGCCGTCCAGACCGCGGCCAGGGCGACGGAGATCCTGGCTGACCGCGAGCAGACCCAGCAGATGGACGAGGCGGAGCGGGCCCGCCGGGACGAGCCCGTGGTGCACCGGCCGGAGCCGGAGATCGAAGCCCCCACGGTCGAGGTCGGCGGATACGAAGTCGAGATGTAGCCCACCACAGGAGAGACGTGAAGGGGCTCAGGAAATCGACCATCGGTGACCAGAACTTGTGACTGCGGTGATGTCAGCCGCCAACGTCTTCTTCGCTCTCCGCTGGCGTATCGAAAAACCGGTCGATCCGAGCCTTCAGGCCGCGTTCCAGAGCATCCCCGACGCCCTGAGCCGCGGGAATCAAGATCATTAGGATGAGCGACAGGCCAGCCGTCGACGAGGTGTAGAGCAAGGACGGATGAGACCCAAAGCCGTTGATCACAGCCGCGGCGCCCGTGCCACCAGCAGCGATGCTGCGAAGTGAACGCCACTGTGCAGGAGGGCTGCCGAAGGTGGGCACCGGGATTTCAGTGACGGCGGAGCTGATCAGCTCCGCCAAGGAATCGGAATCAGGTAGCTGGTACCCCAGGCTTGCGGCGATCGAGTCACGTACAAACCAGTTCAGCGTTTTGAAAACGCCCTCAGGGTCGTTTGGGTCGCTGACATCCTTTACCGATAGATCTTCCTCGCCCCACGTGATCCTGACCCCTGGGTGCAGGCCACGCGCGTCAAGATTATGAAGGTGACGAGCGTTCTCAGGGAATGTGACGTATCGGACACAGATGGGCGACATGTGCCACCCGTCACCATTTTCTGTCTCCAGAGCCACGTCAGAACCGATCAGCCAGCTGATATCGACTGTCCGCACCGTCACCTCCGTACGCTGGGATCTCGGGGAACGCCACAGAGGGCCCGATCATGCGGGTGAGGGTATGAGGATCCTCCGCTGCCAGAAGGCGACAGCCCAGCGGGCTTCGCCTATGGGCCCCTTTCGGGTGACCTCTACTGACCTCGATGCCGGATGTAGGGCGCACCTCCCGGCAGGCCGACCTACGGCGAAACCGCCGGAGCAGGGCGATCCCCTGGCAAGCTGTCAGCCCCCGCGGCTACCGTCGACATCATGGCCAGTAGTAGCGAGTCGCAGTGGCGCCCCCGCCGGCTCCACCCACCCGTCTCGGACGTCCTCCCCGTCCCCGAGCACCCGACGATCGCACCCGGGGCCACCCCGTCCTGGCCTGGCCACGAGTACGGGCCTACACCCATTCCAACACCTTCCCGGAGCACGCCTGGACTTCCAGAAGGCGTCCGCCGGACCCGCGAGGAACTGGAAGCACTCCGGGACGACGTTGCACGAGAGTTCCACGCCGGCGAGCACGCGCGCGTGCAGCTGGACGAGGATCACCACGTGCGGCGCCCTGCAGCGGCCGCCCAGGGCGTATGGGCGGTAGTCGCCTGGCTGCTGGGGGAGCTGCAGAACGCTCCGATCAGTGGGGAGACGTACGACTACCCATATACGAAACGGGAGGTGGGCCGGGAGAGCGTGCGCGCCCAGGATTGTGTGGAGGGCAACGACTGGCCCGATATCGACCGCGACTATGCCGCCGCCGTTGACTACACGGTGGGGTGGGTGTTCTTCGACTGGAAGAAACGGCCCGTGCCGCTGGCGGCCGCCTGACGTACGCACGCGAAGAGGCCCGGACCATCGGTCCGGGCCTCCGTCGTTGACTGGCTCAGGCTGGGATTTCGCCCGTCTTCAGCATGTGGATGTGCTGCTGCAGATCCGGGGGGACGTCCACCTTCTTGTTGTCCAGCGGGTCCTTGTGCCCGTTGTACGGGTTGCTCCGGCCGTACTGGTCGGGCGGTTCCGGACGCACGTTGCAGCCCTCCAGGATGAACCGGCCCTGGCGTACGGCTCCGGGCAGCCACCGGTCCAGCCACTCGGCCACTCGCAGCGGCCCCGACTCCGGATCACGAAAGGCCCAGTTCCAGGCCGCCATCAGCCCGGTCAGGGATTCCACCATGTCCGGGTGCAGGTGCCAGCAGGACACCGGCATCTTGGCGTAGCCCAGCATCTCCGCGAAGGACCGCGGATACCGCACCCGGAAGGTGCCCATCGTCCACTCCAGCAGGATCTCCCACGCCTGTGCCTGTTGCTGCGGGTTGAACGTCGACCAGTCCCAGACCGGGAACTTTTGAGCCCCCGGCTTGTCCGTCAGCTTCTTCACGGTCAGCGCCAGGTCCGCCACGGCGTCGGGCAGCTGCAGGCCCTCCAGGGCCTCCAGCCGCTCGGTCACGCCGTCGATGCGCTTGCCCAGGTCCCGGGTTCGCTCCCACATCGCCAGCACGTCACGCGGCGGCTCGGCGGCCCCACGGCTGCGTTCGCTCATGCCGTGTACCTCCGGTCAGCGTCGGCGGCCGGGTAGCCGTACCCAGGCTGGCCGGGGAACGCCGCCGGCGGGGCCTCCACCCCAGTGGGCTGGCTCGGGACCACCGGCGCAGTGGCGGGCATCTGCGGAGGCAGCAGCATCGACGGGGCGATCTTCCCGTGCTTCTTCAACATCTTGGCGTCCAGCTTGGCCTGTGCCTTCTCCTGCCTGGCCAGCGCCCGCACGTCCTTGCGCTCCCAGACCGGCGTGAAGGCATACCGGATCGGGGGCAGATGCCGGTAGAAGATCAGGCCCGTGCCCTCCTTCATCTGCCGGATGGCGTCCTGGGGCATGACCCGGACACGCCGCACGCTGACGCTGCGCGACTGCTTGTCGTCGTCCGTGCGGGACGGGGAGGCGATCTCCTCGTCCTTCTCCCCGCACAGCAGGGACAGTTCCTCCAGATCCGGCGGCAGCGACAGGCCTCCCAGGACCACACGCGTGCTGTTGTTCATGATGGTCTGCGCGCCGTTCGTCCCCCAGCGCTCGCGCAGCTGGGACGGGGACTGCACGCTGATCAAGAGTTGGATGTTGCGGCCGCCCGCGTCCGCCGACCACAGATGAAGCGGCAGGGGGCAGATCACGGCCGCCTCGTCCAGGACCATCCGCAGGTACGGGTCCAGGCGGCCGCCGGCGGAGTTGTCCGCCCGGACGTACGCGGCATCGTAGATCTCGCCCACCAGCGCGGAGAACAGCGGAGCGACGGAGCCGTACCTCACGTCCTGACCCATCACGTACAGGGTGCCGCGACTGTTGAGGAAGTCGTAGACGTCGAACTTCTGCTCCCCGGGCCGGGGGCTGACGATCTCGACAACCTCCGGGTGGGACATGAACTGGAACGACCGGACCAGCGTCAGGTAGACGGAATCCCTCGTCTTCTCCGGGGCGTTCAGCATCTGGCCCAGGAGCTGCGCCCAACCCGCCGGAACGCGGTCCCAGTGCCCTTCCAGGATCTCCAGCGGCTCACGGTCGAGGGAGTTGGTCACCCACCGGCGGACCGTCATCAGGTCGCCGCCCTTGAGCGCGGCCGCCATCAAGTAGGAGCTGAGCACGGTGAAGCTGTGGCCCTCCCAGAAGCTGGCGTTCTCCATGTCCTCCCCGGAGGCGGAGGCCGCCAGGATGTAGCCCGCGCGCCGGATGGCCGTCGAGGCGCGCTCGCAGCCCTCCACCAGGTTCCAGCGCAGCGTGTTGGGAACACCGGAGATCCCCGCGTTGAAGACCCAGACGGGCCGGTTGTGCTCGCGCCTCAGCTTGTGGGTGTTCTCGTACAGGTCACCGCGGGTGGAGGTGATCACGCAGGAGCCAGCCGCATCGATGACAGCGTTGCCGAGCTGCGCACTCTTGCCGGAGCGGGGCGGGGCGTACATCAGCAGCAGGTCCTCGCACGCGATGAACAGCCCCTTCTTGTAGAGGAGATCCGTCCCCAGGTGGTAGCCGAGGTCATGCGGGCTGATCGAGCGGCCCTTGACCCTGGCCAGGGACGGGCGGAGGACGTCAGCCCGCTTGCGCAGCCCCGACTCAGACAGCCACTTCCGCAGTTCCTTGGGTGCGGCGAACCCGACCTTCTCCGCGTCCTTCGGCCGGGCCGTGGGACCGGACTTGCCCAGGTCCCACTTCTGCTTCAGCGCCAGGTAGCCGACGACGCAGCCGCCCGCCGCCGTAACCGCAAAGCCAGGGACGCCGCCGAGGGGCCAGTGCGTGGCCACGGCGCCGATGCCATGGAAGAGAGTGCCGAACGCGGGGCTGGGCGCCTCGTTGGTGTTGGCGGCCGCCGTCACCGCCACGGCAGGCAGGCCCGCCGCCAGGGACGCGGTGCCCATGCCCCGCCGGGGCGTGCAGACGATGAGGCCGGAGGGCTTATGCGTGTCGATGATCCGGTGCATCCAGTGCGGCCGCACGGCGCCGGGAAGGTCTGTGCTGTTGGGGGACGTACTCTCTTCCTTGCGTGACACGAGCTTCTCCTCTTGTCGCGAAGTCCCCGGGTCGGCGGTACCAGCGCCTCCCGGGGGCGCCTATTTGATCCGGTGACCTCACCGATCACCGTACGAGCCAGGGCTGACATTCAGCCCCGGGGATTTCTCAGCTGTGCTTCCTGATGACGTCGCCCAGGTACTTCCGGGCACTGCCTTCCGTGAGGCCAGCAGCCGCGTGCCACTGGCGAGCCAGAGCACTGGCCGACTGGTGCGGAGCCCGCTGTTCGGCAGGAAGCTGCAGGTAGAGGTACTCCAGCAGTTCCTTGCCCGCCAGACCCTCCGGAGCCGTCTCCTTCTCCGGGGCCGCTTCCACCACGCCCTCGTCCGCCACCTCGTACACGGGCAGCTCCGGCGACGTCGCCGGGCCCGGCACGAAGGGCTCACCCTGGCTGTCGCCAATCACCGCCCCGTCCGTCAGCAGTTGCGGGTCGACGTCGGCCCACTCGGGGCTGTCGATCCGGGCCTGCACCACGTGCGGCCGTCCGCTGTCCCGGGCTGCCACGGGCACCGAGGCACCCGCCTGACTGCCCGCGCCGTACGGGGCATACCCGCCGTTGAACTCCGCCTCCAGGTCAGTCCACCCGTGCACCTCGTCCGCGCCGGGAACCGACTGCTCAGGCTCAGGCTCCGGCTCGGGGTGCCCGGCCGTCTGCTCCACCGCAGCGTCCAGCGCCTCGTCCTGGCCGTGGTGCTCGGTCTTGTCGACGTCGACCTGCACCGGCTCCAGCTCCGGCACGGACGCCGTGGGCAGTTCCTCGCGGACGTCGAGGCGCTGCAGCTCTGCAGGCACCTGGATTCCGGCAGCTTCCAGGCCCGCCGGCGCCGTCTCCCGGAGCGGGACGCCGTACCGGGCCAGCCGCAGCGGCATCAGGGCCTCCACCGGAGCCTTGCGCCGCCAGGCACGGCCGAACCGCTGCCGCAGACGCGCCTGATACACGAGCCGTTCCTGTTCCAACTTGATGACTTGCTCGTAGGAGCGCAGCTCCCACAGCTTCATCCGGCGCCACAGCAGGAACGTGGGGACCGGGGAGAGGAGCCAGCGCGCGATGCGCACGCCCTCCATGTGCTTGTCCGCCGTGA
>NZ_JBSFGB010000056.1:0-39347 GCF_053596375.1 Streptomyces sp. NPDC001709 | reverse complement strand
AGACCGCGGACCTGACATCGGCGCGGCCGATGTGAACACCGAGCCCCGCCGCCATCCGCGACGTCTCCCTGCCTACCGTGCACGAGCTCGTTAGGCTCCTGTACTCGATGGCGACCTTGCCGACAATGACATGGTCGGATTCGTTCACGAGCGAGTTCTGGCAGGCGGGTTTCCCCCATGCCATGTAGGGGGCGTGCTTGGCTTTGATCACGTCGGCGGGAACGTGCAGGACGATCGCCCCATTCACGGAGCGGCGGTTGCGCCGGTCCGATGCGGACGGTCGGCGTGTTCTGCGGTCCGTTCTCGCGGTTAAAATCTCGTAGCCGAGGAATCGCGCCCTGCCTGTCCGGGCGTGGGTGATCAGCGTCTTCTCCTGGGACAGTTCCAGCTTGAGGTCGTCGCGCAGGAACGTCGCCAGACGCTGTTTGATCTCTTCGGCTTCGGCCTTTGGCTCGACGAACCCGAGGAGGGTGTCGTCGGCGTAACGCTCGTATCGCAGCCTCCGATAGTCAGGATCGTTGGGATCCTGGCTGGGGAGACGGTGCAACTGCCAGTATAGCGAACGCACTTCAGCGCGGCCGCCCTTGCAACGGGCACGTGCGATCGCCGATTCCACCCGACGGTATTCCGTGCTGTGTGCCCGGAGCCTACCTCGGGTGAATTCCGGGATCGGTGTCTGCTCGACATAGGTGTCCAGCTTGTGCAGGTAGATGTTGGACAGGACCGGTGAGGCCACGCCGCCCTGCGGAGCCCCGCTCAGCGTCGTATGCCAGGTCCAGTCCTCCAGGTATCCGGCCCGTCAACATGTTGCGTACCAACCGCAGGAACCGGCTGTCATGGACCTCCTCGCCCAGGATCCGGAGCATGACCTCGTGGTCGAGGCTCCCGAAGCAGTCTGCGATGTCGCCCTCGACGAACCAAGACGTCCCCGGCCAGGTATTGGCCACCTCGCGCAGCGCGGTGTGGCAGCCTTTCCGGGGACGGAATCCGTGGGACCTGCCGGAGAAGACCGATTCGTAATAGGGCCCCCTTGTTGGAGTAGATACGGCCGTAGGCCAGCAGATACAACTGCGGGTTGAGCATCTGTCGATACAGTTCCTCACACGGCAGACCACGACTGCCGCGCGCCCGCAGGACACCCAGCACCGTTTCGGCGCTCTGCATTTCGCATATCTCCCGACTTCGGGTGTCCGATCACCTGGCCCCGTTCGCCCGATGTGGACGGCTTTCCCATCCTCCTTGGCCGGGCGTGACTCCGGCGACTACTATGGGGCCTCCGTCGCCATACGGCTCGCGCCCCTTAGACGATCCCACGTTCATCTCTGTCGCACGTCATAGCGTGACTGAGGCGCCCCACTCATCTCCTTGAATACCCTCATTGGGCATCGCTTCTTACCCCGAGAGTTGCAGAGTCCGTGCGACGCGAACTCCGCAGGGTTGGCGCCGGTTTCAGGCATCTTTCCGGCGGATGTGAACTTCCATCTCCTGGAGATTAGGATTCGGGCAGTCAAGCCTTCGCCGTATCACGCGGGCCTTCCCAGCACACCGTCCTGACACCTGGGCCCGACTGCTGGTTTCCTGCCATGGTCTGGTCCCCTTCCTGGTCCCCTTCACCTTTCGGATCCAGGTAAGCCATCAGGCCAAGGAACCTCACCTTCCCGTTCGTTCGCGGCGTGTACGGCCTGGTCCGCTGGTGCTTCGTACCGGTCACCGGCGAGCGCGTCAGCCCAGGTCGTAGACCGGTAGCACGCGCCGTTGTCGGTGAGGCAGCGGCGGATCAGTGTGATGCCGTGGGCGGCGAAGAATGAAACGGCCCGGTGCCAGAAAGCGACCGCGGTGACGGCCTTCTCATCGTCCAGGGCCTCGGTGTAGGCGAGCCGGGAGCGGTCGTCGAGCGCCGAATGCAGGTACGTGTATCCGACCCTGCCCGTGCCGGGACCGGTGCGTTTGGAGGCGCGGGCGGACTCGGTGCCGACGCCGTGCATCGCAAGCCGCCGCCGGTCCGGATGCGTCCGACCTTCTTGACGTCGACGTGGACCAGTTCGCCTACCCAGTCGTGCTCGTAGCGGATGACCGCGCGCAGCTGCTCGCCGGTCGGTGGGTCGAGGTCCCGGAGCCGGCCCACGTCCTCGCCTCACCAGGATGCGGTGGACGGTCGCGGGCGCGAGTGTGACGCCGTGCAGCCGCTGCAGGTCGGCGGCGAGCCGGGCCGGTCCGCGCTTGGTCTGCCGCCGCAGCGCCTCCACCAGGTCAGCGATGTCCGCGGGGGGTGCGGGCGGGGCTGGTGGCGGGGCGGGAGGAGTGGTCGAGTAGTCCGTTCTCGCCGTGCGCGCGCCAGCGGGCGTACCACTTGGCCGGGCAGCGGCCGGAGATCCCGGCTTCCGCAGCCACGTGCGCGATCGGACGTCCGGCGTCGATCCGCAGACACAAGTGCAGACGTCCTTCGAGGGTCAGCGGTGCGTTCCGATGTGCCCCGCTGGTGGCGCTCCTGGACTCGGCGGCCGCGTTCACCGGGAGCCCTGGGGTCTCGGGGCTCCCGTTTGAGCGGCTGTGCGTGGCGTCAGCGTGCGAACTTTTCGATGGCCGCCGGGGTGACGGGGGTGAAGAAGTTGACGAGGTTGCCGTCGGGGTCGCGGAACAGCAGCGACCGGTTGCCCCAGGGCATCGTGGTGGGCTCGTTGACGAAGTCGGTGACGAAGCCGGTCAGGTTCTGGTGAACGCGGTCCACGTCGTCGACGAGGAACTCGGTGATCACGCTGTGGTTGTCAGCCGGGCGGGCAGAGCCCGGGGCGAACAGCGGGACGGTGCGGGTGCCGGCGATCGCGAGGGTGGCGCCCGCCGTCTTGAGTTCGGCGAAGTCCTCGGTGGCCCACGTCGCCCGCGCCCCTGTGGCTCGCTCGTAGAACTCGACGAGGCGCGCTACGTCGCTGGTGATGATGCGGATCGAGACGAAGTCCATGGGAATCTCCTTGGCTGTGCTGGAGGCGTGCACGTCGCAGGCTAGGAGAAATAGTGGACAGAATCGGTCCTGTATTCGCGTTAGGCTGCGAACATGCCTCGACCCACCGGCCGCGTGCTGACACTCCTGGAGCTGCTGCAGTCGGGCGGCACCCGGACCGTGGCCGAACTCGCCGACCGGCTCGGCGTCGAAGGGCGCACCGTGCGGCGGTATGTGGACCAGCTGATCGACCTGGACGTGCCCGTGGAGTCGGTGCGCGGCCGCTACGGCGGGTACCGGCTCGCCCCCGGGTACCGCTTGCCTCCGCTCATGCTCAGCGACGACGAGGCGCTGGCCGTGCTGCTCGGCCTGGTCGCCGGCCGCCGAGCAGGGTTGACGACGACGGCGCACACGGCGAGCGAGACGGCATCGGCGAAGATCCGGCGGGTGCTGCCCAAGCGCATCGCCCGTCGGCTGGACACACTCCTGGAAGCTCTCGCCTTCACCGATCAGCCCGATGATGTCGACACCCCGGACGCCGAGGTCCTGCTCACCATCGCCGATGCGGTGCGCCACCGCCGACCGGTCTCGATCCGCTACACCGACCGCGACGGACGGCGCAGCGAACGCACGCTGCACGCGTACGGGATCGTCGCCCATGCCGGCCGGTGGTACGTCACGGGCAAGGACGCCCAGATCGGCGCGGACCGAACCTTCCGGCTCGATCGCATCGCAGACGCGCGGACCCTGCCCGGCTCATTCGAAGCGCCCGTGGGTCCCGATCCGGCACATCGCCTGTTGTCAGCCTTCGCCGCGGCCGAGTACCGGCACGAGGTGAGCTTGCGGATCCACGGGACGGTTGAGCAGATCCGCGCCCACCTTCCCGCCAGCGTCGCGAACCTGGAGGAGTACGCGCGCGTAGCAGGCGAGGACCGGGCGACCGAGCGCTGGCTGCGCGTCGAGCTACGGGCGGAGCGGCTCGACTGGTTGCCTGCGGTACTCGCCTCACTCGACCGGCCGTTCGTCATCGAGCGCCCCGATGAACTGCGCGACCTCGTCATCGCGCTCGCCGATCGCCTCACGTCCTACGCCCGCCAAGCCTGACCGCGAGGAACCCATGTCATGAGATGGCACAGCTAGGAGATCACCGAGGCTGCCCGCGCCCTCGCCCTGCACGTAGCCCGAGGCGAACTCGCTCCACGCCAGATCACCTCGCGCCATCTCGCACACCGCCTCCACCAGTCCGACCTGCTCGACGTCGATCTGTGATGCGAGCTTGTCACCTCACTCACCTTGTCACGGTGCGAATTGGCTCTAGAGCGTTTCGTTTAGATCATCGGATCGTTGGTTCGGGTGTGTGCCGTTGACTGACGCGCAGTGGGCGCGGATCGAGCCGTTGCTCCCGGATCGGACGCCGAAGCGGGGCGGCCGCTGGAGGGATCACCGAGAGGTGATCGACGCGATCGCCTTCAAGTTCCAGACCGGCACCCAGTGGGTGCACCTGCCCGAGAAGTACGGCAACTGGCGCGGTGTCTACAACCGGCTGCGGATGTGGGCCGTCGACGGCACATGGGAGCGCGTGTTCACCGCGCTGATGGCCCAGGCCGACGCCGACGAAGACCTCAACTGGGCTGTCTGGGTGGACTCCACGATCGTGCGAGCCCACCAGCATGCGGCAGGGGCCCGCAAAAAGGGGCCCCGGCCGACGAACCCGACGACCACGCCATCGGCCGGTCCCGCGGCGGACTGACGACGAAGATCCACCTCGCCGCCGACAGAAACTGCCGCCCCCTGGCCTTCCATCTCACCGCCGGCCAAGCTGGCGACGCACCCGCTTTCACTCAGGTGATGGCTCGCCTGCGCGTTCCCCGCCAGCGCGGACGACCCCGCACCAAGCCGGACGTAATCCTGGCCGACAAGGCCTATTCATCCCGCGCGATCCGCGAACATCTGCGCAGGCGCGGCATCCGAGCGGTGATCCCCATTCCGGCAGACCAACGCGGCCATCGGTTGCGACGAGGCAGCCGCGGCGGCAGGCCGCCGTCCTTCGATCGGGAGATCTACAAGCAGCGCAACACCGTCGAACGGTGCATCAACCGCCTCAAGCAGTGGCGCGGCATCGCCACCCGCTACGAGAAGACCGCGACCATCTACCTGGCCGGACTCCACATCGCGGGCATCTTCCTCTGGTCCGCAAGATGATCCAAACGAAAGCCCCTAGGTGACCATGCCGAAATAGGGCTGCATGGGAAAAGGCCCGGAAGCTGCCTTCACAGGTGCGATTTGACGGTCAGGTGCCGAGCCACAAGATTGAGCAGCATCATGCTCACCGACCAGCTGGGCCCCGCCACCACGTCGGTGGACGAGACGAGCGGGCAGCCCGTTACCCGCCGCTTCGTCAAGCCGTTCGGACAGACACGCGGCACCCAGCCGGCCGGCTGGCCGGACCGGCGCTCCTACCTGCGCACGGGCGTCGACGAGACGGGCACCGGCCTGATCCACCTCGGTGCCCGTGAGTACGACCAGTCCACCGGCCGCTTCCTCTCCGTGGACCCGGTCATCGACCCGTCCGACCCTCTGCGGATCAACGGCTAGGCCTACGCGGACAACAACCCGGTCGCCAAGAGCGCCCCGGACGGTCTGCAGCCCATCGAATGCTGGGAGGGCACAGCGGTCCGCCGCGGCCGCAGGATCATCCGGATGAAGCCTCCGGCGGACGTCAAGCCCGAACACCCGCTGACCCAGCGCACGGTGAGCGGCCGCCAGGTCTTCTACGACGACCGGGGAGCCCGCACACCGTGGGCGCACCGACGAACAACCACTCGGAGAAGGTCGCCTTCGACTCCATGAACGACGGCCTGCGGACACTGTCTCGAACAAGATGAACGAGAACAAGGGCCAGGCCCAGAACGTCCTCTGCGTCGCCAAGGGCCAGGCCGAGACGATCCGGTTACAGGTGCGTCGGCAACAAGGACGTCCGGGTAATCTGGCCGGACGGGTCCTTCGACACTCAGCGCGTGCAGCCCCTGGTGCGCAAGATCCCCGGCGAGACCATCACCATCACGCCGGGCGAAGTTCCGCAGCAGGCCCCCGCTGTGTCCGAAGCGCCGTCCGCGCCGAGGTCAGGCGCGGGGTCGAAGCCGGGCAAGGCCATGGGTGTCTTCGGAGTCCTCGGCGACCTGGCCATGTTCTGGGACATGTCGCAGGACGTGCAGCGCGGCTGCGGTGGCTGGCTGCCCGATTGCGTCACGCCGCAGGAGGCGTGCGGCGGAGAACGAGGAGAGAGAGCCACAAAGGCCATGGCGAAAGAACGAGTCACCGTGTGCGTCCCCCGGTGTGCCCCGGGCGACGTGCCCGAGGCGATCGGTGCCGCCATGGCTCCGTACGACTACAACCGCCACTCCACCCCCGGCGAGCCGGAGGTGGAGACCTGGTGGGACTACTGGCGGATCGACGGAGGAGGCTGCGCGTTCCCGGTCGTCGCGGGACACGAGGACGACCCGCGCCTGATCCGGGGAACCCGCACGCTCTCCGGAGAGGCACGGGACCTGCCGCCCTCGTTGTGCGACGGCGGCCCTCGGGGGCTGCTGGATCTCGAAACGCCGCGCGCACAGGCGGCCGCCGAGGCGCGGCGCGCCTTCGAAGCCTGGCAGGCGTTCGCCTCCGGGTACGCGCCGGTGCACCCGGCGAGTCACTTCTGGGCCAGGCACTTCGCGGACCCCGAGGGCTACCCCAGGATCCAGGCCGTGGAGGACTACCGGACCCAGCCGGCGCTGGTCGCGCTCGCCGACCTGCCGGAACTCGAGGACCTCGTGGGCGGCGACCCGGCTGCCCGCCTGGTGGGCGACCTCGGCGCCCACATGAGGGAAGCTGCGGACCAGGCGCTGACCACACACGCACTCCTGACCCTGGACGGCCACTGGCTCGCGATCGCCGGCCCCGAGCGGTGCCGTTACTTCAACGAGTACCTCGATGCCCTGACGCCGGACACGATCGTCGTACGGGTGCTGTACCACGGGTGAGGCGGCCGGTGCCGGTCGTGCCCTGCACCTGGACCGTGCCACTGACGTGGTTCGCGATGACCTCCGCACCGCTGTGGTTGTCGGAGAGGATCCCCTGGCCGGTGATCCAGTTTCCGGGGCAGCCCTCGTCACCCGGGTATCGTCCCCGATCAGCACGAATCTGCCGGCCCTGGCGACGTTCATCGCAGCAATCGCAGCAGCCGCCACGAGAGCAGGAACCAGCATGTCCTTCGTGCTCCCCACGAACATCGACAGCCGTCCGGTAGCGGTGATCGGCGCAGGCACCCTCGGCCGCAGGATCGCGCTGATGTTCGCCGACCGCGGCGGGCTCGTCCCACTATCCAACGGGTGCTGGCCCACCCTGAGCGGCCACTGCAGGATCTATGCGATGACGTGCTCTACCGGCTGCGGAACGACACCCGCCACAGCGATGTCGTCCTCCTCCTCGCACGCACCCACCCATTCCCCGCCGACCAGGTCGCCACGTGGCATCTCGATCACCGCCCCAAGCCGCTGCTGCGGCGCGCACCCACGCCCGCCACCAGCTCATCCTTTGGGGAGTCGATGAGGAGACCGCCTACACCACCGAAATGATCGTCAGCGAACTGGTCACCAACGCCATCCGCTACGGCACCCCGCCTGTTCAGATACAGCTCATCAAGGACCGCACCCTCACCTGCGAAGTCCACGACGGCAATTCCCTCGCGCCACGGCTGCGCCACGCGAAGACCGTCGACGAAGGCGGGCGCGGCTTGTTCATCATCGCCCAACTGGCACAGAACTGGGGCGTCCGCTACACGCTCGACGGCAAGACCGTCTGGGCCGAGCAGAGCCTCTCGCCCGCAACCACAGCCCGTCTTCAGTAGCGGCCTGTTTGTCACGACACGCATGGTTCGGCGCCTGTCCTGAGTTCCCGCGGACCGCCCGACTCAGATTGCCGGTCTACCGGCCCCCAAGCCTGCCCGTCGCGGCGGTCCGGAGGGGAGCCGGCGCATGCAGCCGCCCGAGTCGCGTCCCCGTCCGTCCGGTGTTCAGGCGGCCGATAGTGCCTCGTCTCCCTTGCGGTTGATCGGTCGGGTGCGCATCGGCCTGCCCGGCAGCCTTCGCGTTGCGAGCGCCCTGCGCAGAGGCCCATCCTGAAAGAGGCATGCCGACCACCGTATGGACCGAGCGCAGACGGCTGCGGAACCTGCGGGGACCGCGGCCCGCGCGGGGAGCGGGTTCTGATGAGGCTTGTCGTCGATCTCAACCGGTGCCAGGGATTCGCACAGTGCGTCTTTCTCGCCCCGGACGTCTTCTCCCTCCACGGGGAAGAAGCGCTGCTGTTTTCCCCTCGCTTCGACGAGGCACAACGTGACCGGGTGGAGAAGGCCGCTGCCGCCTGCCCGGTCCAGGCCATCCTGGTCGACTACTCCGACGAGCCGACGAGGCGGGTCGAGCCCCATGTCGGCTGACACGGACGTCCAGGTTCTGCGGCGCCAGGGCCGCATCGTCGTGGTCGGGGCCTCGCTGGCCGGTCTGCGCGCGGCGGAGACGCTGCGCGAGCAGGGCTTCGCCGGATCACTGACCATGATCGGCGATGAGCCGTACGAGCCCTACGACCGGCCGCCGCTGTCCAAGCAGGCACTGCTCGGGCGGGCACGGCCCGAGGACACCGCGCTGCCGCGGCGGCGCGACATCGACGCCGAATGGCGCCTGGGTGTCGCCGCCGAGAGCCTGGACCGGGACGCCACGCAGGTACGGCTGACGAACGGCGACACCGTCCCCTACGACCGCCTGCTGATCACCACCGGGACCCGGGCGCGACCCTGGTTCCACCCGGAAGAAGCCGCGCTGGACGGGGTGTTCGGGCTGCGTACGCGCGACGACTCCGCACGCCTGCGCCGGAAGCTGACCGGGGGCGTGTCCCGGGTGCTGGTGATCGGCGCCGGTTTCACGGGCTCCGAGGTCGCCTCCGCCTGCCGGGAGTTGGGCCTCGAGGTCACGGTCGCCGAGCGCGGCCCGGCCCCGCTGGTGGGCGCGCTCGGCGGGGTGATCGGCGCGGTCGCGGACCGGCTGCAGCGGGGGCACGGGGTCGACCTGCGCTGCGGCATCAGCGTCACTGCCCTGGAGGGCGACGACGTGGGACGGCTCAGGCGCGCCCATCTGTCCGACGGTTCGGCGATCGACGTGGACGTGGCCGTTGTCTCGCTCGGTGCCATGCGGAACACCGAATGGCTCGCCGGCTCGGGGGTGGCCGCGGGTCCCCGGGGGATCGCGTGCGACGCCGGGTGTCGGGTGTTCGACGTCAACGGCATCGTCACCGACGACATCTACGCCGCAGGTGACGTCGCCCGCAGCCCCCACCCGCTGTTCGACTACCAGTTCCTGGCGCTGGAGCACTGGGGCAACGCGGTCGAACAGGCCGAGATCGCCGCCCACAACATGATCTGTGCGGGTCCGGATCGCCGTCCGCACCTGTGGCTGCCGATGTTCTGGTCCACCCAGTTCGGCGTGAACATCAAGTCGGTGGGTGTTCCCTCGCTGGGCGACCAACTGGTCGTCGCCCAGGGGACGCTCGCCGAGGAGCGGTTCGTCGCGGTGTACGGCTACCGGGGCCGCGTCATCGCCGCGGCGTCCTTCGACGGAGCCAAGTGGCTGGGGTTCTACGAGCAGCAGATCGCGTCCGGCGCGCCGTTCCCGCCGGAGTACCGCACGGTCGACCGCCGGGCCGAGACGCTGCATCCGGTCGACCCGGCCTTCCCCGACCCCCATCTGCCCACCCATGGGGCCACGGTCACGCTGACGGGTCACTCGCCGAGCGAGCGGCGTGTCGCGTTCGTTCCGGCACATGCCTGATCACCGGCCCTGCACCGCCCGGAGCCCTCAGGAGTCACCATGACGTCCGGCACCCTCCTCGCGCAGATCACCGACTACGCCAACCGGGCCGATCCGTACCCGCTCTACGCGGAACTGCGCAAGCAACCGGTCAGGCGGGAGGACAACGGCTCCTACCTGGTCAGCACCTATTACGAGGTGCGGAGCCTGGCCAACGACCCACGGCTGAGCAACGACACGAGCAACCGCCCGTCCGGCTACGCCCGCGTCGGGCAACCGGACCCGGAGACCGGTCTGCCGCCCAGCTTCATCTTCACCGACCCGCCCGTGCACGACCGGCTGCGCGACACCATCAACCGGCCGTTCGGTCCCCCGCACAGCCCCAGATTCCTCGACGGCCTGCGCGGAGAGCTGGCCAAGGTGGTCACCGAGCTGCTCGACGCCTTCGAAGGCAAGGACCAGGTCGACATCGTCGAGGACTTCGCCTACCCCCTTCCCGTCACAGCCATCTGCAAGGTCCTCGGCGTCCCGCGCGAGGACGAACCGCGCTTCCACGGCTGGGCCGATGCCCTGGCGTCGTCAATCGATCCCCAGGCCGGCGGCGCCGACGGCCAGGAAAAGGCACAGCAGGCACGCCAGGACATGGGCGCCTACCTGACCGATCTGATCGAGACCAAACGCCGCAACCCCGGCCCCGGGATGCTCAGCGCGCTCGCCCCTGCCATGACACCGGCCGACCTGGAGGCCACCGCCGTGCTGCTCCTGGTCGCCGGCCACGAGACCACCGTCAACGCGATCACCAACACGACCCTCACCCTGCTGCGCCACCCTGACGTCCTCGACCGCTTCCAGAAGGACCCGGACCTGGCCGTCCCCCTCATCGAGGAAGTGCTGCGGTACGAGCCCCCGGTCCAGTTCGTCCCGTGGACCACCGCCCTGGCCGACATCGAGATCGCTGGCACCACCATCCCCAAGGGCTCGCCGGTCTGGCTCATGCTCGCCGCGGCCAACCGCGACCCCCGGCGCTTCGAGGACCCCGACCGGTTCGATCCCGACCGCAAGGACAACGAACACCTGGGCTTCTACACCGGCATCCACTACTGCTTCGGCGCCCCTCTCGCCCGCATAGAACTGCATCTGGCGGTGCCCGAGCTCTTCCGCCGGGTCAGGTTCTCCGGGCTGCTCGAGGACCCGCCGCCGTACCGCGCCAACGCCGTGCTGCGCGGCCCCCGGCACCTTCCCGTGGCGATCGAAGGCCTCACGGCCTGAGCACCCCCGCAAGGGCCGGGGGAACTGGTGCCTGCCTCGAGCAAGTCGTCAGGCCAGCCTGAGCTGTGCGTTGTCGCGGTGCTGGGGGCCGCGAGGCCCGTAGTCGATGTCGGCGCCGGTGTTGCTGCTGGTCATGACCGCGGCGGGAGCGTCGTAGGGATCCATGACCGCTTCGATGAAGATCAGCGTGTCGTTGGGCGCGCTGAGGGCCTCCGCCAGGTCCGCGGTGGTCTTGACGACGAACGATCGCGCCGTGGTGTCCGGGCGGAGCACTCTCGGTAGATCCGCGTAGGCCCAGGTCGCGATGTCGTTGTACTGCTCGGTTTTGCCGAGGTAACCGCGTTCGATGGTGTATCCGCCGTTGTTGATCAGGAAGATCACCGGCTTGTGGTCGTGCCGGAGGATGGTCGACAGCTCCTGCGCGGTCAGCTGGAATGAGCCGTCGCCCAGGAACAGCAGGTGGCGACGGTCTGGTGCTGCGGTCAGCGTGCCGAGCAGGGCTGCGACCGAGTAGCCGATCGAGCCCCAGTTGATCGATCCGACGAAGGTGCAGTCTGGTGGCAGCTGCAGGCCGAGGAGGGCGTACGACGTCCCGTTGTCGAGGAGGAGCACGTCCCCGGACCGGAGGTAGTCCTGGATTGCTTGCCAGTACGCGGCCTGCGTCAGGTTGGTGGAGCCGCCTGCGGGGGTCCCTGTCGCCGTAGCTCCCCGCCCTGTAGCCCCCCGCTGTGGTGCAGAGCGGCTCGTGCCGTGCGGGACGGTGTCCAGTACGCCGCGGATGACTTCCTGGAGCGTCACCGCCTGATAGTTGTCATCGCCGATGTCCACCGAGTGGCTGCGGGCTTGGATCGTGTCGGCGGGCAGCGAAGCGGTGAAGTCGCCCGTCGTCACCTCGATCGGCCGGTAGCCGATGGAGAGCAGGCAGTCGCTGGTCTCGATCGCCGCGCGCACGTGCGGCTCGTTTGCCTCGCCGTTGTAGATGCCGACGTAATAGGGGAACGTCTCGTCGATGACCGCCTTGGCTGTGCTGATCACTGCTACGGGGAGCCGCATTTTCTCGGCCAGTCCCATGACGTCGGCTGCCACGCCGAAGCGGTCCGCGTCCAGATCCACCAGGACCGCCGGTGACTTGGCGGCGGACAGGCGGTCTGCGATTGCGGTGATGCACGACCGCAGCCGTTCCGGGTCGCTGGGCGGCTGCGCGAGCACCAGCGGGGCCTGCGGAACCTCGATGTCGAGATAGGCGATGTCGGAAGGCAACTCCATGTACACCGGGAGCTTCTCCCGCCACGCGGTGAGGATCAGCCTGTCGATCTCCGTGACCGCGTTGTGCGGGGTCAGTCTGGCCTGGGCGGCGGTCACCTGCGCATAGGCGCCGAGGAAACGGTCCCAGGTGCCGTCGGCCATCGTGTGATGCATCCCCAGGCCGCGATCGATGGACTTGAGCGGTATCGACCCGCAGATACAGACCACCGGCACGTGCTCGCTGTAGGAGCCGGCGACTCCGTTGATCGCGCTCAGGGCGCCGACGGCGTTCGTCACTAGGAGCGTGCCCATGCCGTTCAGCCGGGCATAGCCATCCGCTGCGTAGGACGCGTTCAGCTCACTGCAGTTGCCGACCCAGTGCAGCGTGCCCGTGTCGTGGACCTGCTGCAGCAGTTCGAGGTTGAAGTCACCGGGGACGCCGAAGAGGTGGCCGACACCGGCCTCCTCCAGACGCCGGAGCAGGAAGTCGCCGATTGTCATCCATCGGCTCGGGCTGGTGGACATCGCCTGTGCCTCCGAATCGCCGATATCGTCTCCAGGAGGGGAGCGGCTTATATCCATTTTGCGGTGAGAGATGGTTGGAGGCCTCTGGGGGCTCGTGCTCCCACGCACGGGCGGATCAACCGGGGAGTCGCGGGCGCTCTCGTACCCCGGTCTCCGTGGCGGTGGTCGCCACGGCCGGCGAAAGCTCACTGTTGAGGTACGGGCCTCGACGCGCGCAGGGGCGGGAGTGTGGCGAGCGCGGGGCCTATACGGCATCGGCGGTTTCCTCCTGGAGCTGGCGGACGACGGCTCGGCGGATCCGGCTGACCTCGATCAGGCCGTTCCTTTTCAGCTGAGTGAAGGCCCGGTGCGTGGTACCGACCGAGCCACTGGGTGGCGGTGGCGAAGGCAACCCGGTGGCCGGCCTGGCAGGCCCGGATGCCGAGCCCGGTGGCCAGGTGGGTCTTGCGGTGCCGGGCGGCGCGAGGAAGATGACGTTTTCCTTGCCGACGACGAAATCCAGCGTCCCCAGGTGGGCGTTGACCTCGCGTTTCACAGACCGCCGGTGATCGAGGTCGAAGTCCTCCAGTGACTTGCGGGAGGGGAAGGCGTTCCCAGGGGCAGCGCCCAGGTGCGTTATGCCGGTGAACCAGTGAACGATGAGAAAGCCGCCCGGCTGATGAGGTCACCGCGGATCGGCTGGCTGCGGCTGCTTCGCCGAAGCCGGGCCGCGCAATCGGTGGCCCTTTGGTCGCCGCCGCCTGGCACGACCGAGCAGGAGACCGACATGAACACGTTGCTCGCAGAGGTCCTCGATGCCCATGGTGGTCTCGACCGCTGGAACGCACTCACCACGGTTCGCGTCACCATCGTCAGCGGTGGTGACATGTTCGTCATCAAGGGGATGCCGCAGGACCCCACCCCCCGGGAGATGACCGTCTGGCTGCACGAGCAGCACGCCTGCGTGACGCCGTTCGGCGCCCCCGACCAGAAGACCGACTTCACGGCCGAGCGAGTCAGCATCGAAAAAGTCGACGGCCGCGTCGTGGCCGAACGCGACGAACCGCGGAAGTCGTTCAAAGGGCACGACCTCAGCACCCCGTGGGACCCACTGGACCGCGCATACTTCAACGGATACGCGCTGTGGACGTATCTCACCACGCCCTTCCTGCTGTCGATGCCCGGCTTCACCGTCACCGAAATCGAACCGTGGTGGGAAGGAGACGAACTCTGGCGCGGGCTGCGCGCCACCTTCCCGCCCGACATCGCCAGCCACAGCGTCCAACAGGACTTCTACTTCGGCCCCCACCATCTCCTGCGTCGGCATGATTATCACGTCGACATCGCGGGCGGGTTCGCCGCGGCACAGTACGTCTATGACACCGTGGAAGCGGACGGGATCCGCCTGCCCAGCAAACGCCGGGCCTACCGAAGCGATGCGGACAACCGCCCGATCCTGGAACAGATCATGGTTTCTATCGATGTCAGCAACGCTCGGTTCACCTGACATCGGGTCTGTACGAGGCGCGTGCCGAGCGGAACTGGTGGCTGCGTGCGCCGTACCGTTTCAACGGTGGGCTCAGCCGCCGGGGTTGGCCAGCCAGCGCAGCGCGCTGAGACTCGGCAGGAACAAGTACTCGCCGCCACGAGTGATGACAAAGCGCTCGACTCCGTGTAGACGACGCCGAACAGGGTGCTTCGGGATCGTGAAATCGCCCGAGCCGTCGTTGTCGCCCGTGAGGAGGTCCTTCTCCACGTCCAGGCCGGTGAAGTTGCCGTCGTTGAACCATTGCGACTTCACGAACTCGAACTGACGGTCGAGGTGCGCGTTGACGGCGATGAACACGATGCCGCGGTCGGCGCCGTCGTCGTCCAGGGTGCCGGCCGGCAGCGGCGGCCCGTAGGTGGTGCTTCGCCGGATCAGCCGGTGGAGGTCGACGTCACCGATGATCTCCGAGTCACGCGGATTGGCGCGCCGGGCGTGGGCGCCTCGTGGGCAGACCACGCCATGCGGATCGGACGCGTAGAGGAAGTCGTAATTGCGCTGCTCATCGGCCCCCAAGTCCGGGTCGTCGTGCTCGGGCGCCAGGATCAGGGGGCTCCGCTCGGCCAGCGGCCCACGATCTTCGCGGCGAGGTGGGGCGACCGTCCGTGCGCGCTCATAGAGGTCCCGCGCGGTCGCGTTCTTCAGGTGGGGGCGGAGGAGGCTGAACATGGTTTTGATCCGGTCGTCGGTGCGGCCGGACTGGACCATGGGGTAGTCGTCGAGCGCTTGGTGCCAGGTGGTGCAGGCCGCTTCCACGTGGCCGATTTCCGCGGCGGCCGGGGAACTGCAGCGACCACGTAGTCGAGGAACGGGACGGTGTCGGTGTTGCCTGTGCCGCTGACTCCGGCGACGTTCAGCGCGATGGAGCTGCCCGATCCGATGGCGGTAACGGCGATGGCCGACTTGTCGGTGACCTGGCGCAGCCCCGCACGGAGCATGAGCAGCTCGCCCGCGACGATGAACGCGTCCAGGGTCGCCGGCCACGCCCAGCGGCGGATCGGTGACGTTCCCAGGCCGTGCTGGCCAGCGACGTCGGCCAGGTGTGCGTAGGAGAGCCAGAACGCGCCGGCTGTCAGGGCGATGATGACGATGCCTGCCGCGCCGAGCGCGTATTGCTCGGCATCGTGCTTGGTCATCGCCAGCCGCCTCTTGCCCAACGGGGCGTCCGGCGGCTGGTGGTGCGGTGGTTGGGAGGTGGAGAGGGTCGTCAAGCGGGGTACTCCTGTGGTTTCGGTGTGGTGCGTCTTTGCCGTCTTGGCCGTTGCAGGCGCAGGTCACAGCGGGTACGGCAACCGACTCGGCCCTCCGTCCTGGCAAGTACTGCCGACGTCTTGTTCCGAGACGGAACAAGCGCGGGACGTCCTGGCGGGCCTGGTGCCGGTTTGGCGGTGCCCGAGTCGGGACGCTGGCGTTGCGTCTTCCGTCCCGGTGGGCAGGGCTGTGACCTGCGGCGATACGGCAGGACGGCGCAAGACGGATAAGGGCGGCGCCTTGGCGGCAGGATGCGACTGATGATCGCGTTTCCGTCTTGGCCCGAGGGGCGGGGCCTCAGCCCTCGCCGCGAGTGGTGTCGGCGTCGACAGGGTGGACGGCGGGGCAGTACCGGCGCCAGGCATCCAGGAACTTGTTACGCATGTAGCCCTTGCGCTGAGTCCGGTCGGCCATGCGCACGTTGCCAGGCTTGATCTCAAACTCGCGGAGGAGCCTGCCAAGTTCACGGGCGGTCAGCCCGCCCCTCCCCCACTCCGCCCACGGAGCCTCCGGGTCCTGACGCAGGTGATGGAGGAGTTCCTCGGTGGACAGGCTGTCCACCTCGCGCTGGGCGTAGAAGACCCGGCGGATGTCGGTGAGGATCCGCGCCCCGCGCGGATGGTCCTCCTCGGCCGCCGCTTCGGCGGCGACCATCCGCGCGCACGCGAGGCGCGCCAGGCGGGGCCAGTGCCCGCCGGCCAGGTCGGCGACGATGACCAAGGGCTCCAGCAGTTGTGGTTCGCGTCGCAGCGCCGCTCTCAAGTCCGGCGCGAGCTGCCCCGTGGCGCCTGTCTCCCGAAGGTCCCGTACCCCGCTGCCGGGGCTGCCGGGCCCGCGGTCGGTCCGCACCTCCCCCACACCGTCGCTGGCCATATGGTGGAAGTGGTAGGCGGGCGTCGTCTTCCCGGCACGTGACATGGAAGTGCGGGAAGCCCACCCCGGCACCGGCAATGTGAGGGGCTCGGCGCTGACAACGCGATGCCCGGTGCGAAGCTGTCGTCGTCGCCCAGCCCGGCAGAGTGCCCTTGCGTGCGAGGTAGTCTTTGATTCTGGCGGTAGTCCTCAGCGGCGACGCGCATCGGCTCTGCGGTTCGGGAGCTGTCCGCATCAGCTTCTCAAGCCGGTCCACCAGCCTCCTGCCGGTGCCTGGCCGGCATGTCGCACGATGCCCCAGCCTCTTCCCGCAGCCGCCAGCGTGCCCCATGCACGCTCGCGAGTACGAAGGCCCTCCCGCCCATCGGACGGAAGGGCCCTGTTCTGGCGGCGCGACCGGGAATTGAGTGGAGCAGTGACGGGGCCGGTCCGGGATCAGCCGGTCCAGCTGCTGGCCGGTAGCCCTCTCACATCTCGTGTGTGCGCCGTCACGGACGGGGCGTCGATCTGGTTGAAGGTGCTGGAGTATGCGTAGCCGGTGGGCTTGTCGTAGCCGTCGACCTCCCAGAAGGCCAGTTCGCCGACTCCGTGGGAGGCGGCGAAGTTCTCCAGCGCGGCGGCGTCTGACTGCGAGAAGAACTCATCGTCGTCGTTCTGGCCGGCGATCGGTGTCAGGCCCATCATCTGGTACGCCTGGGAGTTGGAGACGCCGTAGAGAGTGGCGAGCTGCCCGGCGGTTGCCTGCGCGGCGGATTCGGCGTCGGAGAGGGCATTGTGCCCGTTGCCGAAATCCATGGTCATGAGGTTGACGGTGCTGACGTTGACCCCGTTGTCCTTGGCGTCCTGGAGGAGGGCGGTCTGCGCGGAGGGCAGGCCGTCGGGGGCGACCGCCAGCGTGTAGTCGACCTGGACGGAGGGGTTTTGCGCCTGGAGGACGGTGAGTGCTTGGTTGCGGCGGGTGTTGGCAGCCGTGTCGTCCAGTGTGGCGCCTTCGATGTCGAAGTCGAGCCGGGTGACGCCGTAGGTGTTGACGATGCCGGCATAGGCGGCGGTCAGGTCGGGGACCGATGTGCAGGTCTGGGCGAGTTCGCCGCCGGCCGCTCCGCCGAAGGAGAGGATGACGTCTCCGCCGCTGTCCTTCAGCGCGTTGATCTGCGAGGTGAAGGCGCCGACGGGGTCGCCGTTGTATTCCCACTGCGCCGTGCAGCCTTCTTGGGGGATGAGGAAGGCCAGTGTGTACTGCTTCAGGCCGGTGGCGGCCATGTCGTCGGCCATGTCACCGGCGGTGCCGGAGCCGATCTGGAGATAGGGGGCCGCGTAGTGCGCGGGCCAGGCGGACACCGGCGCGGCGCCGGCCGGCTGACCGATACTGATCAGTATGGCGGCGGCGGTGAAGGGGACAACGGCGGCGAGAGTGGCTCTGGGCAGGCGGGTGGTCATCACTGAGTCCTGGAGGTGAGGTTGGAGGGCGCGGTGGGAAGGCGCTGGGACCGCCGCC
The DNA here is from genome assembly GCF_053596375.1 of Streptomyces sp. NPDC001709. Taxonomy (NCBI): domain Bacteria; kingdom Bacillati; phylum Actinomycetota; class Actinomycetes; order Kitasatosporales; family Streptomycetaceae; genus Streptomyces; species Streptomyces sp. NPDC001709. The sequence continues at coordinate 21,384 of NZ_JBSFGB010000056.1, read as the reverse complement.
TGCCGACGGCTTGGATGGGGAAGGGTGGCGGTGGTCGGACGCGGGGTGCCTGGAGCACGGAGCGGGGCGCCACGGTCGGTGCCCCGGCCGGTGCGGGTGCAGCTGGGCCGGCGACCTCCGACACGCCCCTGCCGACGGGCGTCGGGCACTCGGCGCAGCGAACTGGGCTTGGTGGAAGGTGAGTTCGCCGGTCACCGGGGGCGGCCGCGGAACGGCAGGCGCCTCCGGTACCGGACAGCTCAGTGGTGGACGGCCGTACACTGTCCGTCGGAGAACAGCGGGGTGGTGTCGACGGGCAGCCCCGGGTCCGGATCGGCGATGATGTCGGCGTTCTGGGTGACCGATCCCTCGCAGTCGTCGAGGGCGGGCTCCGGTTGCATGGACGCGGGCCCCATCCACAGGTCGACGTGGTGGATGCCGTTGTGCCAGTCCGAGCTGCACTCAGCACACCCGTCCTCCATGATGAAGTACTTCTGGAGGTATGGGACGTAGATGCGGGTGCCGGGAGCGAATTCGCCGGGGTCGGTGGCGAAGGTGGACGGCTGATCGTAGGTGCCGAGGTCTTCGGTGGCCTCGCTGTGGATCTGCGGGTAGGCGATCTGCGCGGTTCCGTAGTGGCCGTTGCCGTCGTCGTTGTCGTTGTAACCGTAAGACGTGACATTGACGTTGACGGTCTGACTCTCGGAGGGCCGGGCACTGTGGAGATGGCCACTTATGTCGGGGGTGCCGGTCGTGGCCGATGCGGACGGTGAGATGAGGGCGAGCGACAGGGCGCTCGCTGCCATGAGCAGTGGTGGCGTGAGACGATGACGCATGGAACCTCCTTGGATCCCAGGGGACATGGGCTCCGGCAGCGCGCGTTCGAGGTAACCGAGCCCGGTGACCGGTGAGGTGGCAGCGGCAGATGTGAGCCGCGGACGGCATAGGTGCCGAAGGGGATGCCGGCTCGTCGTCTGCAAGGGCGGGCGGCGTGGCCCGCGGAGAAGTTACGGTGGGGCGACGAGGGCAGGTTGTCCGGCTGAGAGCGCGGCCTTCGTTTACAGAAGGACGGCAGGGGACTGGTGAAGTGTGCGTCCGTGACGTAATGAAGAGGTCATACGGATGAACCTCGCTTTGGATGTGGGGAGTTCGCGTCCGCGCCGAGTGGTCGAGAGGACCACGCGTTGCGGGTGTGCGGTGCCTCGACGCTCGGCTGACCCCTGCCCAGGTCAACGGAGGGATCGCCGTCCGGGCCCATGAGCGGGTCGAGCAGTGATGCCGGGACACCGCATGCGACGGTGACGCTGAAGACTGCCGGTGTGTTCGTGCTGATGCACCGTTAGGAAAGTTTCCTAACGATAGGGATCGTAGTGAATCTGTCAGTGCACTGTCAATGGCGTGGCGCAGATTGAGAGACTGCGCCTGTGTGTGGCCGGGAGGGCGGCCGGGGCTGACGGTGGCCGTATCGCCAGGGCCGTCATGAACTCCCGCTGGTTGGTTTAGCCGCTCAGTAGCATGGCTCTGACCTGCGGGACTGTCGTCCCAGCAGGTCGGCGATCATGTCGAGTCGGGAGCGGACGGCATCGGCGATGCCGCCGGCTCCGCCCGAGCACCTGCGGGAGACTGGTTCGCCGCCGTACCGCAGCTGCTCGCTTGGCTGCGGGCTGCAGCCAAGCGCATCAGGTACCGGCTGCCTCACCGCAGCGAGGCAGCCGACACTCTCGAAGCGTGCCCGATAGCTGCGTTGGCTGGAGGTCATCTCTCCCGTACTCGAACGGGGTTGTGAAGCAGGGCGTCATCCCCGGCCTGAGCGCCAGCGCTCGGCATGGGGAATCGAGTGAGCAGGCGGCCACCCTCCACAAAGCGTCAAACCCCCATGTGAAGGTCGGCCCAACGGGTGGTCCTCTCGGGGTGGTGGGATATTCCGTGGCGTGCGAACAGAGCCGCGACGATGTCGGTCCCGCGACCGTTTTCCCTGTGTTCGGCGGGGTGGAGGTCATCGTGCGACTGGCGTCGTCGAGGTATCGGTCCGGCGTCGGTGACCTCGATGCGGAGGGTGCGGCGGCTGCCGGCCTCGGGCAGGGACAGTCGCAGCACTGCTGGGGGCAGTGCGTGGACGACTGCACTGGTGGTCAGTTCCGAGATCAGCAGGAGGGCGTCATCGACCATCGGGGTGGGCACGCGCCATTGGGTGAGGACGGTGCGTGCCCGTCCGCGTACGGCGCAGACGGCCTTGGAGATGTGCGGCACCGTCCCGTGCACCGCTCCTTTGCGGTCGGGTGACTGAGCTTGTCTTTTAACCTCTGAGGCTGTCGCGCTCGATGATGCTCTCGGGGCGCCTGGTCGTTTTCCCGTCGTCGTAGTGGGGCGTGGGGCGACGGTTCTTCGGACCAAGTGGTCTTCCCGGTCCGGGAGTCGATGGTTTCGGTGCACGGGCTGGACAGAGCAGGTGCGGGCGGAGGTTCCGAAACCCTCGGCGGACTCGGGCCGAGGTGAGCCGTGCGGGCTCGGCCGGCTTCTCCCAGGGGCGGCGGAGGTCCGCTACGGCTTCGCGGGTGAGCCGGAGCTGGGTGTGGGCAGCGATGATCAGCCACGTCCAGCGGTCTCCGGCCTCGGGGGTGCGGAGCTTGGGCCGGGTCCAGCCGAGGGTCTGCTTCATCAGCCGGAAGGTGTGCTCGATGTCGAACCTGCGCAGGAACGCCTGCCACCGGACGTCGACGTCCTCGCCGCTCAGTCCGGTGGCCGACGACCACAGCCAGAGTGGCAGCGGGTCTCCGCCGCCGGGGAGTCGGTCGACCTGGAGTCGGATCAACGTGCCCTCGATGATGGGGAGTTCGCCGGTGTGGTCGATCCACGCGGAGCGGGTGGTCAGCCTTGGGTGGATAGGGTCCCAGGACATCGCGCGGGCGGTGCCATGGCGGTCGGTGACCTGGACCGTCGCCGCATCCGGCTCGCCCCAGGTCTCCGGCTTGGCGAAGCGGAACTCCTTGCCGTGCTTCGGCGGTCGCCCGCCCCGGGGATAGGAACGGGCGTACTCCTTGAGCGAGGGCGTCGGCCGTCGCATGACGCGGTCGGAGCGCATCCGTCCCAGCACCTCGACCGGGAGGCCGTCGAGGAGGTGGGCCATGCGCGGGGCGTCGTAGCCGGCGTCGAACACGATCAGGATGTTCCGGTCGCCGACGTGCCATCGGCCCATCTCGATGAGATCGGTGACCACCCGGCGGACCTGGGCGGCGGTGGCCTCGGCGATGTCGTCGTCCGGCCCGAGACGCACGGCGCCCAGGAGCTGGCACCAGGACGTCCGGCCCGATTCCAGGGCGGCGACGAACGAGTACGGCCAGCCGGGAACGAACTGGTCCGAGGACCGTCCGCTGCGGCCGTAGACGTGGCAGAACGGACGGTCCGCGCTGGTCGGCGCGTCCGGGCGGAGCCAGTTGCTGACGTCGACCGCGAGGACCAGGCGGCGGTCGCCGGCCTGCGGCATGGGCAGGCCGGCCAGCACCTGCCGCAGCCGGGGCACGTCCACATTCCCCTTGTTCAGGGCGTCGTACATGGCGCCGTGCCCGCGCCGGTGCTCGGCCACCAACGTCAGGTCCACCGGCGCCCTCACCGGCCCGTCCGCGCACAGCAGCGCATCCGTGAGGTCGAACAGCTCGTCTCCGCGAGCGGTCAACCATACGAAGGGCTCACCGCGTCCAGCAGAACAACGTAGGGAAGCGTGACGCTTTCGCGAACGCTTCCCCCGGAGCATGGTCAGGCAGCAGACTCACCTTCACGGCCTTCGTCGTGGTCACGTGTGTCCTTGGTCGGAGCACATGATCAGACGAAGGCCGCCTCAGTGTCCGGCGAACATCCAGGTGAGCGGCCTAGTTCGAGGAGCAATTCGACTCATCGATAGCCTGCATCACCATGATGCGCGCTTGGATCCTGCCGATGCTGCTTGTGCTCAGCGGCTCAGCCGTCGCGGCTGGGCTGATCTTCACGGGGAGCCCCGGCACGGCCGCGGCACTCCTGCTGGTGTTCCTGGCGCTCGCCGGCGTGAACTCACCCCTGATCTTCCCGAGGTCGGTCGCTGCGCTGGAGGCACAACGCCGCAGCGCGGTCGACGGCCGGCCGGTAATCTTCTGGCGGCCGGGCTGCAAGTACTGCATACGACTGCGCATCCGGTTGGGCCGCAGCGCCCGCCAGTCGCACTGGGTCAACATCTGGCGCGACCCGGCAGGAGCTGCAGCGGTGAGAGCAGCCAACGACGGCAACGAGACCGTGCCGACCGTCGTCGTGGCGGGCAAGCCACACACCAACCCCGATCCCGAGTGGGTGCGCGAACAGCTCTCCCATTCCGTGTGATCAGAAACCGCACCGCACGGAGAGGCGCCCGCAGACCCAAGTGCACCGAGGTTAAAAGACAAGCTCAGAAACTGTTTCAGATCCGCTGATCTGTGACGTTCTGTGACAGCGGCGTCGACGCTTCGTGCTTCAACTCGCGCGCGACCCGTCAACAGTGAGCTCGCCGTCGGGTGCCAGGGTGAACCGGATGCCTTCCATCACGGTCGTGGTGGTGGCCGAGGTGCCGTAGGCCTTCAGTGTGAAGTCGTCCGCCTTGCCGTAGTGCCCGTCCGCTTCGGCGGCGTCGCTCCAGGAGTTGACCCGCACCGACACCCACCAGTTGTGCACCTGCTTCTCTCGCCACGGCCCCCAGCTGTCCTGCGGCAGCAGCCCTGCCCCTCGGCCCGAGAACAGGTACCAGCCGACAAGTCCGAGCAGGACCACGACGGTCACGGGCATGAGCCGCGGCACGGTCGGCCGCCGCGGAACGCGGATGACGGGCACGGGGGTTCCTTCCGTTCGGGTCGAGCTCTGTCGGAGTCGAAGACGGTTCTCCACCGGGCCGCGCTCCGTTCCGCCACCGCTTGCCGATCAGGAACACAGCCGAGCGACTCTGCCACCTGTCACAGAACGTCACAGATCAGCGGATCTGAAACAGCTTCTCGGTGGCCGGCCTCCCGGCCGCTGTGCGGTCCGGGCTGCTGCGGGCGGTGCGCCTGCTGGTCGTCCTGGCGCACCGGGCGCGGTTCGTCGGCGTCCTGTTCGGCGTAGCGGTCCGCGCGGGCGCGGGAGTCGTCGGCCGCCTTGGTGAACGCGTCCTGGAGGCGGCGCAGCCGCCCGGCCGTGAGATCGAGGGTTTCCACGTCCGTGCGGGACTCCCGCAAGGCCCGCAGCGCCGTCAGGCCGATCGCCTCCCGCGGCCCGGTCTCCGGCTCCTGGCCGTCGTGTTCAGGGTCGGCGGCCGCGGGCGCGAGCAACTGCTCGGGCATCGCCGCCTGCTGGTGCGCGACGACGCCGTACGCCCGGCTCCGAACGACGACGGTAGTGCGCAGCTCCTCACGGACCACCGCGTCGGCGAGCACAGCCCGCTCGTACTGCAACGGGACGCGGGATATCTCCCCCCTCCCCCGGCTCCAGGTCCGAGGGCCGGGGCGCGGCCGGTGGGCCCGGGTCGGCTGGGGGCTGCCGGTCTGGGGCGGCAGCCGGCGGGCGGGTTCGAGGTCGGACAGCGACCAGCGGGCGGTGTAGAGGCGGTAGGCGGGTAGCAGGCCGCGCAGCGTCTTCGGCTCGTTGATGTCCAGGCAGTACGTGGCGATGGCGGCGGCCACGATTCTCTCGTCCAGGCCCGGCTCGCGGCGGCGGCCGCACAGGACGAGAGCGAGGTGACGGCGGACTTCGGCGGACAGGTGCCGGCGGTGGAACCAGCCGCCACCGTTCATCACGAACAACATCGCGGCGACGTCCACAGCCGCCAGGGCGACGTCGACCACCGCGGCGACCCGGGCCCAAATCACCGCCACTGCGGCACGGGCGTACTCAAGGAGGGAGTTGATGACGTCGGTGGCCACCCCGGAGGTCAGGATCGCGCTCGCCTTCCACCACGCGCGCAGCTGCGCGAGGGGCCGGGCCTTCTGCTTCGGCGGGCGCGTCATATTCGCGGCGAGCCAGTTCAGCTTGACGCAGGGCCGCTCGGAGACCACGTGCAGGAACCGCGGCTCGCCGTCGCCGTCGACGCCGGTGCCGTACTCGTGCTCCAGGTCCTCAAGGCAGGCGGCGACCTGGTGCCGCGCCGGGACGTCCAACGGATCAGCTCGTGCGGCACCCCGGCGACGTCCATCACCGGGCGGCGCCCGACGGTCACGGTGCGCGGCTCGGAGGCCAGCCCCAGCGCCTCACACACCTCAGCCATCACGATCTCGTTGTAGAGCGCGGAGGCGGCCACCGCGTTAGGGGGCCGGGGATCAGCAATGGTCTCCGGCTACCCGACCACACCCTGTACCTCAGGAAGATCTTGTTACGAGCGCTAACGGCCATCCCAGGCCCCACCAACGAATTGCCAGGCTGAGTCCAGCGCGAGAACCCTGTACCAAGTGGGAGGCACGTCCCCGCCTGGAGTCGCCTCGATGAAGAGACGCAGAGCGAGACACCGCTACCGCTGATTCCAGGTCCAGTACTCCCAGAAGGCCAGGATCGCGTCCGGCCCTGTCCCCGGGCACACCGGCCGCATCGCCGCCTGCTGGTGCACGCTGCCCGGTGTCATGCTCGCGGCTGCCGGGATACCCGCCCCCACCCCCATGCCCGGCCTGGCTCCGGTACGGGTGACCTCCAAGCCGACGCGGAACTACCTCGCGGCAGCCGTCGTAGGAAGCCACGTGCACCTGGTGTACATCGACACCAACGGCCGCCTGATGCACACCATGGAGCAGTCAGGCGGCACCTGGACCGCTCCCGACCAGGTGGCGCCGGGCGGCGCCTACCGCAACGACTGGTTCGCGAGCCTGTCGGCCGCTTCGGTCGGCGGAGGGCTGCAGGTGGCCGCGGTGGACCAGATCCACCGCACCGTTCTGCACACCGCGCTCGGCGCGAACGGCAGGTGGACGCCGTGGAGCAACGTACTGTCCTGGACCGGCACTCCCCGCCACTGGGGCATGCCGATCCGGGTGGCCATGGCCGGATTCGGCAGAAGCCTGCAGATGGTCGTGCTGACCAACGGCCAGGTCGCGCAGTACCACACCATCCGCAGCCCGAACGGGCGCTGGACCACCTGGGACGACATCGACGCGCGGGTGGACTTCAACCGCGCGGGCTTCAACGGCACCGTGCTGCAGGAGGTCACCGCCGTCAACGTGGCAGGCAACCTCCAGCTCGTTTTCGCCTCCGACGATAACCGCGGCACGCTCTTCCACACCATGCGCTACGCCAACGGCGCGTGGACCCGGGCAACGCTGGTCCAGCACTACACGAACATGTCCGCCTGGCGGCCCGACGGAGTGGCTGGATCGTCCGGCTGCGTCGCGGGCGGGGCACAAGCGCCCTTCGCGCAGTACCGCGGGAATGCCCGGCACCGCAGCACCGCATCCCCCGGCGGGCCTCGGAGGCATCGGCGCCGGGCTCTACGGTGAAGCCGGCGTTTGCGGACGGGGACGATCCTGTCGGAAACAGGCACTCAGCTCGCGTTCTAGCCTCTGCCCCGATCAGTTTCCGGCTGGTCGAGGCAGACAAGAGAGCTCGCACAGAGCTGAGTGCCAGCTCTCAATCTTCATCCGACACACCGAGGTCATGGCGCATGGTGGTTCTCAGAGTTCGGAGTATCTCCCAGACCTCGTACTGGGCCTGGGCCGCGGTCTCCATCGTTTCGCCTGGTTCGGGGGCACCGCGTTCGAGGCGCTTGACCTGGCCGTAGACCTTGTTCAGGGCTTGATTGACGGCACTCGCTCGCCTGAGTACTTCTCCGGGGGCGATCATCTGTGCTTCGGAGTATCGATCGCGGTGCGCGTTCTTCGCCTCCTCGAGTGCGTCGCTGTCGGCCTCCTCCACGCCGCGTTCCCTCATCACGTGCAGATGGCGGTTGAGTGCCGTGGTGAACTGCCGGGCATCCCGGTTGAGTTCCACATAGCAGGTGCGTCGCAGCGAACGGTTCTCGCGGACCTCCTCATGGTCTCGAACGAGCTCCATCTCCAGGCGCTTCGCCCGTTCGGAGCCGCGCTGGGTGAGCAGCGCTCCTCCCAGGGTTCCTGCGACGCCTGCCACAGCGATGATCACTGAGCTGAGATCCACCGACGTACCCCGTAAAGTTCTTCGGCCTCGTGCCCGCTGCACATGGCCCAGGCTGTCAAGTTTGCCGCTCCTCGGTGCGCCGGGGTTTGGTGCCCTTCGTGTGGTGGACGAGGCGGCTGTACGCCTCGCCGGTGGCGAGGACTCCACCCACCTCATGACGGGTGGCCGGGCGGCGGTTCTTCGAACCCGGCGGCCGGCCAGGCCCGGGACGAGACGGTTTCGGTGCACTGGCCGGGGAGCCGGGAGGTTGTCGCACAACTCGCCCTCGGTGAAAGTCAAGAGCGAGCTTTGGCTGTGCCTCTGATGAGCTTGTTGAGGTTGTGGACCGTGCCGAGGAGCTTGAGTTCGGCATCCACGGACTGGCGGCCGCGGTAGTTGAGATGGCGGCCGAACCGCTGGAAGAGCTGCGCGAATCCTGGCTCCACCAAGGCACTGCGTTGGCGATACTGGGCCCGACCATGTGGAGTGGCCAATCGGTCGGGCATGGCGTGCTGACCAGTGCGGCCGTGTTAGCGCTTGGTAGTAGATCCTGCCTGGTGGGCCTCGCTGGTGACGGAGACCAGCAGTGGGAGGTCGGCGAGGGTTTCGAAGGCGGTTGTGGAGGCGTATTCACTGTCAGCGAGCCGGAGTTGAATGTCGCCGGAGAATCCAGCTGCCTGATGGATCTGTTGGGTATGGTCCACCATCGGGACGAGGCTGTCATGTCGGAGGGTTCGTTCGTGTGCCTCGATGGCCAGGAGGATCTGGCGGCAGGCGCACACCATCTGCACGTTGTATCCCTGCAGGTAGCCGCCGCGTTTGCTGAGCATCATCGTGAATCGGGGTCACTCATGCACGCACGAGCCTGCGGCGAGGGAACGGGCCGGGGGTTGCGGGCGCGCTCCAGACCGGCCGTGCCTCCGCCACCCGGGCTCGCTGCCGGACCATCTCCCACCGCACCCACCACGACCGCATCGCCGAGGCACTGAAGATCATCACCGCCGAGGCCAAGCGCCACGCCACCGCGTAGCAATCTCGGACGTGAACTGGCCCTCAGCCAGGTGCCACATCTGAGATCAGTTCGCGAACGCGCGTCTCGATCGCATCGCGGATGGGGCGAACGGCCTCGACGCCCTGCCCGGCGGGGTCGTCGAGCTGCCAGTCGAGGTACCGCTTGCCGGGGAAGATGGGGCAGGTGTCACCGCATCCCATGGTGATGACCACGTCGGACGCCTGGACCGCCTCCACCGTGAGGATCTTCGGGGTCTCGGCGGAGATGTCGATGCCGACCTCGCTCATCGCTTCGACCACGGCCGGGTTGACGGTGTCGGCGGGGGCCGAGCCGGCGGAGCGGACCTCGATGCGGTCGCCCGCCAGGTGGGTGAGGAACGCGGCGGCCATCTGGGAACGGCCAGCGTTGTGGACACAGACGAACAGCACCGACGGGCGCGGGGCGAAAGTGCTCATGGAAGGGGTCTTTCTCGGGGCGTGGTCAGGACGAGACGGGGTCGGGTTCGCCGCCCGGGATGCCGGTCTGGTGGCGTGCCGGAGCGGCGTTCGGGCCGTAGACCGCGGCCACGATGCCGAGCCCGAGCACAGCGCCGAGCAGCTGCGCAGCGATGAACGGAGCGACGGACGCGGGGGCGATGCCGGCGAACGTGTCGGTGAAGGCCCGGCCGATGGTCACCGCCGGGTTCGCGAACGACGTGGAGGAGGTGAACCAGTAGGCGGCCCCGATGTAGGCGGCCACCGCGGCCGGAGCAAGCGCGGCGCGGCCGATCCGACTCAGGCCGAAGACCAGCAGGATCAGCCCGGCCGTGGCGACGACCTCGCCCAGCAGCAGGTGGCCGGCCGACCGGTCGTGGGTGGAGAACCTGACCAGCGGCTCGGCGAACATCGCGTCGGCCAGGACCGCCCCGCCGACGGCGCCCGCGATCTGGGCGGGGACGTACGCGGCGACGTCCCGCAAGGTCAAGCCGTGCGCATCGCGGCGGTCGGTGAGCCAGGCGGCGAGGGTCACGGCGGGGTTGAGGTGCGCGCCGGACACCGGCCCCAGCAACAGGATGAGCACGCCCAGGCCGAAGACGGTGGCGAGGGAGTTGGCCAGCAGCTGCACACCTACGTCACGGGTCAGCTCGGTGGCCTGGATGCCGGAACCGACCACCACCGCGACCAGCAGCCCGGTCCCGGCCGCCTCGGCGGCAGCCCGGCGGCCGAGGGAGGCGTTCACGCGTCGACTCCAGCGGGCTGCGAGGTGGTCAGGAAGGTGGCGAGCCGGTCCAGGACGCCGGGCAGCACCCAGTAGTAGACCCAGGTCCCGCGGCGCTCGCAGTCGATGAGCCCGGCCTGCCGCAGGAGCTTGAGGTGGTGGGAGATCGTCGGCTGGGAGAGCTCAAAGGCCGGGGTCAGCTCGCACACGCAGACCTCACCGCCCTCGCCGCGCGAGGCGATCATCGACATAAGGCGCAGCCGGACCGGGTCACCCAGGGCCTTGAAGACCTTAGCCAGGTCGGCCGCCTGGTCCTCGTCCAGCGGCGCGGCGGCGAGGCCGGGGCAGCAGGCGGCGTCCTGGCCGATCACCTCAAGCTCTTGTTTCGACATGCCTCTATGTTGACATTTTTCGATTCAAGGCGCAAGGTTGCATCAATGAACGTCGATACAGGCCGTTTTCGGGCCGTGCTGTGGCCTGTCACCTGGGAGTGAGTCATGAGCGAGCAGTCCACCGACCTGCGTGAGACCGTCCGTCAGCGGTACGCGGCGGCGGCCGTGAAGGTCACCAAGGGCGGTACCGCCTGCTGCGGGGCCGAGCCGGTCGAGGTCGGCGAGAACTTCGGCTCGACCCTGTACGCCGCCGACGAGCGCGACTTCCTGCCCGCCGAGGCCGTCGCGGCCTCGCTCGGCTGCGGCAACCCCACCGCCGTTGCCGAACTGCGCGAGGGCGAACGCGTTCTCGACCTCGGCTCCGGCGGAGGCATCGACGTCCTGCTCTCCGCCCGCCGCGTCGGCCCCACCGGCAAGGCGTATGGGCTGGACATGACGGAGGAGATGCTCACGCTGGCCCTGACCAACGCGGCGAAGGCGGGCGCCACCAACGTGGAGTTCCTCAAGGGCACCATCGAGGCAATCCCGCTTCCCGCGAACACCATCGACGTCGTCATCTCCAACTGCGTGATCAACCTGTCCGTCGACAAGCCCGCCGTCTTCGCCGAGACCTATCGCGTACTCAAGCCCGGCGGCCGCATCGGCGTCTCCGACGTCGTCGCCGAGGACACCCTCACCCCCGGACAGCGGGCCGAGCGCGGAGACTACGTCGGCTGCATCGCCGGAGCCCTGTCCTTCGCCGAATACCGGGAGGGCCTGGAAACGGCCGGCTTCACGGACATCGAGATCACCCCGACCCACCCGGTCGCCGACGGCATCCACTCCGCCATCATCCGCGCCAGAAAGCCCACCATCGCCACCGTCCCGGACACCCCCGCACCGTCAGCAACGGAGGAATCCTGCTGCGGCGTCACCGCATGCTGTACCCCGGCCGAGCAGACAACCGACCCATCCATCACCGTCAGCGAGGCCAAGAACGCCGCCAGATGCGCCTGCCAGAGCTGACCCCTCACCCCGGCGGCAAGCGCGTAGAGCACCTCTGCCGGGGATGCCTCACTCGTGAGGGTCGAGACGTTCACCCATCTGCTCGTGCCTGGCTCACAGGTTGTGGTGCGCCAAGTCGACGCAATGGAAGGCACGTTGGTGGTCGGCGGCGCCGGATGCGGCCCGCCAGAGCCATGCCCGGACTGCGGTCGGCGAGCCAGCCGCGTCCACTGCTGTTACTGGCGCCGCCTCACCGGCATTCCCGTCGCCGGGCAGGAGACGCTGGTCCGCCTCCACGTCCGCCGGTTCTTCTGCGATTACTCCGGATGCCGTCGCAAGACCATCGCCGAACAGATCTGCGGGCTGAGCGAGCGATACCGGCGGGGCAAGGCCGTCCCTGCAGTCCGCGCGGCGCACGGTCGCCGTGGAACTTGGAGGCCGACCGGCCCAACGTCTGTGCCGAAAGCTGTTGTTGCACGGCGGGCGAACGGACTGCTCTGAGCATGCTCACGGCTCCGCCGACACCGCAGCGGGCGCCGCGAGTGCTGGGCATCGACGAGTTCGCCTTCCGCAAGGGACGCACCTACGGAACGGTCCTCGCCGACATCAACACCTCCCGTCCTGTCGACGTCCTGCCCGACCGGGACACCTCAACGGTCGCCGCCTGGCTGCGCCGGCACCCCGGAGCAGAGATCGTCTGCCGGGACCGGTCCATGACGTTCACCAAGGCCATCCACCAGGCTGCACCGCAACTGCCTGCGCACCCACGCCACCCGGCACCTCCCACCTCAGCCCGGCCAGCCTCCCGATGTTCCCCGGACACTGCTCCTGGAACGGGGCCGGCAACGCCACCAGGACGTCCAGGCCCTCGCGCAGGCCGACTGGTCGCTCAGCGCGATCGGCCGCCGCCTGAAGCTGGATCGGAAAACGGTCCGCCGCTACCGCGACAACGACCCCGCCACCCTGCTGGCCTCGGCCTGCGACCGCGGTGCCGGGGTGCCGGGGTGCTCACCCCGTGCAAGCCCTACATCCAGACCCGCTTCACCGCCGGATGCACCGTCTCCTATCACATCCTGGATCATGCGCCCCGCGAAACCCTGGACGGGGTGGAGGCCGCAGCCCTGGACGGGGTGGAGGCCGCAGCCCTGGACAACGCCCGGCTCGCTTGCCGGGACATCGCCGCAGCCTGCGATTTCGCCAGAGCCTTCACCGGCCTGACCCACCACCGCCGCGGCCACCTGCTCATGGAATGGATCAAGCAGGCAGAGCAAGACGCCCCAGCCCCAATCCCTGGCTTCGCCGGCTACCTCCGCCAGGACCTCGACGCCGTCACCGCCGGCCTCACCCTCTCCTACAGCTCGGGAGCGGTCGAAGGACACGCCAACCGGATCAAGACCATCAAGCGCCAGATGTACGGACGGGCATCGTTCTCACTGCTCACGGAATCGCGGCAAGAACCAACTAAAAGACGGGGAGGGTGTGTGACAGGCCCGACAGTTCATTGGATCAGGTCGGTGTGTGGATGCTCGGGAGAGGTCGGGCAAACGTAGAGCTGCATGTTGTCCGTGCTGCCTACTTCGACCGCGGTCGGCTGTGCCGGATCCTGGCCGGCGCGATGACTGGCGGCGTAGGCGGCGGCTTGGTCTTCGTACGGCGCCCAGCCGCGTCGCAAACCACCGTCCCATTCGAAGGAGGCGATGGTCAGCAGCGGGACCATCTGAGCGTCGCAGACAGTGCAGTATCGGCGGTACGGGTCGGTGCGGCCCCACGGCGGCCAGCCCCCGACCTTCCAGCCGGGAGCGTCAGCCAGATGGCCGTTATAAAACTCCTCCGGATACTCCGCGTACGAGCTGTCCACGTCGACGCCGGCTGCCTGCCATCTACTCCAGTCCCCCACCGCCAGCCGCATCTCCGGGCTCAGGTCAAGGCTGTTGGGGTACTCGGTGATTGCTTCCGGTGCCAGCAGACACGGCTCCGGTACATAGCCTGGGTAGTCCGCCTCATACGGTTCCGGCGGTGTGGCGAGGACATCGACGACCGCGGCGGCGGACCGCCAGAACAGTGCAGTCGCGGGCTTGTAATCCGGATCGTGGTCGTAGGGACACCAGAGAACCTGGAGCAGATCGGCCTGCCCGGGCGGCTGCAGCAGAGGTATGTCGCGCAGATACAGCTGGGCCACGGGCACCATGGGGACCGGGCACTCCGCGGGCCGGGGAGGGCCGGCCGCGAGACGCTCCGCGAGCCTCGCGGCATTCTGTTCCTTGATCGCCTCCTCCTCGGGCGTGAACGCGGGACCATGAGGATCACGGTGTAGCCGGGCCTGCCTGCGCCTCTCCAGCCGCACGTCTGCCGGCGACCGGCGGAACCCACTGTCCAGGTGCACGCCTTCGCAGTGCGGCCACGGCTCCTCAGCCGGCCACAGCAACGGCCCCCCGACCGAGCTCTCGCCTATCGAAGGCGAGCCTGGACGAGGATGCAGCCGAATCGCAGGGCGCGCCAACGCAGCCAGCTCAGGAAAGACCGCAGTCACCTCAACAGGCCGCGGCGGAGTAGTACGTACGAAAACCATGCCGGTGATCCTGCCACCAGCCACCGACAGTCCCCTTGCCACCTCAACTGGTGTATTCGGCCGCGTCAGAACTGGAAATCGATGGACTGGACGTGCGTGGAGTCCCCGCGCAGGCCATCGGCCCAGGTGCCCCACTCCGTGAAATACGACTCGGTGACGGCCTCCGCGGCACGGTAGCGCTCCACCGTCCGGCGTGAGACCCCCAGGCGATCCGCCAGGGCCTGGGTGGACCCCTTCGCCCGCGTGAGGAGGAATTTCACCTGAGCCTTTGCGGATTTCGGCGCGGGTCGGGTGGAAACCTGCCGCTCCGCCGGTGCGAAGGCGTCCAGGACCTTGCCCCGGCGCGGCCTTCTTCCTGGGGCGGTCGTTCCGCGGCATTTGGTGTGGGTGGCGAGTCGCCGGAACGACTTGTGGAAGCACCGTGTCCTGCGGCTCCCGGTTCGGGGGTCGCAGGACACGGGGAGGGCTCGACCTGCATTGATGCGGGCGTGGCCGTGCCGGACTTGGATCGATCAGGACCCGATCAGCGTCCAGTACGCGTTGACTTCAGCCCAGTTCGACCAGCCGCTTCCACTGCTCTGGGTGTAGCCCATGTGGCCGCCGCTACCGAGCGCGAAGGCGGTGTTCTCGGTGGTGTTCGGGTCGTAGCTCGCAGTGGGGTCACCGGCGAAGTTGTTCCAGTAGCCGTTGACCTCGGACCAGTTCGACCAGCTGGCCCCGTCGTTGCTGCTCTGGGTGTAGCCGATCCTGCCGTCACCGCCGCGGGCGAACACGGTGACCTTCTTGGTGTCGGGGTTGTACGCCGCCGAGGCGTCGCCCTTGAAGTTGCTCCAGTAGGCATTCACCGTGGTCCAGTTCGACCAGCTGGCGCCGTCGTTGGTGTTGGTGCTGATGCCCATGGCGCCGTCGGTCACACCGCGAGCGAAGAGCATCGTGGTCTTGGCGTCCGGGTCGTACACCGCGTTCGGTCTGCCTTGCAGCGTCCAGTACGCGTTGGCCTCGGTCCAGTTGCTCCAGCTGGCTCCGCCGTTTGTGCTCTTGGTGAGGCCGAGGTGGCCGCCGGAGCCGAGGCCGAACAGGGTCATCGACTTGGTGTCGGGGTTGTACACGGACCAGGTGCTGTCCGAGGTGTTGCCGTTGTCGACCGTCACGGTGACCGGTCCGTAGGTGTGGTTATGTCCGTCGATCTCGTTCGCGGTCACCGAGATTGTGTAGGTGCCGTTGGACAGGGTGCTGGTGTGCCAGGTCTTGGCGTAGTTGTCGGCGCCGGTGCCGCCGTCGATGGTCTGGGTGCCGTTCGGTCCGGTGATCTTGTAGGTCAGCGAGTTGATGACGCCCTGGCTGCTGGCCATCGCGGTGAGGTTCACCGTGCCGGAGACCGGCTGGCCGGACGCGACGGCTCTGCCGTTGGCGTCGATGCCGACGTTGAAGCCTGCGGGGACCGTGCCGCTGGTGGTGGACGCGCCGGAGCTGACGTAGCCGATGACCCACATCTCGTATCTCTGTCCGGCGAAGAGGTGGTTGTTGGGATTCCAGGCCGCGCCGTTGCCCTCGTCGGTCCGGACGGTGCTGGTGGACCACCATGGGCTTCCGCCGCGCGCCCCCGCCGCCGCCGATGTCGGACAGCAGGCCGTTGCTGTAGCTGGTGACGAGGGCGATGTGCGAGCCCGCGGTGGGGTAGGTGTTGTCGCCGAAGATAACAGCGTCGCCGGGCTGGGGGACGTACCCGCTGCCGATGGGGTGGTAGCCGGGGGTGCTCTTCCAGGAGGGGACCGACGCCGGGTTGCTGGCGGGGACGGGTATGCCGGCCTGCTGCCACACCCAGGAGACGAAGTCGCCGCACCAGTACTCGCCGGTGCCGTTGTTGCCGGTGCAACTGTTGGCGAAGCCGGTGCCGCCGGCGCTGTTCGTGCTGCAGTAGCCCTTGCCGAGGTTCGCGTTGGCGATGCTCACGGCCTGCGCGCCGGTGGCCGCGGAGGCGGGCGCCACCAGGCCCAGCAGCGCGACGCCGCTGATGGCGGAGGTGGTCAGGCCGGCGAGGCCGCGGAGCTTGGTGCGGTTGCGTGCGGAAGGCATGGGTGTCCCCCGAGAGGATGTCGAATTGAGGAGCGGAAAGGGCATCAGACGCGTGAGCGCATGGCGCATATGCGCTTTACGGCTTGGTGTGCTTCCGTCAGCGAATGCCGCCGCCGGCATTCCCGATGCGGTGGTCTGCGAGAAATGGGACCAGCTTGTGCCCCAGTGCGTTCACTGCGGAGCTGTTGCGGTCCAGCCTGGAAGGGATGCAAGGAGGAGGGCGACAGCGGCCGCGGTCTGCGGAGCGCCGTCCGTTCCGTCGCCGCTGAAGAAGAGGCCGAGATCTACTCCGCTGAGCCGGGGCCGGGTCCGGATGTGTTCGATGCCGGAGCGGGGATCCAGGTGGGCCCACAGGGTGTCGAGGACGCGCTCGGCGTCGGCGGAGCTGGGCTGGGGCAGGTCGGGGCGGGTGAGGACCAGGTGGACGAGGTGCATGGCTCTCCTAGTTCCAACCGATGCCGTCCGTCTGCGGCGGCGTCACCGCGGAAGCCCCCACGGCGCCCGCGGCCGCTACCGCCGTGGGGGCCTGCTCCCATCTGATTCCGGCACCGAGGGCGGTTGTCGAGGCGTTCGCGGCTGCCCCGAACGCGGGAGTGGCGATGAGCACGGCAATCACTGCGGCGCGAACGATTTTCGACATGACAACCACCGGGGTGATTTCTGAATGGAAATTCCTGGATTTGATGGTCCGTCGCCGGACTCTCTGTCCGTCCGGCGCATTGAGGAAACAATGCCCTGCGGTTCCTGCCCGGGGGAACGGGGACAGCCGGGCACCAAGCTGCCCGGCACTTTGGTGCCTCCCCGCGGCATCCGATGCCGTACACCAGCCAGGTGTCGCGCAGTCGGCCGGACGCTGAAAGGATCACCGGCTGCACGGTGGCCTGCAGGCGTCGCGGCGCACGGGGGTGCGGCAATCATGGTGCTCGGTGTTCTGGGGCTGGAACCGGTGGTCGAGACGGTTTACGCGGCTTTGCTACGGCATCCGCAGTCGAACCTGTCCGACCTCCAGGCCGTCACAGACCTGACGGAACAGGAAGTCCGCGCAGCCCTGGACGACCTGGCCGACCGCGCGTTCGTGCGCCCCTCACGGACATCCCAGGCGAGCTGCGTGCCGTCAGCCCGCAGGTGGCCCTCGATCTGATGGTCCGCCGACAGGAAG
Source organism: Streptomyces sp. NPDC001709 (assembly GCF_053596375.1). Taxonomy (NCBI): domain Bacteria; kingdom Bacillati; phylum Actinomycetota; class Actinomycetes; order Kitasatosporales; family Streptomycetaceae; genus Streptomyces; species Streptomyces sp. NPDC001709. Next base: position 3,934 of record NZ_JBSFGB010000056.1, on the reverse strand, counting down.
CGGACCTGGCGCGCAGGGCCCAGGAACTGGCCGCGAGCAAGGCCGCAGCCGTCGAAGCCGTCGCGGCGTTCGGCTCGCTCGCTCCCAACACGCCTGTGGACAGGGCGGAACGCCTGGTGGGTATGGACGCCATCGGGGCCAAGCTCGAGATCCTCGCCAACGAGCTGCGGCGCGAGTGCCTGTCGGTGATGCCGGGCGGCGCCCAGTCCCAGGCCAGCCTGGACGCCTCACGTCCATGGGACGCCGCCGCGCTCGGCCGCGGCATCGCGATCCTCACGCTCTACCAGGACAGCGTCCGCAACGACCAGGCCACCCACGACTACGCGCACTGGCTGACCGAGAACGGCGGAGAGGTCCGCACCGCACCGCTGCTGCCACCCCGGATGCTGATCTTCGACCGCGAGACCGCGGTCGTCCCGATCGATCCCGCCGACACCAGGGCCGGCGCGCTGTGCACCCGCGAGCCGGGGATCGTCGCCTCCCTCGTCGCCATCTACGAACAAGCCTGGGCGACCGCCGTCCCCCTCGGCGCCGCGACCACCCGCGATACCGACAGCGGCCTGACGCCCGCCGAACGAGAACTGCTCACCCTCTTGGCCCGCGGTATGACCGACGAAGCCGCCGCCAAACGACTCGGCATCGGACTGCGCACCGTCCGCCGCCAAATGGCCACCCTCATGGAACGCCTCGGTGCCAGCAGCCGCTTCGAGGCAGGCCTCAAAGCCGCCCAACGCGGCTGGTTGTAAGCATCATCAGCCACGAGAGGGCCCGCGTCGGTGGGCTTGGCCCCTCCCTCTGGGCGCGCCCGATTCACGCGTCCGAGTGTTCCTGGCGGTACGCGCGGCTTGCCCGGCAGAGGCGCCGGAAGCGGGGGTGGTGTGGATGTTCTCGTGTTCAGTCACGGCCGCCTGCACAGCCGGAGGGCGGACTGGGCGGTGAACGTCTCGGGCACCACCGTGTTGGTCACGGGTGAGGTGGAGTTGGGGTGGACCGGATACCGCTGCGCCCATCCCTCGAGGAGTCGTTGACAGGCCTCGCGGCGAGAAGGGCGTGGCTCGGAGCGGCCTGCCTTTGACGAACAGGCGCCGGTCCGGCCCGGTGTGGGCCCTCCACTGTTCGCCCAGGGCGGCCAGGGCGGGCGCGGGCGGCGGCCTGCTTCCAGTCGCTGTCGGTCCAGCGGTCGTCGGCGGTGTCGTCGGCGGTGCGCAGGGTGGAGCGGATCAGGACGTGCAGTCTGTACGGTATGGGTGGGGGAGGTCATCAAGGATGGCGGCTACGGATCAGCCAACCCGAGAACCGATAACCCCGCAGCTCATGGCGCCGACCACACGGGGGAAGCCGCCCTCTCCCCCAACCCGGCACCCCAGGCCACGAGCAGCGCCAAACTGATCAACCCTGCTCAACCCAGCCAGGCCTCCGAGATACGGCGTGCGGCATCCATAGGAAGACCGGCCCGTCGCTACGGGGGAAAGCGACGGGCCGGGCAGTCCCACACTGAAGCCTCGCCATTTTGAAGTCGCAGGTCATCGGGGTTATATGGCGTCGTGCCGGGGTGCTCGTGCTGGTCATGGGCGGCAGTCTGTGCTCTTGTTCGTCAGGCGGCGGTCAACGCCGGTCTGCTGGTTTCCAGGTCGCGGAGGCGTATGGATTCGTAGGCTCCTGGGGTGACGGAGATCAACGAGGTCGCCGAACGCGTCGCAGCTCGTCGGGCGGAGCCTCGACGAGGAGGAGAAGCTCCTGGCCGAACGGCTCGATGCGGTCCGGGACATCGTGTCCGTCACGCACCGTTCATCGCTTGAGAACAGAGAGACTTGTGAGCACATCTGAGGCTTCGTCAACAACCTCGACCACCCCGTCCGGGGACCTTGAGCGCCTGCTGGTCAGGGCCGATGATCTGGCCCCGGCCGGTCTGGACGATTTCACGGAGTTGGCCTCGCCTTCGTCCGACGAAGACCCGCCGCCGATGACCGGCCCGACCCCGGAAAGCACGGCCTTGCTGAACCGGACGTTCACCGACAAGGCCGCGAGGGAGGTCAGGACGTCCTTCACGAACGCCGACTCCTCGATCGTCGTCGATGTGGGGGTTTCGGAGCGGGTGGCCGGGGCCGCCGTGAGCTGGATGGCCGACATGCGACAGGTGTACGCCCAGTGCGCAGCCTGGACCATCAGCATCGGCGATCAGGAGATAACTGTTGAGGTGGTGGAACCGGCCGCTGATCCGCACAAGCCGCTCGAGGTGGAACGGAGGTTCGGCGACGAGGCGCTGATGCGCACGATGCTCGCCGGTCCAGTCGGGCAGCAGGCCCAGATCACCACGCTCCTGGTTCGCGACGGTGACAGGTCCCTGGAACTGACGTTCCGTAGCTTGGCGGCTGACGCAGGTAGCCCTGAGACGACCCGGTTGAACACCGCGATGTCGAAGTTCCTTGAGTTGGCTCCGGCAAAGTTCCTCGGTCTGCCGGTCGGCTAGAGATCCCCAACTGACGGGCGCACGACATGACGGAACGCCCCGGCCAGGAGCATCACGGGAATCCGCCTCGTGCCCTGGTCGGGGCTTCGTGGTATGGCGTTGTGTTTGTGCAGGCACGCGACGGCGCGAACCGCCCGCTATCGAGGCGACCCCACAAGCCTCGCCGTCCTGCACTCGCAGGTCATCGAGGTGGTGTGATCTCGTGTCGGGGCGCTCGTGGTGGTCGTGGGCGGCAGTCGGCGCTCTTGATTGTCGGTCAGCGTGAGAGCTCGAGGTTTGGGAGGACCAGCAGGGCGCGCAGGAGGTCGGTGGCACGGGCGGGGTCGGTGCGGAGTTTGGTGAGGATGCGCCAGGTCTTCAGGTGCGCGAATCCGTGCTCGACGGGGGCGCGTGCGGCGGCCAGGATGCGGTTGGCCTCCTTCTCGCCGAGGGTGAGCCTGCGGGCGCGGGTGGCCTTGTAGCCGGTGACGATCACTGGATCGTCACCGCCGTCGTGCAGCCCGAGGAAGGCGAGGGCGCCGAGGCCGGCCGCGCGCAGGTGGGTGAGGATCTGATCGCGGCGGGCGGCGGTGATGTCATGGGTGCGGCCGGGGCGGGCCGCGGAGATCCAGATCAGGCGGCCCGCTTCGTCGGTGAGGACGAGGAAGTGCAGGCCGTGACGACGGTGTTTGCCGGAGTAGTTGGGCCGGTTCGCAGTCCCGGTGCGGCGGACGGTGGGGATAAGGGTGCCGTCGATGAGGACGACCTCGCCGCCTCGCTTCGCGATCTTCTTGCACGCGCGGTCCAGGCGGGGTGCGCGGGCGGCGAGCAGGGATATCAGCTCGTCGCGCCAGCGGCGCACGGTGGTGTCGCCGACGGCGTTGCCGCCGGCCATGTCGGCGATGCGCTGGTCGTGGCGGAGCACGGCGAGCACGATGATGACGATCTGTCCGGGTGCCAGGCGGCGCCAGCGGGAGCCGATCTTCTTCAGGTGGCGCAGGCCTGGTCGGCACGAGTGCCCTAGGACGTGTCCGATGGGTAGCGTGATTGCTGAGCGTCCTAGTCGCTTGGGTCGGCGTGGGGCGGGGCGACATATCGAACGAGGAATGGGCTCGGCTGAGGCCTCACATGTCGAAGAACGTGGGCCGGGGCGGGCGTTGGAAGAACCATCGCCAGGTGATCAACGGGATCCTGTTCCGGCTGAGGACTGGCATCCCGTGGCGGGATCTGCCGACTCGATGCGGGAAGTGGAAGACGGTGCACGACAGACATCGCCGCTGGCGCACGCAAGCAGGCGCCGCGGAAGGGAGGCAAGCGCACCCGGCCCGCGCTGCACCGTCCAGATGAAGCTCTCGGCCGTTCACGCGGCGGGCTGACGACGAAGATCCACCTAAAGATCTTTAACGGCTGAGGTTACGGCGGTTGAAGGTCGAGCCCGGTCTTGCCGATGAGACCCTCGATCAGGCTGGGGCGGTACTGCATCCG
>NZ_JBSFGB010000055.1:0-46553 GCF_053596375.1 Streptomyces sp. NPDC001709 | reverse complement strand
CGCCTCCACTGTCGCGGTCACAGACCGGCCCTCACCAGCTCTCCCCAGAGGACAACCCAGAGACAGCCCCGGACTTCTTCAGGGGCAAGTAGCTAGCCGTTGATGTCCAGGGCCGTCCCGTAGAGCCGTTCCACGCGCAGGCGGATCACGATCCGCCGCTCGGCGACCTGCTGCCGGAGGAAGGCGTCCTCGTCCTCCGGTTTCGCGGCCGGCGGGATCATCGCCAGCAGTTCCCGCCCGACCGCGTCACCGGGCACCTTCGTGATCTCGGAGACCTCGGCCGTGCCCTCGGCGACGGCGAACGACCACACGTCCCCGCCCTGCACGTGCAGCGCCGCTCGCGGATCGCGCCGCAGGTGCTTCGCCTTCACGCGGTCGGCGGTCGTGGACAGCCGCACGATGCGGGATTCGGGTTCCCAGGTGTAGAGCATGGTGGTCAGGTGAGGGTGCCCGCTCTGTTTGACCGTGGCGAGGGTGCCGAACTGCTGCTTGGCCAGCAGGTCCGAGAGGGCTTCGCCGGACAGGGAGCGGGGCGCGGGTCCTTGGGTCATGCCGTGATCAACTGCCTGCGGCCAGGCCGGTATTCCGGCCTGGCCGCACGTGCCGGCGGGAGGGGCTTCAGCGCTCGTCGGGGCGGTACGGGCCGGGTACGAAGACCAGGGCGTCACCGACGGCCCGTTCGGCGGGTCCGCTGGGATGGTTGGCCAGTGTGCCCTCGATGGACATCGTCGTGGAACCGCCGCCGTCCAGGTTGACCGAGTCGGTCAGGCCCAGGGCGTGGGCGACGGCCGCCGTTTCGTCCATGGTGGTACCGACGCTGGTGGTCATGCGGCCGTCGATGGTCGCCAGCACGATCTCGCCTTCTCGGGTCGTACCGGCGATCGTGCGCGGGTTGCGCGCGAAGAAGCTGCCCGAGCCGGCCAACACCACGACACGGCCGTGCGCGGTGAGCCGATAGCGCCCGTTCACGCCGAACAGCCCCGGGTGGACGGGCAGTCGGCGGCCCTGCTCGTCGCTCAGCACGGAGTCGGTGCGCAGGCAGCCGCCGTCCGCGGTGTGCAGCAGGGCCGCCGCGTCGGCGCCCGTGGCCTGTACCGAGGTCTGACCGGAGGTCAGGTGCGTGCCTCGCGTCAGCTGCGTGCGTACGACGCAGCCGTGCCGGTCGAGGACCACCTCGACGCCCGCGCCGGCCGGCGTGGTCCCGGCGAACTCCGGTGTGAAGCGCACGACGTCGCCGGGAACGGTGCACCGGGTCGGGTCGGCCGGATCGGCGCAGGCCGCCGGGACGGCGGGCGGATGGTTCACGTACTTCAAGGGGAGCGTCGCCCCGGTTCGCCGGTTGTGCAGGCTGCCCGACCAGCTCAGCCAGCCCGTCAGGACGCGGTTGAGGTCGGCGTCCACGACGAGGTCGGCCTCCGTGCTGTCGCCGGTGGGCTCGCTGAGCAGCCGCCCGTCGTAGAGGCCGAGCCCCACCGGGTCGCCGGGGTACTCCGCGCTGCCGGTGAAGGTGAAGAAGGAGGCGTTGACGCCTGCCAGGGCCCCGGAGGAACGCACCAGTTCGGTCGTCTTCTCCGTGTGGGCCAGATCGGGGCCGTGCGTGGCCCGGAGGTGGCCGCGCGCCCTGCCCGGGTCGATCGTCAGGACGTCGACCACCCAGGGCCGCGTGGGGTGGTGTTGATCTGGTCGGCCGGGGCCGGCTCGGTCCCCCGGACGATACGGGTGAGGGTCACACCGTCGGCCGGCGTCTGTGTGGTGCGGGTCTCCGTCAGGCCGGGATCGCCGAGCGGGAGCGTCGCCTCGGCGGCGGTGGCGCGGCCGGCGGGCGGAGCGAGCAGCAGGAGGAGGAGGGCGGCCACCGTGAGGGCCGCCGCGCGAGTCGGTCCGGGTCTGTACGAGGTGAATGCCATGCACGCGAGCGTGCTCGTCGCGTCGGACGATTACCCGTGCGGCGGTTGATCCGCCGGCCCCGGTTCGGTTAACTGCGGGTGCCGACGGCCGAGTTGACCGCAGCGCGCCGGAGCCGGACCGCTGCCGTGTCCTTGAGACCGCGGGCGTCGAAGCAGAACGGAAGGGGTCCTGCCGGTCCTCATGGCCCGGCAGAACCCCCTGTCCTGTCCCTCCGTCACATCGCCGCTAGTTGCGGCGTCCCGCGTGATCGTGGGCGACGGAGCTCCGGTCCCCGCCGGGGGCAGGTACGGAACCGTGGACTCCGGTGCCCGCCCCGGCCGTCGTGGCCTCGGCGCGGTCGCCGTGCCCCGGCCACCAGGCCGCGTGGCCGATCAGTGCGGTGAGGCTCGGGGTGAAGAACATCGCCATCACGAAGGCGGCGACGGCGATGCCGAAGGACACCGCGAAACCCATCTCCGAGAGGAGCGAGTTGCCCGCCAGCATCATCGTGGCGAAGGTCGCCGCCAGGATGAAGCCGGCCGCGGCGACGGTAGGACCGGCATGCCGCAGCGCCATCCCGGCCGCCTCGCGCGGCTCGCGACCCTCGCGGGCCTCCTCGCGGAGCCGGGCGATCATGAGGATGTTGTAGTCGGTGCCGATGGCGACCACGAACAGGTACATGATCACCGGGAGCATGAACATCAGACCCGAGTGTCCCTGCCCCTTCTGGAAGATCCACACGGTGGCACCCAGGGTGGCGCCGAAACCGAGACCCACCGAGGCCATCAGATACCAGGGCGCGACCACACTGCGCAGCAGCAGGCCCAGGATGACCATGATGAGGATGGCGGCCACCGGGAAGACCGTCTTGTAGTCGTGGTTCACCGCGGTGTTGATGTCCTTGTAGATCGAGGACATGCCGCCGACGACCGCCGTGGTGCCGTCAGGGGCGTTGGTGTGGGCGACGTCGCGCACCTCGCCCACGGTGTCGATCGCCTTGTCCGTCGACGCCTCGTACTTGAGCGTGACGGTGAAGTCGGCGGTGGTGCCGTCCTTGTTCAGCTGGGTCATCCGGGCGCTGTCGACCCCGTCCACGGCCCCGAGCTTCTGCGCGTACGCGTCGAAGCCGGCCTTGTCCAGCGGCTTGCCGTCGGCGCTGGACAGGTAGACGTCGGTGGGTGCCGCGGCGCCCGCCGAGTACGCCTTCTGCATCTGGTCCTGTACGACCATGGACTCCTTGGTCTTGGGCATGGAGCCCGCGGCCAGGTCGAACGTGGCATGGAAGCTGAGGATGCCGAGCGACAGCGCGGCCAGGATGATGCCGGACACCACTGCGGTCAGCGCCGGGCGGCGCTGCACTCCGCGGCCGAGCGCCGCGAACCGGGCGTTCTCCGGCTCCGTCTTCCAGGACTTGGAGGGCCAGAAGACCTTCGGTCCGATGAGCGAGACCACGGCGGGGATCAGGGTCAGACCCGCGACGAGGGTCGCGCCGACCGCGATGGCGAGTGCCGGGCCCATCTGCTTGAGGAAGCCGAGGGTGGACAGCACCAGCGCGAGGAAGGCGATGATGACGGCCCCGGCCGCCGAGGCGATGGCCTCACCGACCCTGTCGACCGCGTTGATCATGGCCTGCTTGGGTTCGTCACCGGCGCGCAGGCGTTCGCGGTAGCGGAACATCAGGAACAGGAAGTAGTCCGTACCCACACCGAAGAGCACGACGATCAGGATCGACGAGATCGAGCTGTTCGCCTGGAGGTCGAAGAGCTTGGTGGCGTAGGAGATCAGGCCGTTGGCGACGGCCGACACCAGGCCGATCAGCACCAGGGGAAGTACGGCCAGGATCGGTGCCCGGAAGATGATCAGCAAGGTGACCAGGATGATCGCGAAGGTGCCGAAGCCGATCAGCGCCTGTCCGCGCTTGGACGAGTCCTGCTGGTCGAGGGCCTGGGCGGCGGAACCGCCGAGCTTGACGTCGAGGTGCGTGCCCTTGGCCAGTTGCTTGATGTCGTCACGCAACACCTTGGCCGCGTCGGCCTGTTTGGGCTGACCGGCGTTCTTGCTGTCCATCTGGACCAGGGTCAGGTCATACCTGCCGTCCTTGGACGGCGGGCCGGGGACGACCTTCTGCACCTGGTCGATGTGCTTCTTGCCCAGTTCGGTGGTGATCCGGGCGACGTCCTGCTTGTCGGCGGCGGTCAGCTTGCCGCCGTCCGTGCGCTGGTACAGCGCGATCGCGGACGGAGTGAAGGCGCTGGGGAACGCCTTCTGCTGGAGGTCCGCTGCTTTGATCGATTCGTAACTCTTGGGTAGGAAGCTGCTCTCGTCGCTGTTCGAGGGCAGACTCGGAGCGGTGGCGACAATCGCCACCGCGGCGATCAGCCATGCCACGATCGTCCACACGGGATGTCGGACGACTGTGGTGCCAATACGTCGGAACATGCGGAAGGTCCTCCTGGACAGGAAGATCACCGCAGCCTGGGGGAGCGGTCCCTGGCATCGGCGACCCCGAACGGCACGCATCTAACGGGCCGGTCATATGGTTGTCTTGGGGATCACATGGTAGTGACCGAGTACGAAAATCCTCTCATCGTGCGTTCTCGTCTCAAGTGATGCTCAAGCGCCCAGGGGACATGGGAGCGCAAAAGGGGCACGGAGGAGCGAGGACGGGCCGCTCAGCCAAGAACGAACGGGAGTTCGGCGACGATGTCGCCCAGTACGGCCTTCTCCGCGTCCGTCGGCGTACGGCGCCCGGTACCGATCAGCAGCGCGTCCTTGTCGGAGAGCGCGGCGGGGAATGCCGTACCGGCGATCTTCTCCAGCGAGGCGCGCGCCGCCGCGAGGGCCTCGGCGGGCGGTTCGGCGGCCGCCGGCAGATGCGCGATCAGGTCGAGGTGGTGCAGGGTCCACTCGACCACGTACGCCGACAGGTAGTCGCCGACTGTCAGCACCTCGTCGCGGGTGCCGACACGGACGGCCGGATCGGCGAGTTCCGCGGCGCGGCCCGCCGCCGAACCGACGTCGTCCAAGTGGAACTTCAGCCACCGAGCCTCGCCGTAGGCGGCGGCCAGCCGAGGGATCAGCGCATCGAGCGGATCCTCGCCGGTCGGAGGCTCGACGAGCTTCCAGTAGGTCACCGCGTCCACAGTCGGTTCGGTGTCGGCGGGCGTGACCAGGGTGATCAGGACGTCCTGCGCGTCGATGACCAGGTGGCACACCAGGTCCCGTACCAGCCAGCCGGAGCAGCCGGACGGACGGACGAAGTCCTCGTCCGGGAGTTCCGCGACCGCCGTGCGCAATGCCGTCCAAGAGCGTGAGAAGAGATCCACTGGCCGCACGCTAGTGCGAGACCGGCGCGGCCAACAACCGAATTCCGGCGGGTCCTGTCGGACTCCGCCGTGTGGCTCATCGCCCGGACGGCGAAAGCCGGTAGGAGCCGGCGAGGTCGCGCACCTCCACCGAGAGGAACACCCGCTCCTCGCCGTCGTCGTTCACCCGCAGATGCTTGGCGAGCAGGGCCAGAACACTCTCGGACAGCCGCGCCTTGAGCGCTTCGGGGCGGCCGGGCATGAGGCCGACCTCCACGTGCACGAAGACGGTCGCACCGCCCGGTTGTTCGCCGGCATACATCTCCGCCGGGCGAAGCACCGTCTTGCACACGCCCGTCGTCCTGGACTCCTCGACCACCAGCGGATGCAGCTCCCGCACAAAGGCACGGGCGTCGAACGCCCCGGCCGGCCGGGAGGAGTAGTCGACGGTGAGATACGGCATGGCGGGCCTTTCACGCGTTCCCGTAGTTTCAATAGGCAACTATTTTCCCCCACGCCACCACCGGGGTTCACCTCGCCCCCCACACCCAAGGTGCGGCGAGCCCAACCCCCTTTCCTCATGGCTTACTTCACTACTTGACGCAATTGGTCTGGACCTCTAGTTTCACGGCTCAGCCAGTCATCGTGCGCCGCCCGATGCCCACCCCCCACCGAAAGGGCCACCCTGTTCATGGCCAGGTCCCTCCCGGCTGCCGTCTTCGCAGCAGCACTGGGCCTCTCCGCATGCCTGCTCAGCGCCTCGCCCGCCGCGGCCGCCACGGGTGCCATCACCGGCCTCGCCGGCAAGTGCCTCGACGTCGCCGGGGCCAACTCGGCCGACGGAACGCCCGTCCAGCTCTACGACTGCAACGGCACCGGCGCCCAGCAGTGGACCGTCGGCAGCGACGGCACGATCCGCGCCCTCGGCAAGTGCCTGGACGTCACGGGCGATTCGACCGCCGACGGTGCCAAGGTCCAGCTGTGGACCTGTACCGGCGGCCCGAACCAGTCGTGGACGGTCACCTCCACCCACGACATCGTCAACCCGCAGGCGAACAAGTGCCTCGACGTCACCGACGACAACTCCGCCAACGGCACCCGGATCCAGATCTGGACCTGCGGCGGCGGAGCCAACCAGAAGTGGAACGCGCCCGCGACCCAGGCATCCGACCAGTGCTGGGCGACCCACTACGGCCCCCAGCCGCCCGGAGCCCTGACGGCCAGCGGCGAGCTCTTCGACAACAACGCCGACACCGCGGCGACCTCGCTCAGCCGCCGGCCCCAACTGCCCTTCGGCACACGGGTACAGGTCACCAACACCGCCAACGGCAGGTCGCTGGTGGTCCGCGTCAACGACCGCGGCACGTTCGCCTCGACTCCCCAGGAACCCAAGTGCCTTGACCTGACCGACGGCGCCTTCGGCCGGCTCGGCGGGAGCCTCGATCCCGACGCCGGCCACATCGTCGTCACGGAGACCGTCCTCGACTGATCTCCGGGCGACCACCGCGCCGGCCGGCGGCACGGCACCGCCCGCCGACACCGGCACCCACCCCATCCTCCCGACCAGGACAGGAGTAGCTGTCGATGCCCATCCATCTCGCCGAACTTCCTTGCGGCCGCTTGAGACGCCTCGGACGCCTCCTGGCCGGCGGCATCGTCGCCGCCCTCCTCGCCGCGCTGTTCACCGCCGCGCCCGCCCAGGCCGCGGACGGCCGGATCACCGGGCTGGCCGGCAAGTGCGTCGACGTGGCAGGAGCCGGCAGCGCCAACGGCACCGCCGTACAGCTCTACGACTGCAACGGAACCAACGCCCAGATCTGGTCGAACCCGGGTGACGGAACCCTGCGGGCGCTCGGCAAGTGCCTGGACGTCGTCGACCGCGGCACCGCGGACGGCGCGGCCGTCCAGCTGTGGGACTGCTCCGGCGGCGCCAACCAGCAGTGGGTGGTCACCTCGGCCCACGACATCGTCAATCCGGCCGCCAACAAGTGTCTCGACGTGCGGGACAACAACAGCACCAACGGCACGCGGCTGCAGATCTGGACCTGTTCGGGTGGCGCGAACCAGAAGTGGAACGCTCCGGCCGGCGGCGGCAGCGGCACCCCGTCCGGATTCGTCGTCTCCGAAGCCCAGTTCAACCAGATGTTCCCGAACCGGAACGGCTTCTACACCTACAGCGGCCTCGTCCAGGCCCTGAGCGCCTACCCCGGCTTCGCCGACACCGGCAGCGACACGGTCAAGAGGCAGGAAGCCGCCGCCTTCCTCGCCAACGTCAGCCACGAGACCGGCGGCCTGGTGTACATCGTCGAGCAGAACACCGCCAACTACCCCACCTACTGCGACTGGAGCCGGCCCTACGGCTGCCCGGCCGGACAGGCGGCCTACTACGGGCGCGGCCCCCTCCAGCTGTCCTGGAACTTCAACTACAAGGCCGCCGGCGACGCATTGGGCATCGACCTCCTGAACAACCCCTGGCAGGTGGAGAACAATGCCGCCGTCGCCTGGAAGACCGGCCTGTGGTACTGGAACACCCAGTCCGGACCCGGCACGACGACCCCGCACAACGCCATGGTCGACAGCGCCGGATTCGGCCAGACCATCCGCTCCATCAACGGCTCCCTTGAATGCGACGGCAAGAACCCGGCCCAGGTACAGAGCCGCGTCGACGCCTACCGGCGCTTCACCCAGATCCTCGGCGTCTCACCGGGCAGCGACCTGTACTGCTGATCGGGTCTCCCCGCCTTCGGGCATGTCGCCTCATGCCGAGAGCGTCTGGAGGGGCAGTTCGATGACGGCGTAGGCGAGAGGTGCGCAGACCACGGCGGCGCCCAGCGTCAAGGCGCGCTCCCTGTGTGTACGGGCCATGAGCGGCGGGATGAGAACGAAGAGCACGAGGCATGCCCATGCCTGCGTGGCGTAGTGGAGGGTCCAGGCATATGCCAGGCCCTCCATGCCGAAGAGACCGGCGAACGCGGCCAGGCCGGTGACGCGGCGACGCGCGTCCCGGCCGCGCCGCCACCAGTGACCGGCGACGCCGAACAGCGGTCCCGCCACACAGGCCATACCGAGCCACACCAGCGGGAAGAACAGGTCCCCCGCGCCGTCGCGGCCGAACTGGGCGTAGCCGTAGTACCCGACGACCAGGCCGGCCTCCGCACCGAGGCCGCCGATCGCGGACCGGGACAGGGGACCCTGCCGGGACAACAGCGCTCCGGCGGCGAAGGCGACGGCGGACCACACGGCTCCGGAGTTGGCGATCTGCTGCCAGGCTCCGGGAAGCCACCCCTGGGCCAGGTTGGTGAGCGCACCGAGCAGCACGCCGGCGCCCGACGCCAACGCCGTGGGGCCGCCCCACGCGCGCAGTCGCCTCTTCAGGCCGACCTGACCGCGAGGAGTAGTGGTCGTCATCGTCGCCCTCACAGTCGCAGCCCGCTCTCCTACGGCATGCACTATACACACTATGTATACACGGTATGCATACCTGGACTCAGCGGGCCGCGTCCATGCGCTGGGTGCCGATCACCGACAGCAGCCGCAGCGCCTCCTCGGACGGCGTGCCGGGGACGGCGGTGTAGATCACCACCTGCTGGTCGCGGTCGGAGAGTTCGAGGGCGTCGCAGTTGACGGTGACCGGCCCCACGAGCGGATGCCGGAACGTCTTGCGCAGTGTGGGTTCCACGTCCACGTCGTGGGAGTCCCACAGACGGGCGAACTCCGCGCTGCCGGAACGGAGTTCGTGGATCAGCGCGGTCACCTCCGGGTCGTCGGGGTAGCGGGCGGCGGCCGTGCGCAGCCGGCGCGCCGCGTGGCGGGCGAACGCCTCGGCGTCGGACACCCCGTACAACCGCCGTCCCTCGGAGCGCGGCCCGAGGAAGGCGCGGCGCGCGAGGTTGCGGTCGCGGCGCGACAGTGCCGAGAAGTCCTCCATCAAGGCGGCGGCCAGCTCGTTCCAGGCGAGCACCTCCAGCGTGGCCGACGTGACGAAGGCGGCCGACCGCGGGAGCCGGTGCACCAGGTCGAGGATGCTCTGCCGCACCTCGCGCGAGGGTCCGGGCGCGGGGCCGGGCGGGGCGCCGGCCAGGAGATGGAGGTGCTCACGCTCGGCGTCCGACAGCCGCAGGGCACGGGCCAGCCCGGCCAGCACTTCCCGTGACGGACGCGGGCCGCGGGCCTGTTCGAGGCGGGTGTAGTACTCGGTCGAGATGTACGCCAGGTGCGCGACCTCCTCGCGGCGCAGCCCGGGTGTGCGGCGGCGCGGCCCGGCGGGCAGGCCCACGTCGGCAGGGCTGATCCGCTCGCGCCTGCCGCGCAGGAAGCCCGCCAGTTCTGCTCTGTCCACGCCTCCAAGTGTGCGCGTGCGCCGCACCGGCGATCCAGGTACCGCCGGTGCCTGGATGGGCCCCGCTCGCGGACGCAGGCTCGATGCCATGGACCACACACAGACCACCGCAATCCCCACTCCGACCGCACCGGGCCTGCTGGCAGGCAAGGTCGCCTTCATCACCGGCGCGGGACGCGGGATCGGCGCCGCCGCGGCGCGGCTCTTCGCGCGGGAAGGCGCCCGGGTGCTGCTCGCGGCGCGCACGGAAGCGCAGCTGAAGGCGGTGACGGAGGAAGTACGGGCCACGGGCGGCAGCGCGGACTACGTCGTCTGCGATCTGGCCGACACGGTGAGCGTACGCGCCGCCGTGGACCGCGCCGTCGACCTGTACGGCCGCCTCGACATCGCCTTCAACAACGGTGCGACGATCCAGCCGCCCGGCCCCATGGACCGGCTCCCGGAGGCCGAGTTCGACCATGTGTACACGGTGAACCTCAAGGGTGTCTGGCTGGCCATGGTCGCCGAGGTCGCCGCCATCCGGGCCACCGCGGGCGCGGGCGCCATCGTGAACAACTCGTCCATCGGCAGCCTGCGGGGCAATCCCGAACTGCCGGCGTACGGTGCGATGAAGCGGGCGGTGAACAGCCTGACGGAGTCGGCGGCCGTGACCTACGGCCCCGAAGGCATCCGCGTCAACGCGATCGCGCCCGGCAACACCCTGACGGAGATGATCCGGGCCTGGGAGGCGCGGTCGCCCGGTCTTCAGGACCGGCTCACGGCACTCACCCCGCTGCGCCGCGCTGCCGACCCGGACGAGATCGCCGAGGCCGCCGCCTGGCTCCTGAGCGACCGCGCCTCCTTCGTGACCGGCGCGGTGCTCAAGGTCGACGGCGGCGCACGGGCCTGACCTCCGATCGCCGCCGCTCGGTCAGCCGAGGCCGAGGACGCTCATGGTGCGCTCGGCCATGCGCTGCTCACCGAGCGCGTTGGGGTGGACCGGGACGATGTTCTGCCCGAAGAGCAGCGGCTCGATCCACCGGGTGCCGACGGCCTGGCACGCGTCGTGCCCCTCGGACACCTTGGAGAAGTCCACGTAGGTGGCCCCGGTCTCCTCGGCGGCGCGCTGGACGACGGCGTTGAGATGGGCCTGGAGGGCGTGCAGATACGGCACGTCGCCGGAGGCGACCGGCAGTCTGGCGAAACAGGACGGGTCGGCCTCGGCCGGCGTGATCCACGGGTAACCGAGCACCGCCACGCGGGCGTCGGGCGCCTTGGCCCGCACAGCGCGCAGCGCGTTCTTCAGCGCGGGGTAGGTGTGGGCGTCGATCGCGTCGTCGAAGGAGCTGCCGTACGTGTCCTTGCACGGGCTGCCCCTGCCTCCGCTGAGGATGCCCGCGGTGCCGCAGGCGATCATGGCGTTGATGAAGGTGCCGTTGTCGTTGCCGCCGATCGTCAGCGTCACCAGGTCGGTGTCGGCGGTGACCGCGTCCGCCTGAGGGGCGACCCCGGGGTACTGGGACGCGGTGAAGTCCTTGGTCTGGGCCGCGCCACAGGTGACGTCCGTGAGCCGGGCCCCGGTGCGGGCGGCGACGGCATGGGGGTAGTTGGCCGTGGAGCGCAGGCACAGGAGGTTGGTGGGGTCGACGGGCAGGACGCCCGAGCCGGCGCTGTAACTGTCGCCGAGGGCGGCGTAGTTCAGGGGTGTCGTGGCCTGGGCGGGTACGGCGGTGAGGCCGAGGGCCAGCGCACCGGCGACTGCGGAGGTCGCGGCGATGGCACGGCGCAGGGCAGGCATGGGCATGGGCAGGCACTCCCTCTTCTCGGGGTGGGGTCACGAAGCAGGCGGGCATGGCGATGCCCGCGCGTGTGCTGGTGCGCGAGAATGCGGCGGCTCGGAGCAGGGGGAGGTACGGGCGGTACATGCCGGTTCGCGGGTGTTACCGCCGGGTACTACCGCTAGGTAATGTGCGGTCGCCGAGGCGACGAGTCAATGTTGCCGACCGAAATTTTTGAAACGCTCACACAGTCGGCGCCCACCCGCCCGTGTCCAGGTCTTACGGAGTCATGACGCGGCAGCCGCGTCACCCGGTCGCGCCGCCGTCCGCGGCTAGCGTGGCCGTATGCGTGTACTGGTCACCGGCGGTGCCGGGTTCATCGGGTCCCATGTCGTCGAGGCGCTGCGGGCGAGCGGGCACGAGCCGCTCGTGTACGACGTCCGAGCCGTTCCGGGCGCCGACGTACGCGACCCCGGGGCGGTTGCCCGCGCCCTGTCCGGCGTCGACGCGGTCTGCCACCAGGCGGCCATGGTGGGCCTCGGCAACGGCGTCGCGGACGCGGCCGAGTACGTCTCCCGCAACGACCTGGGCACCGCCGTCCTGCTCGCCGCGATGGCCGATGCGGGCGTAGGGCGGCTGGTGCTGGCCGGGTCGATGGTGGTGTACGGAGAGGGCCGCTACGAGTGTCCCGCGCACGGCGTCGTACGCCCCGGTCCGCGGGCCACGGCCGACCTGGAGGCGGGCCGTTTCGAACCGCCCTGCCCGCGGTGCGGCGCATCGCTCGTCCCCGGCCTGGTCACCGAGGACGCCCCGCCCGACCCGCGCAACGTCTACGCCGCGACCAAGCTCGCCCAGGAGCACCTGTCGGCCGCCTGGGCCCGCGCCACGGGCGGCACCGCGATCTCGTTGCGCTACCACAATGTGTACGGCCCCCGGATGCCCCGCGACACGCCGTACGCCGGCGTCGCCTCCTTCTTCCGCTCGGCCCTCGAACACGGCGATGCTCCGCGCGTGTTCGAGGACGGCCGGCAACGGCGGGACTTCGTCCACGTACGGGACGTGGCCGCGGCCAACGTCGTCGCGCTGGAGGCGGGGCCGCGCCCCGGAATCCTCACGGCGTACAACACCGGCAGCGGCGAGCCGCACACCGTCGGCGACCTGGCCCGTGCCCTGTCCGCCGCGCACGGCGGCCCCGACCCGGTCGTCACCGGCGAGTACCGCCTGGGCGACGTCCGCCACATCACCGCGGACTCCTCCCGACTGCGCGCGGAACTCGGCTGGAAGCCGGAGGTGGGCTTCGCGGAAGGAATGCAGGAGTTCACGCGAACGCACTGAGCGTGTCCACACCTGCGGGAGGGCGCCGCCCTCGATCATGGCGTTGCTTCGCACGGAATTCGCTTGAACCAGTCGAAAGGACAGCCATGTCGCGACGGACCCCGAGGCCGACCCGCGCCCAGGTCGCAGCGCTGCTCACCGCATCGATGCTGGGCGTGGGCCTCCTCGCCCCATCGGCCTTCGCAGACACGCCGCCGCCCGGCCAGAAGGTCGACAGCGGCACCGTCATCGCCAGGGTCTGCGAGCACGCGAACGAGGACCCCGAGGACGGCCCGGGCCTGTCCTGCGAGAAGGACATCACACCGTTCCTCTCGCGTCTCATCGGCCCCGGGAGCGGGCTCACCTGCCGGAGTCAGTCCCCGAGCGCGATCGACTGCCGCCGGGAATAGTGGCCCTTCACACCTCCGCCGTCGGCAGGGTCACCTCGAAACGGCAGCCGCCCGGGATGTTGTGGACGGTCGCCCGGCCCTGATGGGCCTCGACGATGCCCCGTACGATCGCCAGCCCCAGCCCCGCCCCGGCGGGCGGGGTCCGGGCATCGCTGCCCCGCCACCCGGTGTCGAAGACGCGCGGCAGATCCTCCTCGGGGATGCCGCCGCAGCCGTCCGTGACGGACAGCACCACGCCCTCGTCGGTGCGCTCGGCGGCGATCGCGACGGTGCCGTCGGGCGGGGTCCGGCGGATGGCGTTGACCAGGAGGTTGCCGAGCACGCGCGTCATCTCCTTGCCGTCCACCTCCACCGGTACGGGCTCGACACGGTCACCCACCAGCCGCACCCCGTGTTCCCGGGCGAGCGGGTCGGCGCCCGCCACCGCGTCGCCGACCAGGTCGTACAGGGAGATCCGGGAGGGGCTCAGCGGGAGGGTGCCCGCGTGGATGCGGGAGAGCTCGAAGAGGTCGCCGACCATGTCGTTGAGCCGTTCGACCTCGGTGCGGATCTGCTTGAGGTAGCGGCCGGGGTCGGCGGCCACGCCGTCCTCCAGCGCCTCCGACATGGCGCGCAGTCCGGCCAGCGGGGTGCGCAGGTCGTGCGAGATCCAGGCGACCAGCTCGCGCCGGGACGTCTCCAACGCCCGCTCCCGCTCCCGGGATTCGGCGAGCCGCGCGCTGGTGGCGGCCAGCTCCCGGCTGAGGGCGTCCAGTTCGGCGGTGGCGGGGCCGTGCGGAGCGGCGAAGGCGCCCGCGTCGCCGAAGGAGCGGGCGGCGTCGGTGAGTTCGCGGCTGCGGGCCGCGACCCAGCGGCCCAGCAGCAGCGCGGTGGCCAGGGAGACCACGGCCGCCATCGCGACGACGGTGGTGACCACGCTCAGGTCGTGCGAGGACAGGAACATCGCCCAGGCGACGGCTAGCGTGCCGGCGAGCATGGCGACGACACCGACCGCGGCGACCACGGCGATGGAAGCGGTGAGCGAGCGACGCCGGACCAGGCGCAGCACGCCCGCTCCCGCGGCCCCCGCGGCGGCGGCGCCCGCGAAGGCGTAGAGGGCGATGAGGAGCGTGGCGCTCATGGCCGCAGCACCGCCTCGCCGGACTCGCAGCCGGACTCGCGGCCGGGCTCGAAGCGGTAGCCCACGCCCCACACGGTCTGGATCAGGCGGGGCCGGGCCGGGTCGTCCTCGACCTTGCCGCGCAGCCGGCGCACATGGACGGTCACCGTCGAGAGGTCACCGAAGTCCCAGCCCCAGACCTCGCGCATCAGGTCCTCGCGGCTGTAGGCGCGGCCCGGGTGCCGCAGGAAGAAGGCGAGCAGGTCGAACTCGCGGAGGGTGAGGGCGAGTTCGCCGCCGTTCTTGGTGGCCCTGCGGGCGTCGGGGTCGACGGAGAGCCCGGCCGCGGCCAGCCGGTGCCCGGTGGCGGCGGGGCGGCTGCGGCGCAGCACCGACTCCACGCGCAGGACGAGTTCGCGGGGGCTGAAGGGCTTGGTGACGTAGTCGTCGGCGCCCACCTCCAGGCCCAGGATGCGGTCGTCCTCGTCACCGCGGGCGGTGAGCATGATGACCGGCACCGGGCCGCGGTCCCGCATCCGCCGGCATACCTCCAGGCCGTCCATGCCGGGCAGCATCAGGTCGAGCACGACCAGGTCGGGCCGGTGTGCGAAGGCACGGGTCAGAGCGGTCGGGCCGTCGTCGGCGCGGTCGACCACATAGCCGGCGCGGTGCAGATATCCGGTGACGACCTCGGCGACGGTCGGATCGTCGTCCACGACCAGGATCCGGGCCGCCTCGCCTGCGGCTTCGGTCTCGTGGGGCTCGTACGGCGGTTGCATGCCTCCAGCGTCGCACCCCGGGCCCCGCCGTCGCCGGGCCGTGGGCCGGGCGTCCGCGTTTCGTAAGGACCGAGAGTCCGATTTGCCCGATTGGCGTTCGTAGGGTGAAACCGTGACGACCACTTCAGCGGACGTCGACGTGGTGCTGCCCTGTCTGGACGAGGCCGAGGCCCTGCCCTGGGTGCTCGGCCGGATCCCGGCCGGCTGGCGCGCCCTCGTCGTCGACAACGGTTCCACCGACGGCTCCCCCGACATCGCCCGCGCGCTCGGCGCGACGGTGGTGCACGAGCCGCGGCGCGGCTTCGGCGCCGCCTGCCACGCCGGACTGACCGCGGCCACGAGTGACATCGTGTGCTTCTGCGACTGCGACGCCTCCCTCGATCCCGCGCTGCTCGTGCCCTTCGTGCGGGAGATCCGGGCCGGCGCGGCCGACCTGGTGCTCGGCCGGCGGCGCCCCGAGGGCCGGGGTGCCTGGCCCGCGCACGCCCGCGCGGGCAATCTCGCGCTGGCCCGGATGCTGCGCCGCCGTACCGGGCTGCGCCTGCACGACCTGGGCCCGTTGCGCGCCGCCCGGCGTGAGCCGCTGCTCGCGCTCGGCCTCACCGACCGGCGCAGCGGCTATCCGCTGCAGATGGTCGTCCGCGCGGCCGACGCCGGCTGGCGCATCGCCGAGCACGACGTGCCCTACCGGCCGCGCACCGGTGCCTCCAAGGTGACGGGCACCTGGCGCGGCACCTGGCAGGCGGTACGGGACATGAGCCGCGTGCTGGCCGAGCCCCCGGCCGACAGGGAGCTCGTACGGTGACCACGCTGCTCGTCATCGCCAAGGAACCGCTGCCGGGGCAGGTCAAGACCCGGCTCACCCCGCCGTTCACCCCGCAGCAGGCGGCCCGCCTCGCGGAGGCGGCGCTCGCGGACACCCTGCACGCCGTGGCGGCGACCCCCGCGACCCGCCGGGTCCTCGTCCTCGACGGGGCGCCGGGACCGTGGCTGCCGGCCGGCTTCGAGGTGCTGCCGCAGTGCGCGGGCGGGCTGGACGAGCGGCTGGCGGACGCCTTCGCGCACTGCTCGGGACCGGCCCTGCTCATCGGCATGGACACGCCGCAGGTGACGCCGGAGCTGCTCACCGTGGACTTCGCGGACTGCGACGCCGTCCTCGGCCCGGCCGAGGACGGCGGTTTCTGGGCCCTGGGCCTGGCCGAGCCCGACCCCGCGCTGCTGCGGGGGGTACCCATGTCGACGCCCGAGACCGGTGCCGTACAGCGGGAGCGCCTGCTGGCCGCCGGGCTGCGGGTGCGCGAACTGCCCCGGCTGCGGGACGTCGACACCGCCGCCGACGCCCACGCGGTCGCCGCGCTGGCCCCGCACGGCCGGTTCGCGGCACGGCTGGCCCGCTGTACGCCGGTCACCCCGCGATGAGGGGCAGCCTGGTCGCCTGGGCGGCCGCCGACCCCTACGCGGCCGCCCTGCGCACCGGCCGCGGCCCGCTGTTCCTGCGCCGCACCGACGGCTGGCTGCTGCCGCTGGAGGTGGAGCGCTGGTGCGCCCGCGCGGACGCCGTGGACCGGGCGGTGCTGGACCGCTGCGAGGGCGCCGTCCTGGACGTCGGCTGCGGTCCCGGCCGGCTGGTGGCGGAGCTCGCCGCCCGGGGTCGTACCGTGCTCGGCATCGACGTCAGCGAGGCCGCCGTCGCCCATACGATCGGGCTCGGCGGGCAGGCGCTGCGGCGCTCGGTCTTCGAGCCGTTGCCCGGCGAGGGCCGCTGGGACACCGTGCTGCTCATGGACGGCAACATCGGCATCGGCGGGGAACCGTCCGCCCTGCTGGAACGGGTGGCGGCGCTGCTGCGCCCGGGCGGTCTGCTGATCGCCGAGACCGTGCCGGGACACGTCGACGAACGCGCCCGGGTCCAGGTCGTCGACACGATCGGCGCCGCCCGGGCCACCGGTGCCCCCTTCCCCTGGGCGCGGCTCGGCACCCCGGCCCTGCTGCGGTACGCGCGCGGGGCCGGGTGGCGGTCCGTCGCTCAGTGGTCGGCGGACGGCCGGTGCTTCGCCGCCCTGCGCACCCGGCCCACGCGCCACGCCAGCAGCAGCGCCGAGCCGCCGAAGAGTACGGCGGTGATCAGCAGCCAGCGGGTGAGGAAGCCGTCCGGGGAGAGTCCGGTGGCCGACCGGTAACGCCCGGCCGTCATGCCGCTGATCAGCGGGAACCAGACGAGCAGAAGCAGCCCGGACAGCGTCGCCGGGACGCGCACGTACAGCGTCCGGCCGCGCTGTCCGGCCGCCCCCAGACCGCCTACGGCGGCCCGGTCCGCCAGCGTGTACAGCGGCAGCAGGACGAGATCGTGCAGCAGGGCGGCACCCACGATCCACAGTGCCACCCCGAACCAGTCACCGGCGAGCAGCCGGATGCCGGCGTACGCGGCGAGCGCGAACGAGCAGGCGAGCAGCAGCAGTTGGAAAGGGCTGCCGAGGGGCACGCGGCGCGGCATCACAGGTCTCCGAAGGTCAGTCGGGCCACCCACTTGGTGTTGAGCACACCGGGTGCCGCGGGCACGATGATCCGCGCCGGGTGGCCGTGGTCGGGGGACAGTTCCTCGCCGTTGACGTACAGGGCGAGCAGGGAGCGCCCGTCGGCCACCTGGTTGGCGCGCAGGGCCGCGCGGCGGAAGGCCCCGTGTCGTTGCAGGGACTCCACGAGCACGTCCGGCGGATCACCGTCGTACCCGACGAGCGCCGCGAGGTCGCGCAGCCGCACCCCGCGCCACCACTGGTCGGCGGTCGACCAGCCCTCCACGCAGGCGATGGGCAACGACGCGCTGTGCAGCGGCAGTCGCAGGAGCTGGGCGCGGCTGAGCCGGACGGTTCCGGTGCGGCCGGTGACGACGAGCCGCCAGGCGTCCTCGTGGGTGTCGGCCGGGGTGATGCCGGCGTAGGCGGCGGTCTTGTTGATCTGGAAGCCGTTCGGGCCGCCGCCGGGATCGGCCGTGCCGTGCGGCGCGAGCAGGGCCGTGCGGCGGAAGGGGCCGCCGAGACTCTGCCCGACCGTGGTCAGGAACAGCAGCAGGGAACCGCCGCCGACCAGCCCCAGCGCGCCGCGCCGGGAGACGGTGGGCGCGGCGGGGCGAGGGGAGACCAGGTCGCTCTGCTCGTGCCGGCGCCGCCGTACGGCCCGTAGCGCCTGCGGCATCTTCAGCACGGCGTGGGCGACGAAGGCGGCGAAGAACACCCACGCCCCGTAGAAGTGCAGTGGGTAGAAGGAGCCGGGGAAGACATAGTCCAGCTGGACGTTGAGCACTCCGGTGATGAACTCGAAGAGTCCTCCCCCGACCAGCAGCAACAGCGAGATCCGCTCCAGCGCGTGGGCGAGGGAGCGGGCGGGCGGCAGGGTGAACAGCCGCGGCACCACCGACCACAGCTTGGCCAGCAGGACGGGGATCAGGGTGATGCCGAGGGTCACATGGAGGCCCTGGGTGAACCGGTACAGCCACACCGGATCCGTGGGCCAGGCGAAGAGGTAGAAGCCCAGGACGCCCTTGTCCGGTGTCTGGTCGTTGACCCGGGCCAGGCCCGGGTTGTAAGCGGCGTACGACACCAGGCCGGTGACGAACAGCACGGTGATGCCGACGAGCAGGACGAGGCCGAGCACCGAGGTGAGCCAGGGGCCGCGCAGCGGGCTGCGCCAGAAGCCTGGGGAAGTGGGAAGCCGGGGATGGTCGCGCATGTCCCGACCGTAGGCCGGGAGACCCCCGGAAACGGGTCCGCGACCGGTGACGAAACGCTGACGTCCGGCCCGTACGGCGGCCGGTCGCCGCTCCCCCGGCCTAGCGTTCCGGTGTGACCCGATCTCTCCGCCGCGACCTGTACGCCGCCGGTGCCGCCGCCCTGCTCGTGACGGCGGCCGTCGTCGTCGGCCGGCACATCCAGGACACCCGCCACACCCTGTTCGTGCACTGGCCGCCGCTGTTCGCGGACTGGAACCCGCACCTCGGCCCCGGCACCCCGGCGGCCCTGGCGGTGGCGGCGGCCACCGTGGCGTACGGCCCCTCCGTGGCGGCCCGACTGCCCTGGCGGGCGCTGCTCGCGGCGGCCTGGGCGAGCGCTGTCGCCTGGATCCTGTCCCTCGCCCTGATCGACGGCTGGCACCAGGGCATCGCGGTGCGGCTCACCACCCGCAACGAGTACCTCAGCGTCATCGACCGGTTCCACGACATCCCGGCCACCCTGCGCGACTTCACCCACCACATCGTCAGCGGCACCCCCGACCCCTGGCCCGCCCACATCGCCGGCCATCCACCGGCCGCCACGCTCACCTTCGTCCTGCTGGACCGGATCGGGCTGCGGGGCGGTGGCTGGGCCGGGATGTGGTGCGTCACCGTGGGGGCGACGGGATGTGTGGCCGTGCTGATCGCGCTCCGGGCCCTGGCCGACGAGACCCTCGCGCGCCGGGCCGCGCCCTTTCTGGTGCTGGCCCCGGCGGCGGTGTGGCAGGGCACCTCCGCCGACGCCTACTTCGCGGCCGTCGCCGCCTGGTCCGTGGCGCTGCTCGCCCTGGCCCTGACGCGCCGGTCCCACGGCTGCGCGGCGGCCTCGGGCCTCCTCTTCGGCCTGACCTGCTACCTCTCCTACGGCCTCACGCTGTTCGCGCTGATCGGCGCGGCGGTCGTGGTACTGGCCCGCCCCGCACTCCGCGAACGCCCCGCCCTCCTCCTCTCCCTGCTCGCCGGACTGGCCGTGTTCCCGGTGGTGTTCACCCTCGCGGGCTTCGACTGGTGGCACGCCTACCACCTCCTCGTCACGCGCTACTACCAAGGCATCGGCGGCACCCGCCCCTACGGCTACTGGGTCTGGGCCAACCTCGCCTGCACCGCCGTCATCACCGGCCCGGCCACGGCGGCGGGCCTGCGGCGGACGACCACGGCACTGCTCCCCACGCCCGGGCGCGCACGCCCCGCCGACACACGGCCGGCGCTCCTCGTCACCGCCGCGCTGCTCGCCCTGCTGGTCGCCGACCTGTCCGGCATGAGCAAGGCGGAGACCGAACGCATCTGGCTGCCCTTCGCCCTCTGGCTCCTCCCGGCCTGCGCCCTCCTCCCCCGCCCCCGCGCCTGGCTCACCGCCCAGGCGGCACTGGCCCTGCTCCTCAACCACCTGCTGCTGACGGGCTGGTGAGCGGGCGCACGCGCGTGACCGTCGTGCGGTCCGGGCGTTGCCCTGGGCGTGGGACGGGGCCGGTGTGGCCGAAATCGCGTACTGGTGCGGGGCGTACCGCTGCCCTTTCGCTGGACGGACACGGCAGGAAGGGACAGGGATGGACTTCGGGATCGTCGATCGGCGCGGGTTTCTGGGGACGGCGGCGGCAGGGCTGGTGACCGCCGCCGTTTCCTCGCGTGCCGTGGCGGCAGAGGGGGCTCCGCCGGACCGGCCCGGTGCGCGGGCCGCAGGCAGCGAGCGGTACCTCACCTACACCCGGACGACCGGCGGTTCGGTCACCGGCCGGCCCGGCGGCGCGCTGATCGCCGAGGTGCAGGGGGTGCTGTGGCGGGTGCCCCGGGAGGGGGGAACGGCCGTACAGGTGACGGGCTGGGAGCTGGAGGCGACGCGCCCGGCGCTATCCCCGGACGGGGAGACGCTGGCCGTGTGCGCCTATCGCGGGGGTGGCTTCCACCTGTGGACGCTGCGGCCGGACGGCGGCGAGCTGCGGCAGTTGACGGACGGGCCCTGGGACGACCGCGGGGTCGCGTGGTCGCCGGACGGCACCCGACTGGCCTTCTCCTCCGAGCGCGGGGGCGACGCCACGGCCGGTGGCTCGTACGGGCTGTGGGTGCTGGACCTGGCCGACGGCCGGCTCCGGCAGCTCACCGGCGGGGCGTTCGAGGACTTCGATCCGGCCTGGTCGGCGGACGGGCGGTCGCTGGTGTGCGTGCGCGCCGCCCACGCGCCGGGCGGCGGCAACGACGGCGGCCTGTCGCTGGTCCGGGTGCCGGTCGCGGGAGGCGAGGCCGAGGTGCTGCGCACGGTGACCGCGGGCCGCCTGCTGTGCCCGTCGGTCTCGCCCTCGGGGCGGTTGGCGTATGTGCATCTGACCGGTGCGGGCACCCCCGGCTCGCCGGCCGCCGCGGCGCGGCTGATGGTCGACGGCGAGCTCCTGACGGCGGACGAGGATCTGGCGGCGGCTCCGCCGTGCTGGCTGGGCGAGGACGAGTTGCTGTACGTCGGCGACGGCCTGATCCGCGTCCGCTCCCTCGGCGGATCCTCCGTGCGGGAGGTGCCCTTCACCGCGCGGATGCCGGTGCCCGGTCCGTCCGGGCCGCGTCACCGGCGCCCGCTCGCGCCGCGGTCGCCGGCCCCGGTGCGCGGTCTGCACCGGCCGGCCCTGTCCCCCGACGGTCGCAGCGTGGCCTTCGTGGCGCTGAACGCCCTGTGGCTGATGCCGGTCGGGGGCCCTGCGCGCAAGCTGCTCCAGGCGGCCGACGTCCACTTGCTGCAGATGCCGGCGTGGGCGCCGGACGGGCGCAGCCTGCTGTACTGCACGGATCAGGACGGGCTGGTGGCCGTACGCCGTCACCACCTGGACAGCGGCGCCGACGAGCCGTTGACCGCAGGCGGCCGCCTGTACCCCGCGCTGTCGCCGGACGGCTCCCGCCTGGCCTGCCAGGACGTGACCGGGAACCTGCTGCTGCGCACCCTGGCCACGGGCGAGGAGCAGCAGCTGGCCCGGCCGCTGGCCACCGACGGGCCGCCCGGGGCACCCACCTGGTCGCCCGACGGACGGTACGTGGCCTTCTGCGACCGCAACCGGCTCAACCAGCGTTTCCGCGAGGGATACAACCTCATCCGCGTCATCGACACCCGCACCGGGAGCGAACGCCGTCACCTGCCCGCCGAGCACCAGTCGCTGTCCGACCGGGTCGCCTCCGGGCCCGTGTGGTCCCCCGACGGCCGCTGGATGGCGCTGGTGGCCGAGTCGGCGCTGTGGCTGCTGCCGGTGGCGGCCGACGGCACGCCGGCCGGTCCCGCCCGCCGGCTCACCGACGAACCGGCCGACCACCCCAGCTGGTCCGCGGACTCCGGCACGCTCCTGTACCTCTCCGACGGCCGGCTGCGCCGCCTCTTCGTCACCGGCTCACGCGCTCACACGCTCCCGCACGGCCTGTCCACCGGGCGCGGTGCGGTCAACTCCCCGGAGCCGCTGCGCATTCACGCCGGGCAGTTGTGGGACGCCACCGGCGCGCCGCCACGGCACGACGTCGACATCCTCGTCACCGGCGAGCGGATCACCGCCGTCGAGCCGCACCGTGCCCGTCGCCCCGGACACCGCACCCTCGATGCCTCCGACCGGACCGTCGTCCCCGGTCTCTTCGACAGCCACACCCACCCGTATCCGGCCACCTACGGCGCCCGGCAGAGCCTCACCACGCTGGCGTACGGCATCACGACCACGTTCTGCCTCGGCAGTCCGCTGTACGAGGCGGTCCGGCTGCGTGAGGCGGCCGGGTCCGGGGATCTGCTCGGGCCGCGGCAGCTGGCCTGCGCCGAACTGATCGACGGGGCGCGCACCGCGTACGCCATGGGCCGCGCCCACCGCACCCGGGACGGCGTCCGGCGCACGCTCCGGCGCGCCGGCGCCCTGGACGTCGACTTCGTGAAGACCTACGTGCGTGCTCCGGGCGAGGTCATGACCGAGGCGGCCGAGGCCGCGCATGCGCTGGGCGTGCCCAGCGGCAGCCATCTGTGTTCGCCCGGACGGTCGGCGGGCCAGGACCTGACCACCCATCTGCAGGCCACCCAGCGCCTGGAGTTCGGGCATGCCACCACCCCGCGGGGCCGTATCGGCGAGGATCTGGTGCAGCAGTACGCCGACGGCTCCTTCGCCCTGATCATCACGCCGTTCAGCGCGCAGATCCTGCTCGCTGAGGATCCCCGGCTGGCCGACGATCCGCGCGTGACGCGCCTCATGCCGCCCTGGGACGTCGCGGCCGTCCGTGCGAACGCCCAGAAGACGCCCACGGACGAGCAACGGCAGGCCCTGGCCGCCGAGATGGCCGACTACCGGCAGCTCGCGACACAGGGCGCCCGCATCTCCCTGGGCACCGACGCGCCCCTGGTCCCGGTCGGTCTCTCCCTGCATCTGGGCCTGCGGGCCCTGCACGCGCACGGTTTCACGCCCGCCGAGGCCCTGCACAGCGCGACCGCGGAGCCGGCCCGGCTGTTCGGCCTCGACGCCGACCTCGGTACGGTCGAGGAGGGCAAGATCGCCGACCTGACGATCGTCGCCGGCGACCCGTTCGCCGACTTCGACACGCTCGTCGACATCCCGGTCGTGGTACGCGAGGGAGTCCCCCGCACCCAGGGCGACCTGACGTCCGCTCACCGTCGCGACCCATCCGCCGTCCACGAACCTCCCCGGGACATGACGTGGCTCGAGGTGGCCGGTCACCTCCGGCAGGGCTCGTGCTGCCACCTCGGCACGGACGCCGGGTAGGACGGCGTCACTCGGCCCCGGCGTCCTCGTCGTCGTCGGCGGCGCGGCTGGCGAGTCGATCGTAGCGCTGTCGGGCGGCCTGGGGGCTGCCGAGGCCGAGACCGAAGGCGACGTCGGGCCAGGTCATGCCCCGGCCCCGGGCCATCCGGAGGAGCGAGGCCTCCAGTTCGTCCAGCTCCGCCCGCACCAGCGGTACGAGGCTCAGCGCGGCCGTGATGTCGGCCTGGTCCACCTCCGGTTCGCCGTCCTCGGGCAGCGCGGCCCCGCTGAGCAGGAACGTCACCAGCCGTACGGCCTCGTGCGGGGCGAGGACCGACGGATGGGTCTGGCGCCGCCGTTGCTCGTCCGTCGCGGCATGCCGCTCCGCGATGCGCAGCAGCGAGGCGTACACCCGGTGCGCTCGCGCCTGCTCCGGCTGTGGAGGTGTGAAGGGATCGGTGTGGTCAGCGGTCGATGACATGGGCCGAGTATCGGATCACGCATGACATGGCGTCAACTGAATATTGTGAACAGCTTGTTTGCAGCGAGCGGCTCACGGCGGAGGCCGACGGTCAGGAGAGCGGCGCGGTGATCTCCCGCTTGAGGATCTTGCCGCTCGGGCCCATCGGCAGTGCGTCCGTCAGCCAGAGCCGGCGCGGGTACTTGTAGGCGGCGACCCGGTCCCGGACGAACTGCTGTAGCTCCTCGGTGTCCACCTGGGCTCCCGGACGCAGGACCACCGCGGCTGCCACCTCCTCGCCCAGCCGCTCGTCGGGCACCCCGAGGACCGCGGCGAGGGCGACGGCGGGATGCTCGTGCAGCACCTCCTCGATCTCGCGCGGGTAGACGTTGTAGCCGCCGCGGATGATCAGGTCCTTCTTGCGGTCGACGATGTACAGATAGCCGTCCTCGTCCTGGCGGGCGAGATCGCCGGTGCGCAGCCAGCCGTCGGGAATGGTGGCGGCCGTCTCCTCGGGGCGGTGCCAGTACTCCTTCATCAGGTTGGGCCCGCGCACGGCCAGTTCACCGACCTCCCCCGGTACGACGTCCCGGCCGGCGTCGTCGAGCAGCCGGACCTCGACGTCGCGGATGGGGGTGCCGATGGATCCGGGCTTGCGCGGGCGGTCGGGGTGGTTGAAGGTGACGACCGGGCTGGTCTCGGACATGCCGAAGCCTTCCAGCACCATGCAGCCGAAGCGCCGCTCGAACCCGTGCAGGATCTCCACCGGCAGGGAGGCGCCGCCGGAGACGCACATGCGCAGGGTGGAGACGTCGGCCGCGGCGGCGCCCGGGTGCAGGAGCAGCGCCGCGTACATGGTGGGGACGCCCTCGAACACGGTCGCCCGGTCGCGGGCGATGGCGTCGATCACCGTCTGCGGCTCGAAGCGGGGGACGAGGGTGAGGGACGCCCCGCTGTGGACGGCGACGTTCATGGTGCAGGTCTGCCCGAAGATGTGGAACAGCGGCAGGCAGCCGACGATCACGTCGTCGGAGGTCAGCCGCTGGACCTCGGTGACGTTGACCTCGGTGTTGTGGCGGAGCCCGGCGTGGGTGAGCGCGGCGCCCTTGGGGCGTCCTGTGGTGCCCGAGGTGTAGAGCAGCACGGCGATGTCGTCCCCGGCGGCGGCCGTCACCTCGTACTCCGGCTCCAGACGGGCCAGTTCGGCGGCGAACGCGGCCGGCTCGACCGCCAGGTGCCGTACCCCGGCGGCGGCCGCGCCCGCGGCACCCTCGCCGGGCGCCTGGTGCCACTCGAAGAGCAGTACGGCGCCGGAGTCCCGCAGGTGGTATTCGGTCTCGCGCTCCTTCAGCAGCGGGTTCATCGGCACCACGATGCCGCCGGCGCGCAGGACGGCGTAGTACAGGACGACGAACTCGGGCACGTTCGGGAGCATCAGCGCGACCCGGTCGCCGGTGCGCAGGCCCTCGGTGCGCAGCAGGGCGGCGGCCTGGGCGCTCAGCCGGTCCAGCTCGGCGTAGGTGGTGGTCGCGGTCCCGAGCCGCAGCGCCGGGCGCTCCGGCAGCTTCCGCGCCGTCTCCACCAGGAATTCCGCCAGATTGGCCATGATGCCTCCTCGCACGCATGCTCCGCCGCGCTCACGGGTCCCGCCGCGGGCGCTCCCGGCATGGTCGCCTGGACGATCACGGGCGTCCATGGTGACGCCCACAGTTCGCCCGTGCCGGAGTTGTTCCCGGGAACAAACAATGGGCCGTACGCTGCGGGTATGGGTCTGTCGAATGTGGGTGCCGCGTTGCGTACGCGCCTTCCGGAGCTGGGCGAGCGGATGACCGAGCGCATCCGGTCCGAGGTCGAGTCGTACGCGGACGACTCGCTCATCCCCTTCGCGTCGCTCAAGGAGTCCTGCGAGGACAACGCCGATCTGCTCCTCGGGCGCTTCGCCTACGGCGCCGAACCCGACGTCGGAGCCGCTCAGCAGACGGGACGGCTGCGTGCCGAGCAGGGCGTGCCGCTCGCCGACACGCTGCACGCCTACCGGGTCGGTTTCGAGCTGCTGTGGTCGGAGATGGTCGAGGAGGCGCACCGGCACCCGGAGGTGACGGACGCCGAGCTGGTGGCCGGTTCCTCGGAGATCTGGGCCCTGTTCGGCCGGTACGCGGAGGCCGTGGCGGCCGCCTACCGCGAGGCCAGCGCGGAGCTGGCGCTGCAGCGCGAGGCCCGCCGCTCGGCCCTGGCCGAGGCACTGTTCACGGGCGCGCTCGCGGACCGGACGACGCCGTGGGAGGCGGCCCGGCAGCTCGGGCTGCCCGAGCGCGGGCCGTACGCGGTCGTGGCCGCGTCGGTGCCGGATCCCGGCCAGGAGCCGCTGCCCGGCATCGAGGCGGCGCTGCGCCGGTCCGGGGTGCCCTCGGTGTGGCGGCTGCTGCCCGACCAGCAGATCGGGCTGGTCTCGCTGGGACACCGGGATGCGGAGTCGGTGAGCCTGCGGGTGCTGCGCCGTCGGCGCGCCCGGGTCGGCGTCAGCCCCCGGTTCGACTCACTCCGGGAGACCCCGCAGGCGCTGCGTTTCGCCCGGCTGGCCCTGGCCGGGCTGCCCGGCGAGGGGCCGGGGGTCACCCGCTTCGACGACAGCCCGCTGGCGATGCTGGTCGCGGCGGCGCCGGCGGAGGCGAGCCGGCTGGTCGAGGTCGCCCTGGGCCCGCTCCTGCCGCTGCCGGAGGCTGAGCGGGCGCGGCTGCTGCAGACCCTCGCGCACTGGTTCGCCTCGGGTGGTGTGGCCGCCGGGACCGCGGAACGGCTCTTCGTCCACCCCAACACCGTGCGCTACCGGCTGCGCCGCATCGAGGAACTGACGGGGCGTTCCCTGACCGATCCGATCGCCCTCGCCGACCTGGGCGCCGCGCTGTACGCCCTGCGCCTGCTGCCGTCCTGAGGGTGCTCGCGGGGGCTGCCGCACACGCTTCCTCGCCCGTCACCCGCCCGTCGCCGGAAGCCGATACACCGAGACATGGGAGGACGACTCGGCGGTGAATGCGCCGCCCTCCCAGTCCGCGTGTCTGGACTCCAGCTCGAATCCGGCCAGTTGGGCCATGAGGTCCAGTTCGGACGGCCAGATGTAGCGGTGCGGGCTGCGGAACAGCTGGGCCTGTTCGGTCCCGTCGAAGTGGAAGTGGTGCGATACGACACGCTGGTCGAGGATGTCGTAGGTGTCCAGCCCGATGTAGCCGGCGTCGGTGCGCCACACGGTGGCCGCCTTGCCCGGGGGAAGCGTGCGCAGCTCGGGCACCCACAGCTCGATCACGAACCGGCCGCCGGGCGTGAGGTGGCGGGCGGCGTTGCGGAAGCACTCGACCTGCTCGGCCTGCGTGAGCAGATTGGAGATCGTGTTGTAGACGAGGTACACGAGGCTGTACGTCCCCGGGGCGAGCGTCGTCGCCATGTCGCCGATGACCACGGGGATCGTGGCCTCGTCGGCCTTGGTCCGCAGTTGCTCCACCATCGGCACGGACAAGTCGATGCCGGCGACGGGAACTCCTCGCTCGGCCAGCGGAACGGCGACCCTGCCGGTCCCGATCGCGAACTCCAGCGCCGCGCCGCCGTCCGCCAGCCCGGCGAGCCGTTCCACGGTCGGCGACAGCACCTCGGGCGCGAACATGCCGGTACCGGGCGTGTCGTAACTCTGGGCGACGGCGGTGCCCCAGATGCTCTGCTGCTGCATTGCATCAACGCTGGCCGTCGGCACCCGAGTTGTCCAGCGAATATCCGCCGCTCTACCGCTCACCGCCACTCGCCAACATCCCCAGTATCTCAGCGAGTTGACTGCGCGCCCGCTGATCCGTGATGAGCCCGTCCTCGCCGAGCGCGTCGCGTCCCACCGGAATCCTCGCGCAGGCCGGCTCCACGATCTTCGCGCCCGTGTATCCGAGTACCGTCCGCAGCGTGGCCTCGGCGCCCTGGCCGCGCCCGGGGGCGGCCGCGTTGACCCACGCCGTCGGCTTGTCGCAGATCTCCGTGCCGCCGACCGTCCAGTCCAGCAGGTTCTTGAACGAGCCCGGCAGCGTGCCCGCGTACTCCGGGGTGCAGATCAGGATCCCGTCGGCACGGTCCAGGGCCGCCCGGAGCCCGGCGACCGGGGCCGGCAGCCGGTCGGTGTCGTCGTCGGGGTTGAAATGCGGAAGCCGGGCCAGGTCCTCGTACATGACCGTGGCCACGCCCACGGAGGGCGCCACGGCTTGCGCGGTGCGGAGCACGGCCTCGTTGGTGGAGCCCTTCCGCAGACTTCCGGAAAGCAACAGGATCACCGCGGGCGACGTCATCCGCTCAACCTACCTCGGACGTACGGCAGTCAACGGCGCCGCGGCTAATTTTGAACGCGTTCAAAATGGCGGCTACGCTGTGCACACCGAACCGAGGGGGCTCGATGAAGGTAGTTCTGCCCGGGGGAACCGGACAGGTCGGGACGATTCTCGATCGTGCGCTGACGGCAGCGGGTCACGAGGTCACCGTGGTGACCCGGCGTCCGGTGCGCGAGCGGCAGGTCGGCTGGGACGGGACCACGCTCGGCCGCTGGGCCGAGGTGGTCGACGGCAGCGATGTCGTGATCAACCTGGCCGGACGCAGCGTCTCCTGCCGCTACACCGCCGAGAACCTGCGGGACATGATGGATTCCCGGGTGGACTCGGCACGGGTGGTCGGCGAGGCGATCGCCGCCGCCGCGCGCCCACCGCGGGTGTGGCTGCAGATGAGCACGGCGACGATCTACGCCCATCGCTTCGACACGGCGAACGACGAGGCCACGGGGGTGATCGGCGGCTCGGAGACCGGGGTCCCGGACTATTGGGCGTTCAGCGTCGACATCGCGCAGAACTGGGAACGCGCCCAGGCCGAGGCACCGACGCCGGCGACGCGGAAGGTGGCGCTGCGCTCGGCGATGGTGATGAGCCCGGACCGCGGCGGGGTCTTCGACGTCCTGCTGTGGCTGACCAGGCTGGGACTGGGCGGGCCGGTGGCCGGTGGGGCGCAGTACGTCTCCTGGATCCACGACGTGGACTTCGTACGCGCGGTGGAGTTCCTGGTCGAGCGGGAGGACATCGCCGGGCCGGTGAACCTCGCCGCCCCCGGCCCGCTCCCCCAGCGGGACTTCATGCGGGCGCTGCGCGGGGCCTGGGGCGTCCCCGTGGGGCTGCCGGCGACGCGGTGGATGGCGGAGCTGGGGGCGTTCGCACTGCGCACGGACACGGAGTTGCTGCTCAAGAGCCGCCGGGTGGTCCCGGGCCGGCTGCTGGGGGCGGGGTTCGACTTCGCGTATCCCGAGTGGCAGCAGGCCGCCGTGGACCTCGCACGGCGGGCCAGGGCACTTACTTGAACTTACAAGTAACCGGGGTATCGTGCGCGCATTGATTCAAGTTTGAATCAGGAAGCAGCGCGAACTTCTCGGGAGGACAGCATGCGCGTAGCGATCACCGGGTCCACCGGACTCATCGGCTCCGCCCTCACCCGCTCGCTCCTCGCGGACGGCCACCAGGTCGTCCGCCTGGTCCGTGACCGGTCCGCCGGCGCCCCTCGGGACGGCAGCGTGTCCGCCCACTGGAATCCCGTCGCGGGGCAGGTCGAGCCCGGTGCGCTGGACGGGGTCGACGGTGTCGTGCACCTGGCCGGCGCGGGAGTCGGCGACAAGCGGTGGACCGCCGCTTACAAGCGGGAGATCCGCGACAGCCGAGTCAGCGGCACGGACACGATCGCGCGCGCCTGCGCCGCTTCCGCGAACCCGCCGCGCGTCCTGGTGTCCGCGTCCGCGACCGGCTACTACGGCGACACCGGCGAACGGACCGTCGACGAGGACGAGTCGGCGGGGGACGACTTCCTGGCCTCCGTCTGCGTCGACTGGGAGGCCGCCGCCGGTCCGGCGCGGGAGGCCGGCATCCGTGTGGTGCACCCCCGCACCGGCCTGGTCGTCTCCGCCAAGGGCGGCGCCTTCGGGCGGCTCTTCCCGCTGTTCCGCTTCGGCCTCGGCGGCCGGCTCGGCTCCGGCGACCAGTACTGGCCGTTCATCTCGTTGACGGACCACGTCGCGGCGCTCCGCTTCGCCCTCACCACCGAGGAACTCTCGGGACCCGTCAACTTCACGGCCCCCGAGCCGCCCACCAACCGGGAGGTCACCCGGGCCATGAGCCGCGCCCTGCACCGTCCGGCGCTCGCCAGTGTCCCCGCCTTCGTCCTGCGCGTGGCGCTCGGCGAGTTCGCGGCGAGTATCACGTGCGGCGCACGGGTCGTACCGGCCGCCCTGGACAAGGCGGGTTTCACCTTCGCCCACCCGACGATCGGCGGAGCGCTCGACTCGGTGCTACGACCGGCCGGTTGAGGAGCGGCCCGGCGGGACCTGCTGCCGTACGCCGCGCCGATTGCCGCCTCCGTGCCGGGTGCGGGAACATCCTGCGCGCGGGACCATGGTCGTCCGGGCGCCGCTGCCAGGGCGCTGCGGAGGCCGGGTGACCAGGAGGGTGTCGTGTGCCGACTGTTCGGGCTGATCAGCTCCCCGCTCCGCACGCATGCCACGTTCTGGCTGCTGGACGCCCCGGACAGTCTCAGCGCCCAGAGTCACCGTGAACCCGACGGCACCGGGCTCGGGTTCTTCGACGCGGACGGCACGCCCGAGGTGCACAAGGCACCGATCGCCGCCTATGAGGACCGCTTGTTCGCCCAGGAGGCCCGGGAGGTCGAGTCGGCCACCTTCCTCGCGCACATCCGGTACGCCTCGACCGGAGGGCTGGACGTGCGCAACACGCACCCGTTCGAGCAGCAGGGGCGGCTGTTCGCGCACAACGGTGTGATCGAGGGGCTGGACAGGCTCGACCGCCACTTGGGCGAGGACCGCTCACTGGTGCACGGCGACACCGACTCGGAGCGCTTCTTCGCCCTGGTCACGCGGGAGACGGCGGCGCACGGCGGGGACCCGTCCGCCGGGCTCGTGTCCGCGGCACGCTGGGTCGCCGGGAACCTGCCCCTGTACGCCCTCAACATCGTCCTCGTCACCGCCCGGGAACTGTGGGCCCTGCGCTATCCCGCCACCCATGAGCTCTACGTCCTGCGGCGCCCGGCAGGGGGGTACCGCGGCTCGCGGCATCTGGACCACAGCGGCCGGTACGGTCACCTCCGGGTGCGCTCGGCGCATCTGGGCGACGTTCCGTCCGCCGTCGTGGCCAGTGAGCCCATGGACGAGAGCCCGCACTGGCGGCTCATGGAGCCCGGCGAACTGCTCCACGTCGGCCCCGACCTACTGGTGTCCTCCCGCATCGTCCTGCCCGATCCCCCGGCCCACCCGCTCACCCTGGCCGACCTGCGGCCCGAGGCGGCCGCCTCCCAGCGGCCCGCGTAGACCGGCGCGCGGCTCCTTCCCGCCAGACATCGTCCAGCACGCAACGGGCTGCCATGCGCGGTCCCTTCCCCCGGGGTGGACGACAGCGGCGTGACCTGCCTCACGCACTCGAAACTTGCGCAACCCGTAAACTTTCCGTCGTGGAGACTACCGAAGTGACGGGTTGGGAGACCGCCGTGCTCGAGGGAGGGCCGGCGGACGGGCTGCGGATGAAGGTCTCCGACCGGCCGCGCGTGATTCAGGTGACGTACCCCTGCCAGGTCGAGGCCGCACAGCCCGGCGGCGTACGCGCGGAGGCGGTGTATCTGTACCGACGCGATTACACCATCACCAGCGAGCCCCTGCGGTACGGCTTCGACATCGCCAGCCCCTGACCGTCGCGGCAGGGGCTGTTCCGCCGTCCCGCCCCCGAGCGCGGGGGCGGTGGACAGGCGCACGGCGCCGTCGTTCTTCCAGTCCGTCGCCCTGCGTGCCGCTGGTCGCCCCCGGTCAGGCGTCGGAGTCGGGCTTTCCGCGCGCCGCCGCGTATGCCTGGGCCGGGGTCATGGAGACGCCGTTGAGGCTGACCGTCTTGTAGGGGCTCACCTTGGCGCAGGTCTTGGCCTGGTCGGCGGTGGAGGCATGAGCGCCTCCGACGGCGGTCTTGGCGTCGGCCGGCGCGGGCGAGGAGCTGCCGCCCGGATAGCCGGTGCCGCTGGGCCAGTCGCTGCCGATCACCAGGGTCAGGCCGGTGCCGGTGCCCTGCTTCAGGTGTGCCGAGGACAGCCCGAGCGCCTTGGCGACCGTCTGCGCCTCGCCCTTCTGGCCGCTGCCATAGGTGAGGGTGGTGGTCGCGGCGAGGCTCGGCGCGTTGGCCGTGGTCGTGGCGGAACTGAAGCCCTGGTCGGTCAGCGCGGACGCGATGTCCGAAGCACGGCCGGTGACCGCGGTGCCGTTCTCGACGGTGACGGCGATCTGCGACGCGGGTACGGCCGGGGTGGTGGCCTGCGCCGTCGCCGAGGCCGCCGCGGCCTTCTTGCCGGAGCCGGTGGTCAGCGCCTGGTCGTTGGAGATGGTGGAGAACAGGGTCTTGGCCCCCGGGCCCACCACGACCCGGTCCTTGTTGTTCGGGTCGGGGGCCGTCTGCATCGTGGTGAAGGTCATCCGCTTGGTCGGCACCTTGTTCACGTCCGCCGCGAGCGAGATCAGCTTCTTCACCGTGCCGAGGCCGTCGTCCACGGTCAGCGCCTTGGTGGCGGCGTCGGCCAGGCCGTAGACCGCCGTGGGGTCGGTGAGCGTGCCCGCACTCTTGAACTTGCGGATCATCGAGCTGAGGAAGATGTGCTGCGAGATCGTGCGGCCGAGGTCGCTGCCGTCGCCGAAGCCGTGCCGGGAGCGTACGAACTCCAGCGCCGCGTCCCCCTTGAGGGTGTGCTGGCCCTTGGACAGCTTCAGGTGCGAGTAGGTGTCGTACACATCGTCACTGACACAGACGGAGACACCGCCGATCGCGTCGGACATCTTCACGACGCCGGAGAAGTCGAGCTTGACGAAGTGGTCGATCGGGATGCCGGTGAGCTGGTGCACCGTGGCCACCTGGCAGGCGGGGCCGTACTGCAGCGCGCTGTTGATCTGGCCGTAGTAGCCGGACGTGGACTGGCCCGACTCACTGTCCTTGCAGGCCGGGACCCGGGTCATGGTGTCGCGGGGGATGCTCATCACCGTCGCGTTGGAGCGGTCCGCGGCTATGTGCACGACCATCTGCACGTCCGCGTTGCTGCCGGTCTGCACCCCGGTCTTGGAGCAGCCGCCGCCGAGCCGGCAGTCGGCCTGGCTGGTACGCCCGTCCGAGCCCATGACCAGGATGTTGATCGGGGTACGGCCGAAGGCGTCGGCCTTCTCGGTGCCGCCCTTGCCGTCGAGCGCGACGCTGTGGATGTTGCCGTTCAGGTGCTGGTAGAACCACCAGCCCGCGCCGGCCGTGACCACGATGAGGACCGACAGGCCTATCCCGATGCCCTTCAGGATCCGTCGGCCACGGCCTGCCTGGCGCGCCCGGCGTCCCCGCTTGCCGCCGCGCGAGCGGGAAGCCGCGCGACCCGCGGCCCGGCCGCCCGACGGACGCACCCCGTCCGGCTCGGCCGCTCGCTGTCCGGGCACCCGCGCGCTACGGCTGCGCGTGGCCTGGCCGCCGGGCCCGTCCCACGGGTCGCTCATCTCCCACTCCCATGAACGGTCGGGTGCTCCGCCTTGCTTGCGTAGTTGCGCAATCTAACAAATCTGTGGCCCGAACAGCACAGACACACACATGATTCACAGGTGAGGCATCTCATGGAACGGCCGTGCGAATCTGGGTCGGTACGGGAGGCGGAGTCTACGCGGCTTACATAAGAGCGACATATAGATGGTCGGAACATTGTTGGGGCCGGAACGAGCGGCAGCGCGGCGCTGTTCAGCCGCCGATCCGCCGCAGGCCATGGGCAGGCGCGGACGCGTGCTGTGACCGGGCGGTCAGCTGGCCCACCATGACCCGGACCAGGGTCACGACGTCGGGGTCGTCGATGTAGTACACCTGGCGCCGGCCCTCGCGGCGGGAGCGGACGAGGCCGGCCAGCTTCAGTTTCGCCAGATGCTGGCTGACCGCGGGGAGCGCTCCGCCCACCCGGTCGGCGAGATGCGTGACATCACTCTCCCCTTGGGAGAGGGCCCACATCAGGTGCAGCCGGGCGGAGGAGGCGAGCAGACCGAACGCCGCGGCGGCTTCCGCGAGCACCTCGGCGGGCGGGTCCTCGAAGCCAGCGGCGCTCTCCGTCACAGCCCTCTCCCGTCCCCGCCCTCGTCACAGCCGACGCACATGCGCCCACCCAGTGTAGGTGTCCGGTTCCGGCGGTTCGGTGCCTCCAGGACGTTCCGGGACCGGTGGACTCACTCCTCGTAGAAGTTGTTGACCACGACCTCCGGTTCGTCGTCGTCGAACGCCTCGTTGAGCAGCGCGCCACCGATGAGACCGGCCGCACCGGCGCCGATGAGCGCGCCCGTACCGAAGCGCCGGCCGCCGCCCTGCTGCTGGTGGTGGTCGTGGTCTCCGTACGGCTGGCCGTACCCCTGCTGGGGGTAACCCTGCTGCGGATAGCCCTGCGGGACGGGCTGCGGATAGCCCTGCTGGGGCGGGGTGTAGAACGGCGGCGCCGTGGTCTGGATGCGCTGCGCGCAGGCGCCACAGGTCTGGACGGGCCGGGGCACGCCCCACTGCGGGGACCAGGTCACGGTCGTTGCGCCCGGGCCGTGGTTGGGGTCGAAGAAGCAGGTCATGGTGGAACTCCCGGTGAGTGGTGGGGATGTGGTGAATGCCGGGGCCGGCGGGTCGGCGACCGGTGGCATCGCCGGGACGGCGACCGGTGGCTTCGGCGGGACGGGCGGAACGTGCGTACCGGCACTGGTCTGCGGTGCGTTGGCCGGGGGTGGAGCCGGGCTCGGTGTCCGGCTCGGGGCGGTGTCCTTCAGCACGGCCACGCCGTAGTCGGTGGCGATGCCGGCGAGCCCCGAGGCGTAACCCTGGCCGACTGCGCGGAACTTCCACTCCGCGCCGTGCCGGTACAGCTCGCCGAAGACCAGCGCGGTCTCGGCCGACAGGCCGCCGGCCGCGAGGTCGTAACGGGCCAGTTCGGTGCCGTTGTCCTGGTCGAGGACGCGGATGTGGGCCCGGTGCACCCGGCCGAAGGTCTGGCCACGGCCGGCGCCGTCGTAGAGGGACACCGGGAAGACGATCTTCTCCACCCGGTCCGGGACCCTGGTCAGGTCGACCTGGATCCGCTGCTCGTCGCCGTCGACCGGACTGCCGCCGCCGGAGTGGCGGACCGAACCGTCGGGGCTGCTCGGGTTGTTGAAGAAGACGAAGTGCTCGTCGGACAGCACCCTGCCCGACGGGTCGCACAGCAGCGCGCTGGCATCCAGCTCATACCCCGTGTCGGCCTGCCAGCCCAGCCCGACCGTCACGGCAGTCAGACCGGGGGCCTGCTTGCTCAGCGACACATTGCCGCCCTTGGTCAGGGACACATTCATCCACGTCCTCCGCAGCCGCTCGCACTTACCGCGTCCATCTTGATCAACGCTCCTAGGCCCCTCTTGGTTCCCCAATTGCGCAATGTCTTAATCATGTAGCAGAACCTCGACGGGTCGTCCCCAGCGGCCAACACCCCTTGTCCGGCCGCCTCGACCGCCCTCTAGGCTTGCGCAAACAAGCAAACCGACTGGAGGACAAACACCGTGGGCATCATCGGCTGGATCATCCTCGGCCTCTTCGCCGGGGGCATCGCCAAGATACTGCTGCCCGGCCGTGACCCGGGCGGCCTGATCGGCACCACCCTCATCGGCGTCGCGGGCGCCTTCGTCGGCGGCTGGCTCTCCGCCCACTTCCTCCACCGGTCGGTGGAGAAGCACTTCTTCGACCTCTACACCTGGGGCGCGGCGATCGGCGGCTCCCTGGTGCTGCTCATCGGCTACCGCATCCTCTTCGGCAACTCCCGCGACTGAGGAGTTGAGGCGGGGGCTCGGCAGCGGGGAGACAGCGGGTGAGACACGGGGGCTCGGGCCGCTGCACGGGGCCCGGGCGCCGGTGACCGCGGGCTGGGTGCGGGAGCACCTGGCGCCCGCCTCACACACACCACCGTGATGACCCCTCGCGCTTGTGCCGGCGAAGGACGCCGTCACCCGCAGGCGCGAGGGCCGGTCGTTCGTACTGGCCGATCGCGCGACTTGCCGAGCAGCGTCTCCATCCCCGCCCCGCCATCGGGTACGACGGCGGGGCCACGCGGCAGTCGCGGTGCCGGCCGACGCCACGCCGTACGGCTACGCCCTGCCGGGCGGCCTGCGTGACC
Source organism: Streptomyces sp. NPDC001709 (assembly GCF_053596375.1). Lineage (NCBI taxonomy): Bacteria > Bacillati > Actinomycetota > Actinomycetes > Kitasatosporales > Streptomycetaceae > Streptomyces > Streptomyces sp. NPDC001709. The sequence continues at coordinate 10,506 of NZ_JBSFGB010000055.1, read as the reverse complement.
GGATCGTGGTGTCCACGGCGATGCCCGGCTGCTTCGCGTACCGGGAGCCAACCCGTTCCCGCGGCCGGTGCGCTGCACTGCGGCGCTCGTCTTCCGTGGCACGCCAGCGCTGGGACTCAGCGCGCTGGCCGCGCCCGGACCGCTCCCCCGGCGTGTCGCCGCGCTCCTGGCTCCGGCGCCGAGCCTGCGCGCCTAGCCGTCCGTCGTCCCGTTACGGTCATGCCCCGACTGTGGACCGCACCACGCGAAACCCGACGTCGTCGATGCGGAACGTCGGATGGCTGCGGCGCCGTACCGATGCGCGGCAACTCCAGTGCGGGTCGGACCAGCCGCCACCGCGCAGCACCCGGTAGGTGCCGTAGACCTCGGCGTCGTAGACGTCCCAGCACCAGTCCCACGCGTTGCCCAGCATGTCGTACAGGCCCCACGCGTTGGGCGTCTTACCGCCGACGGGGTGGATCCGTTCGTCCGAGTTCTCCGCGTACCAGGCGATCTCGTCGAGCGGGCCGTAGCGGGGGCCGGTGGTGCCGGCGCGGCAGGCGTGCTCCCACTCCGCCTCGGTCGGCAGCCGGTAGCCGTCGGCGGAAGCGTCCCACTCGACCGACTCGGCGTCGTCCCGGAGGCGGTACGCGGGTGTCAATCCCGCTTGCGTGGACAAGGAGTTGCAGAACCGCACCGCGTCCCACCACGACACGCCCTCCACGGGCAGCCGGTCCCCCTGTGCCGCGCTCGGCCGCAGCCCCGTGACCTCCGCATACCCTTCCTGAGTGACCGGGAACGCCGACATCACGAACGGCGCGACATCAACCGGCCACGAACGCTCCGTCCGCCGATCGGCCAACACCACCCGCCCCGCCGGAACGGCAACCATCTCACTGACCAGGCCCTTACCCACGAGTGCACCCTACTGGCAGGCGATGTCTGTGAGTTGACCATGTCGGCCAGTGCGGCGTTGTCCCGCGGGTCCGCTCCCATCAGTTCCCATCAGTACGAACGCGTCCACCTGCCCGGTCGCGACGAGGAGTCCCCCGTGGCAGGTACCGGATGCGGTGGACGGTTTCCGGGGCGGAGGTGCGGCAGGCCTGTCCGTGGACCAGTCGAGGGCGGGAAGGGTCTGTCGCACGTGCCCGGCGAGGCGGTTGCGTTGAAGGAGCACCGCACCGCCCTTCCCAGGCTCCCGCCCCCGGCGTCGCCCACCAACAGCGGTCCAGGGGCTCGCCGTTCCGTCGATCCCGTCGACGATCCAGCGGCGGCGGGCGCCGTGACGGGTGCCGGACTCCTCCTCGCCGAGGAACGCGTCGGCGGGATACTGTCGGCGGATCTGGGCCCGGAGGGTCTCTTCGATCTCCCGGTCGGCTTCCGTGACCGGACTGCCATCGCTCTTGGTGTGCACCGTCAGGGTGTTCCTCGCGAAGTGCCGTCGGCCGATGGCCGCCGACAGGTCGGCCAGGTGATGGGCCAGAGCCAGGGGAGCCGGGTGGGGATGTAGAGCGCCTCCAGCGGCAGATACTCCCCCGTGCATCCAGTGGTCGTACCTCCCCGGGAAGTCCGAGCCGCTGCCGCTCTGCTCGCCCTCGAAGAACCGGCCGTAGCGGCGCACCAGCGACAGGAACCTCTCGGGATCGTCCTCGGGCGGCTGCAGCAGGTCACGGAACCAATACCGGGTGATGACACCGAAGTTGCCGCCTCCGCCGCCGGTGTGTGCCCACCACAGGTCGTGCAGATCGGAGTCGGTGGAGTCCTTGTGTGCGGTCGTAACGGCTGCGCGGTTGCCGTCGCGTACGGTGACGACCTCCACGGCGTACAAGTGGTCGACGGTCAGTCCGTGTAGCCGGGACAGCAGGCCGAAACCGCCGGCGGAGACGTGGCCGCCGGCTCCTACGGAGTAGCAGGAACCGCCGGGGAGCGCGCGGCCGTAGCGGCGGTAGAGCTGGGTGGCGAGGTGCCAGTTGCTCCGCCGGTGCGGACGGCGATCCGCCGGGGCGGGGTGTCGGTACCGGGATGGCGGGCCAGCCAGGCGTTCACGGCGGCCACCACGTCGTCGGTGCTGGTGGCGACCGCGCCGGGGGTCGGCAAGTTACCGAGACGCCGACTAACCGGGTGCTCCGCCGTTCGGGTGGGGCAGGCGGGTGTGCGGAGGGTGTGTCCGAGCGGGGGCGGGCGCCGGAGCACGCCGTCGGCCGCGGGGTGTCCCACCACACCGCCGGCGCCGTCGCTCCACCGGGTCGGCCGCGGGTCCCCCGCCATTCCCCGCGGGGAATTGTCGCGTCGCGGCCGGGACCGGAGCATCGGGGGCATGGACATCGGCGTACTCCTTCCGACCGGCACCGCGCAGTGGGGTCCCGGCGACGATCCGCGTGAGCTGGTCGCCTTCGGCCGGCAGGCCGAGCGCTCGGGCTTCTCCTCCCTCTTCGTCAACGACTCCCTGATCAGCCCGCGCATCGAGGCACTGACCATGCTGGCCGCGCTCGCCCCGGCGACCGAGACCGTGACCCTGGGTACGGCGGCGCTGCTGCCGTTCCTGCGCCGACCGGTGCAGACCGCGCAGACCCTGGCCTCCCTGGACCTGCTGTCCGGCGGGCGGCTCACCGTGACCGTCGGCGCTGGCTTCCCCGGCCGCTTCGGACGGCCCCTCTACGACCTGTCCGAGGTGCCGTGGGCCCGTCGCTTCGCCCGGCTGGACGAGACCGTCGCGCTGTGGCGGGCCGTGTGGAGCGGCGCGGAGTCCTTCCACGGGGAGATCCTCCGGTTCGACGGGCTCCCGCCGGCGACCCGGCCGTACCGCCCCGGCGGACCGCCCGTCTGGCTCGGCGGCGCGACCCCGGCGGCGCTGGACCGCACCGGCCGGCTGTACGACGGCTGGCTGCCGTACCCGCCCGACCCCGCCGACTACACCTCGGGCCTGCTGGCCATACGCGCGGCGGCGGTCGACGCCGGGCGCCGGGCTCAGGACGTCACCCCGGCACTGTTCGTCTCCGTCCGGGTCGACGAGGACGTCGAGAGCGGCCGGCGTGAGCTGGACGCGTACGCGCGGGCTGTCTACGGCATGCCGCTGGCGGACCTGGAGCGGATCCAGGCGGTGGTCACCGGCTCCGCCGAGCAGGTGCGGGAACGGCTCACCCGGTACGCCGCGGCCGGTGCCCGGCACGTCGTCGTCCGCCTCGGCGCGCTGGACCTGGCCGCCCAGCGCGACCAGCTCGCACGAGTCGCCGACCTGATCCCGGCGCTCAGGGCGTCCGCGTCGGCCGTTCCGCTCGCCCAGGAGGCCGCACCCCTTCCGACGGCTCGTGGGACGGCCACGCCACTTTTTCATCCCAACGGGTGAATCGACGGATGGTTGTCCGGACTCCTCCCGCTCTGTGCGGTGTGCTGAGCCACGCGGCCCTGAGGCCGTCACAGGGCCCGGCCGTATCAGGACAGGGGGAGCGGGACGTATGGGGTGATCGTGGCCGCGTTCGGCTTCATGATGCTGCTGCGCTGGATGCCCAGTTCCGGACGCCACTCGTGCTGCACAAGGTGTGAGCACAAGGCGTGAGCGGGCGCGCACAGGGGGATGGCGTCGTTCCGGGAAGCAGTGACCCGGCCGGTAACCCGACCGCGCAGGGCTCTGGGCCTGGTGGGGTGACGGTTTCCGTGGTGTGCTGGTAGTGGCGGGAAGGACCGAGAACAGACGCGGGGAAGCGGCTCTCAGGCCGTGCACCGCGCAATCCGGATCCGCGAGAAGTGGATGGCCCTTCCCGCCCTGTAGTCCCCCCTCGCGTAGTCCCCCCTCGCGTCGCGCCCTTTTGGCGAGGCCCCTGACCGCGTGAACTGCCCCGGACCGCGTGAACTCCCCAGACCGCATGAACTCTCCCGCCGCTGACCGCCGAGGCGGCGTCGGCGGCGGTGCGGCCCGGTATCAGGCGCTCAGCCTCGTCCGCCGCTGAGGTTTCCCCACCGGGGACCGATCTGCTTCCACTCCTCGTCCCACTCGGCCATGCGCCGCTTGATCAGCCGGTTGCGGACCACCCATCCCGCGCCCCAGACCGCCGCGCCGGCCGACGGGGCGACGAGGGCGCCGGTGAGGGCCGCTTGCAGATCCGCGGCCGCACCGGTGACGGGCGCGGAGACCACGTGTCCCGCGCGGTTGGTCCACACGGTCACCTGGGATCCGACGGGTGCGCCGGGGACGACCTTCGCCCGGTCGGTGTGGACGGTGCCGTGGGTGTCCGTCCAGCGCACGGTGGCCCACACCCGCCCGTCGTCGTAGCCGCTCCCCGAGGCCGGGGTCCTGGCCGCGCTGTCGGTGAGCACGGCGGACACGGCGTGCACCTGGGCCTCCCGGGCGGAGAACGCCGCGCCGGCGGTCTGTGCCGCCACGAGACCGGCGACGACCCCACCGAGGACGGCGAGCATCCAGGTCACGAGGACGATCCAAGCCTCGACGACATCGCTGTGCCGTCTGAGCGGATTGCGTCGCCAGCGCCACAGCCGTACCGGGGTGACCGTCGTGGGAGGTGTCCGGTTCATCGTCACCGCCTCCTCTCGCGCACCGGCGGCTTCGCCGCGCCCACTCCACGTACCCCTCGCCGGGCAGGATCGCGACCGGCAGGCGGCGAGCGGGCTCGGGGCGGTCTCCCGGACCCGGCCGTCGAGTGTCACCACACCATCGTGCACCTCAAATCCGGATGTCGGAGGGGTGAGTGCGGCAGACACTCATGACGACCTTGTGCATGACCTTGCGCACGGCCTTGTGCCACCCCTGCCGACCAGCGGATCTCCTCGACTGCTCCGGCCCCGGCGTGTGCATCGGACCGCCCCGTGTCCGGGTCACGCACCCGCGAAGAAGCCGGCCCTGATCCCGGCGTCGGCCACTCGCCCCCTGGGCGCCGACGGCTAGGACGGCGTGAGCGGCAGGTCGTCGGTGTAGGCGTTCACCGGCTGGGCGATGGGGTGGGTGTCCCTGACGTCGAGGGCCGCCTGTGCGGTCCTGGTGCCGAGGACGCCCCCGGGGTGCCAGGTGCCGGTCACCGCGAGCCAGGTGTTCGCGGGCGGGGCCTCGGTGCCGTACACGTGGACCTTGACGGTCTGTGAGTCCGCCGCGCAGCACGTGAAGATGATGCGGGTCAGGTACCAGCCGTCGTCGCCCTCGGCCGGGGTGACGAAGCCCGTGAGCTGGACGATCCGGTTCTTGACGGCCCGGCTGCGGTCCTGTTGGACGCGTTTGGTGAAGTCGGTGAGGGTCAGGGGCAGCGGTGAGGTGGCGGGCAGCGGGGCGAATTCTTGCTTCTGCACCGCCACCGGCTTGGCGTTCGAGCGTGCCGCGGTGTACGCGCCCAGGGCGGGCGGCGCGTAGCAGAGCAGGCTGATCGCCGGGAGGAACAGCAGCCAGGCGATGCGCGGGGCGCCGGAGTGGTCGTGACCGTGCTCGTGGTCGTGGTTGTCGTCGTCGTGTGCGGTGTGCGGCAGTCCGCCCCGGACGGCCGCCGCGGCCAGGCCGAGCAGCAGGAGGACGACACCGGAGGCGATCAGTGGCGGTCGCAGGCCGGGCTTGACGTAGCGCAGATAGGTGTCGGTGAACAGGGCCGTGTGCAGCAGGCCGATGCCGGTCAGGGTCAGGAGGAGGGTCTGGACGGGGCGTTTCACAGCAGGGCGCCTCCGATCAGGACGCTCGCGGCGACGGCCACGACGGTGGTGGCCGTGGAGAACCGCCAGGCGAAGGCGCGCCCGAAGGTGCCGGCCTGAAGGGCGATCAGCTTCAAGTCGACCATCGGGCCGACCACCATGAACGCGAGCCGCGCGATCGGGGAGAACCCGGCGAGCGAGGCGGCGACGAACGCGTCGGCCTCCGAGCAGACCGCGAGCAGCACGGCGAGCCCGGCCAGGAAGAGCACCGAGAGCCAGGGCGAGCCGGAGAAGGTGTCGAGGACGGAGCGCGGCACCGCGACGTTGAAGGTGGCGGCGGCCATGGCGCCCAGTACGAGAAAACCGCCGGCGTGCAGGAAGTCGTGCTGGAACCCGAGCCGGAACTCGTTCCAGCGGCCGCGGCCGTGCTGGTGGCCGGAGTGCCGGTGGCGCAGGACCGGCCGCAGCCACTTCTCCTTGCCCAGCCAGAGCCACAGCCAGCCCATCACGGCCGCCGTGGCGAGCGAGGCGAGCAGCCGGGCGGCGACCATCGCGGGGTTGCCCGGGAAGGCGACGGCGGTGGCGGTCAGCACGACGGGGTTGATGGCCGGCGCGGAGAGCAGGAAGGCGAAGGCTGCGGCCGGGGTGACGCCGCGCCGGATCAGGCTGTTGGCGACGGGTACGGAGGCGCACTCGCACCCCGGCAGCACCGCGCCGGCGGCGCCGGCGACCGGCACGGCGAGGGCGGGCCGCTTCGGCAGGACCCTGGTGAACAGGTCCGCCGGCACGAAGGCGTTGATGGCGCCGGACAGGGCGGTGCCGAGGAGGAGGAAGGGGAGTGCCTGGACGGTGATGGCGAGGCACACGGTGCGCCAGGCCTGGACCGCCGGCTGGTTCAGCCACTGGGTGCCGAGGAGGAGCACGGCCGCGGTGCCGGCCGCGATCGCGAGGGCGGCGCCGAGCGGCCAGGGCCGGATGCGGCGCAGGGACGGTGCACCGACGGGTACGACCGCCACGCCCTCAGCCACATCAACCAATTCATCCGATTTTTTCATTATCGCTCCGGATGTCGGTGTCTGGCCGACGATAGGCGAGACCCGCGGTCCGGCCGTGCGTACACGCCGCCGCACGGCCGACCCATGCATCGCGATGCGCCCCATTGGTGGCGTCGGTGGCCCTTCTCACAAATAACCCCGAACAGGTGCGAAGGTGACGGCTGTCACTTCGCTTGCCGCACGTTTTCTCTACGTTCGAGGCCATGTCATCCCATCCCTCCCCCACCACCGCACGCATGCGCACCGGCGTCCTGCTGGCCTCCGCCGCGGCTCTCCTCTCCGCGGCCGTACTGCATCCGGCACCGGCCGCGGCGGCCTCCGCTCCGGCCGCGTCCCCGCACGTCACGGCCGCCGTGCTGGACCTGGACGGCACCGGCCGCACCCCCGTGGTGCACGGGGAGGACAGCGCGTACGACACCGCCAGCATCGTCAAGGTCGACATCCTCGCGGCGCTGCTGCTCCAGGCGCAGGACGCGGGACGGCAGCTCACCGCCGGGGAGCGGGGGCACGCCGAGCCGATGATCGAACGCAGCGACAACACCGCGGCCGACGCCCTCTGGCGGCAGATCGGCCAGGCCTCCGGGCTGGCGGCGGCCAACAAGCGACTCGGACTGACCTCGACGACGGGCGGGCCCGGCGTCAAGTGGGGGCTGACCCGGACGACGGCGAGCGACCAGATACGCCTGCTCAGGGCCGTGTTCGACGGCGACACGACGGCGAAGTCCGGCTCTCCCGCCCTGACCGCGCAGTCCCGGGCCTACATCCGCTCCCTCATGGGCCAGGTCATCCCCGAGCAGACCTGGGGCGTCTCGGCGGCAGCCGGCTCGGGCGCCGGCGCCGCGCCGGCGCTGAAGAACGGCTGGCTGCAGCGCAACACCTCCGGCCTCTGGGACGTCAACAGCGTCGGCCAGGTCACCGTGAAGGGACACCGGTACCTCGTCGCGGTCCTGTCGAACGGCAGCGCCTCGATGAGCGAGGGTGTCTCCCTGGTGGAGCGGACGGCACGCGGGGCCGTCGCCTAGCGCCTCAGCGGTCCCCCGGGCGCCGGGGCCGGACGACGGCGGCGGCCGTGAGCAGGGCGAGCGCGATCAGGCAGAGCCAGGCGAAGGTGTCCCCGATGCGGCCGTAGAGCGTCGTGCCGCCGCGGACGGGGACGTACGCCACCATGGTCTGCCGGTCGGTCGTGAAGTAGTCCGAGGTGGCGAGGACATGCCCCTCGGCGTCGTAGGCGGCCGAGACCCCTCCGGCGTCCTGGCGGATCAGGGCGTAGCCGTTCTCGACGGCGCGCAGGCCCGCCTTGTCGGTGTGCGCGGCGCCGTACTGCTTCCAGTCGTGCGAGGGGACGAGCATGATGTCGGCCCGGGTGCGCATCAGGGCCGGGAAATCGCCGTCGTAACAGATGACGTTGGCGAGGCGGCCGTACGGGGTGCGGACGACGGGGACATGGCCGTCGCCGGGCGTGAAGCGCTCGGAACCCGGGATGGGATGGGCCTTCTGGTAGGTCCAGAGCACCTTGCCGCGGGGGTCGATGAGCAGTGCCTCGTCCCGCCCGTAGGCGGGTGGGGTGGTGCTGTAGACGCGGACTCCGATCTCCAGGTAGACGCCCGAGCCGCGCGCCTGCCGCTGCGCGGCGGCGATGGCTGCGGCCTCGTCCGGCTCCCGGGTCCGGACGGCGTCCTCGGGCCAGATCACGATCTTCGCGCCGGCAGCGGCCTCGCGGCGGGTGGCCGCGAGCAGGTCGTCCTCGACCGCGGTCATCGCGGGCCGCACCGCGGCGGCGGGGGCGGCGGCGACGCCCGGCCCGTTGGCGAACCGGGCGAGCGTGGCCGTGAGCGTGTCGGTGGTGCTGCGAGCGGGGGTGACTCCGGCGATCCGTACGGTCGTGCCCTGCGGCGGGAAGAAGGCCAGCCGGGCGCCGCCGGCGAGCAGCACACCGAGCAGGACGGCCGTGCAGACGAGGCCGCTGCGCCAGGAAGCGCGCTCCCAGAGGCGGTTGACGGTGCTCGCGGCGTAGGCGATCAGGAAGCCGATCCCCCACGGGCCGGTCACCGAGACGACCTGGAGGAGCGGGAGGTCTCCGTGCTGGGTGACGGCGAGGGAGCCGTACGCCGTGCCGAACGGGGACACCAGGGTGATCAGGAACTCAACGGCGGCGACACCGGCCGGGAAGACGAGGGAACCGGCCGCCGGGCGCAGTCGGGCCGTCAGCAGCCGGTCGGCGACGAACGGCAGTGACTGCAGGGCGGCCAGCGCAAGGGCTCCGGCGAGCACCACGGGGTTGAAGCCGATCGCCGACTCCTGGATCCAGAAGACGGCCGCAGCCAGGTGCGCCGCCCCCATCCACAGCGCTCCTGACCAGGCACGGCTCAGGCGGGTGAAGCGCAGCAGCAGGACGGGGAAGATCCAGGCGGCGGCCGCGATGTCCCACCGGCCGCCGACCGCGAAGAGCATCGCGGCGGTGCCGAGCGGCAGCAGGGGCCAGGTATGCGTGCGCGATGGTGTGCGCCGGCGGGGCTCGTCCGTCGTCGGCTGGGGCGGGGGCTGTACGGCTGTGACGGCTGTGTTCGACATGTCAGGGACGCTAGGGCGGCCCGGCCCGGCGGCGCCTCGGGCCCGATGCCGATCCTGGGGAGCGCCGACGCATCTTTCGATGCGCGCCCCGCGGAGGATCCGTCGCGCTCGCGGGTCGTCTAGCCTGACGGACCGAGATGATCGTCCCGATGAAAAGCCTGACCCGAGCCGTACAACGCCGGCTCGCCGACCGACCGCGGCTGACCGACGCCGTGTGGGTGGGCGGCCTCACGCTGCTCGACATGGCCACGGTGCCGGCCCGGACGCCCGCGCCGCCCGCCTGGGGCGTGGCGCTGTGGGGCGCGCAGACCGTGCCGCTGCTGTGGCGGCGGACGGCGCCGCGTGCCGTGCTCGTCGTGATGACCGCGCTGTACGTCCTGTTCCAGGCGCTCGGCCCGATCCCGTCGAAGGTGCCCGGACCGTTCCTGCTGATGCTCGGCGTCTACGCCGTGGCCCGGTACACACCCGCCGCGGCGAGTGTGCCGCTCACCCTGCTCGGCCTCGCCTCGGCCGCCGTGACGGACGCGCTGACCGGGCACTGGGAGCCACCACGGCTCGGCTCGCTGGAACCCATCAGCCTCACGACGTTCGGGTTCTTCTTCGCCCTGGCCTGGCTGCTGGGGTACGGACGGCGCCGGATCGACGCCGACGCGGCCCGGCTGCGCGAGCTGAACCGGCGGCTCGCGGCCGAGCGGGAACTCAACGCGCGCCAGGCCGTGCTCACCGAGCGCGCCCGTATCGCCCGCGACCTGCACGATGTCGTCGCCCACCACGTCAGCGCCATCGCCCTGCAGGCACGGGCAGCCGAAGACGTGCTCACCTCCGGTCCGCTCCAGCCGGAGGAGGCCGCGCACGGGGTCGGGGTCATCGCTCGGACCGCCGACACGGCGCTGGCCGAGATGCGGCGGCTGCTCGGGCTGCTCTCCTTCGGCGAACGGGATCTCGTCCCCGAGCCGTCCCTCGCCCGTCTCGACCAGCTCGTGCGTGTCGCGACCTCCGCGGGGTGCCGGGTCACGTGTGCCGTCGAGGTGGACGGGCGGACGGCGCCCGCCGGGATGCAGGTCTCGGCCTACCGGATCGTCCAGGAAGCGCTGACGAACGTGGTCAAGCACGCCGGTGCCGTCGATGTACGGATCGCCGTGCGGGGTGACGACGCGCGGCTCACAGTCGAGGTCGCGAACGACCCGCCCGCCCCGGGCCACCGGCCGGTGCCCGGCAGCGGGCGGGGGCTCGTCGGGATGCGGGAGCGCGTGGCGGCCTTCGCCGGCGAGCTGGA